>JAWWBG010000098.1:0-9299 GCA_033721095.1 Nitriliruptorales bacterium
CCCCACGTTCCTGCTCGCAGGGGCTGCCGCGCGACGGATTGTGCGACGGATTGCGATGGGCCCCGTCCGAGGACGGGGCCCATCGTTGGTGCGCGGTTGCGTGCGTCAGGCGGCGCGCAGGCCGGGCTGGGGAGCAACCTCGACCGACGGCTCACCGGCGCGGTGCGCCAGGGCCTGGACGACCGAGCGGATGAACTCGCCGGAGGCGACGAGGACCACACCGGTCACGACCGGGTGCATCCACTCAGCACGGAGCGTCTGGCCGAAGGCCGTGAACACCGAGTAGTCGATGCCCCAGGCGAACAGGATCGCGATCGCGACCGTGACCGTCCGGGTCAGGGCGTCCGGCGTCTTGACGGGCAGGAGCTCGTTCAGCGTCTGGTGGACGACGGCGAGCGCCAGCGTGAGGACAACGAGAATGGCGAAGGCGTACATGACACCCTCCTTGCGGGAGTCGTGCGCCAGGCGTTGTGCCGGGGCGCTGTGATGTTGGACTCGCCACCGTCCGGTTGGTTACACCCCAATTCCCGCGGCGACTGCGAGTGGATTGCCAGCGTTGTCTGCGACACTGGATCCATGGACGTGGATGCAGCCTTGGTGCGCGCTGTGCAGCGCGGCGACGCCGACGCCATGGAGGAGCTCATCCGTGCGACCTACGTCCAGGTGCACCGTCACTGCCTGCGGCTGCTGGGCAACGAGGCCGACGCAGCCGACGCGACGCAGGAAGTGTTTCTTCGCGTCACGCGATCGGTGTTCGGATTCCGCGGGGAGTCGTCGTTCGGCACGTGGCTGTACCGCGTGACCCAGAACGTGTGCGCCACAGCGCTCCGCAAGCGCGGCGATGCAGCCGCACGTGGCACGCTGGCCGGACACGAGCCCTTCGCGCTCCCCGGCGAAGCCCGGGCGGTCGAAGCCGACGAGGACGTCGAGTCACAGGTCGTGGACAGCGAGCAGACTGACGAGGTGACGGCAGCCATGGCGACCCTGTCGCAGGAGGACCAGTCGGTGATCGCCCTGCGCGACATCCAGGGCCTGTCGACCAAGCAGACGGCCGCGGCGCTCGGCATCAGCGAGTCTGCGGCGAAGGTGCGGCTGCATCGGGCACATGCTCGGCTCCGAGAGGCGGTGTCGCGATGAGGGACTGGCACCAGGATCGGCACGACCGGACGCAGCGTCAGCTCCCGCGCTTCGTGGCGGAGGAGCTGCCAGCATGGCGACGCCGACTGGTCGAGCGCCACCTGGCGAGCTGCGCCTCGTGCACGCAGGAGCTGGCACGCCAGCGCGAGGTGTCCGCTCGGCTTGCCGACATCGGCAGCAGCGCAGCTGCCGCGACCGAGGACGCGTCGGCGCCGGACGACCTGCTCGATCGCCTCCTCGAACAGGCACGTGAACCGGACCTGCGTGCGCGCGCCGCCGTGCCCGCCCGAGCGGCAATCAGTGGTGAGCGACCCGAGCTGGCTGCTGCCTTCGCGGCGACGATCCTCGCGATGCTCGCCGTTGCCGTGTGGGCCGGATGGCGCATCGGACGGTGGTGGGGCTCCCGCGACTGAACCGGCGTCGGCCTGCCGTCACGTGCGACGCCAGCCACCGCCGGCGCATCAAGGAATGTGCCTCCAGCGTCGATGAATGAAGGAGGAGGTCTGTGACCGCATGCGCCACCATCATCGTCACGTCGCTCGAGCCCAGCGTCATCTCGACCCCGGGGAGCCGGTGCTCGCGTCGGCAGTCGGCCGAGAGCTGGCCGGCCGCCGCGGCCGCGTCGTGCTCGTGACGAACACGCGCGTCGTCGTCACCTGGACGCGCGCGGCGCCTCCCGAGGAACTGTCCCTGCTGGACTGCACGGCAACCTACGACCCCGGGATGCACATCCTGACGCTGGACGATGGCGGGACCATGCTGTCCGTGGGAGACGTCGACCCGCACGCAGCGCGTTCAGTAATCGAATGCCTCTCCCGACACGATCGGGCTGTCATGCAGGGTCCCGGAGGCACACTCCCCCACGTGCGCCTCGTCCCAACCGACTGACGGCTGGCGCGCGTCGGGCGCCCGGACTCACGCGTGATCTGGGCTCTCCCGCCACCAGATTCAGGCGAGGGTGATGTCGCCGCGCTCGAGTGCGGTGGTGACGGCGGCCGTGCGGTCCGCGACGCCGAGCTTTCGGAATATGTGTACGAGATGCGTCTTGACCGTGGCCTCGGAGATGTCCAGTGCACGCGCGATGGCGCGATTGGTGCGGCCGCCGGCCACGAGCCGGAGCACGTCCAGCTCTCGAGATGACAGGACGTCGCCGTCGCCGCGCAAGTGCTCGACAACCCTGCCGGCGACGCTTGCGGCCAGCGCGACCCGGCCAGCGGCAACCGTTCGAATGGCCCGCAGGAGCTCGTCCCGCGGCGCGTCCTTGAGCAGGTATCCGTCGGCGCCGGCATCCAGTGCTCGGCGGATGTCCGCGTCCGTGTCGTAGGTCGTCAGGACGAGGACTCGGGCGCTGGGAAGCCGCTGGGACAGCTGACCGGTCGCCGTGACGCCGTCGCTGCCTGGCATGCGCAGATCCATGAGCACGACGTCCGGTTCGAGTCGAAGGGCCTCCAGCACCGCCGCGTCACCGTCACCAGCCTCGCCGATGACCTCGATGTCGTCGCCGGTGAGCATGCCACGCAGCCCATCTCGGACAACCGGATGGTCGTCGACGATGAGGACACGAATGGCATCGGTCATGCGCCGACCACGTGCAGGCTGATGCGTGTGCCAGTGCCGGGCCCCGTTTGGACATCGAGACGGCTGCCCAGTCGAGCGGCACGCTCCCGCATCGATCGCAATCCGTAGCCACCGTTCGTCGCCGCCGGATCGAAGCCCCGCCCAAGATCTGCAACCTCGAGCGTCACGCGGTCAGTCCCGAAGCCGAGGTGGATCTCGGCCCGCTCGCACCCGGAATGGCGGACGACGTTGTTGAGCGCCTCTCGCGTGATGGCGAGCAGCTCGCGCCGAACCTCCTCCTCGACGTCTCGCGGGACCCCGACAATCCGGGCTTCGACGGCCAGGTGCTGCTTGGCCGCCGCGGCTGAAAGGGTGTCGAGTCCTTCTTCGAGCGATGGGACGGCGTCGTCGAAGTCCCAGACGATCCGGCGCGCCTCGTGGAGTCCATCGCGAGCGGCCTCCAGCGCACGACCCACGTGCACGCCTTCGGCATCGGAATTGTCGGCCACTTGTGCAGCCTGGAGCTGCGTGATGACAGACGTGAAGGCTTGGGCGAGCGTGTCGTGGACGTCGCGGGCGACCCGACCCCGCTCCTCCAACACACCTCGTTCGTGCTCGGCACGAGCGAGATCGGAGCGGGTGGCATCGAGCCGATCGATGAGGGCTGCGCGGCCAGCCGATTCGCGCGCGATTGCCGCGACGTAGGCGGCAAGGATGAGGCCGAGCGTGGCTGCCACGACGACCGGACCGACGAGCGACGCACTCGGGCCCTCGCCGACTGCGACTTCACGGACGACGATCCCAATGACGAACAGCGAGGCCACCAGGGCAGCCCAGCGAACCGACAGGTAACAGGTGTGCGCCGCCAGCAGGGCACCCACGGGCACGAATGCCGGGTGCAGCCATGTTGCGGTCAGCCACAACGCCCACAGCAGGAGCAGCCCAGCGACAGCGCCAGTCGACGTCGAGGCCGGGCGCAGGACGTTGACCCAGGCGTAGGCCGCTCCGAGGGCGCCTGTCAACACCAGGACACCGATGACGTTGGCCTCGCCGCCAAGGGCGAAGACTGCACCCGTTCCCAACGCGACGGCAAACACCCCGTGCCACACCGAGGCCCATCGCAGCCACGCGTGCCGCAGGGCCTCAGGACTGGTTCCAGGGCGATCCATGCGCACGGTCAACCTACGCCCGAGACGAGTTGCCTGCGTCAACCGAATGGTTGATCGCGCCGTCAAACGCGGTGACGACCAGGAAGCGTCGTCCGCATGAAGGCTCGAGCCGCGGTCGCCGCCACCATGTCGTCATGCGACTCGACGAGCGACTGGCCGCAACGACGAGCCGCAAACAGCGGAGGATGCTCGCCATGTCCCAGTTCGACGCAACCACCTCGCCGCATCGCGGCATCGGACCCGTCGGCGCAGTCAGCCGCCTGGTCGTTGGGCTCACGTCGTTGGGAGCTGCCGCCCTGCTCGACGAGACAGACGCCGTCCACTGGCTCACGGGGCTGGTGGGCCTGCCGATTCTCACGCTGATCGTCATGACGGCCCTTCGTCGCGGGCGACCCGACGCCGACTGGACCGGTCCCGAGGGGCACCTTGTCAACACGGCCATCGCCGTCGTGATCTTCGTGGTGTCGCCGCCGACCGCGCTGGTCTTCTACGGCACGGCCATGGTGCTGGCTGCAGCTCGCCGCTACGCGGGCTGCGAGCTCCTCGCCTTCAGCAACGCGATCCTGCAACGCAACGACGAGATTGGCTGTCCGGTCTTCTCCCCGATCGACGCGATCGAGAACCACCGGCGAAAGCGATGAGGTCGCCAAACCTGTTGGGTCTGCAGACCGCGGAGGCGATCCTCGTGCTGGTCGCCCTCGTGGCCGCCGCCTGCGGGACAGAGCCGACCGCCGAGAAGTGCACGCCGGCGCCCGCCGTCCACGAGTCGTCACGACAACACGCCGATCACATCGCCATCGACGTGCGCTTCCAGAGCGGCTGCATCACCTTGGCAGGAACCCTCTACCAACCGCCCACTGACGGCCCACATCCCACGATGGTGTTCCTGCACGGCAGCGGGGAGGCGCCGCGGCTCGGGTTCGGTGGCCCCTGGATCACGACACCGCTCGTTGACGCTGGGGTCGCCGTGATGACATACGACAAGCGTGGCGCCGGCAAATCGCAGGGCGACTGCTGCTCGATCGACGACGGCTTCGAGGCACTTGCTTCCGACGGGCTCGCCGCCATCGACGCGCTGCTCGAACGCGACGATGTCGGGCCAATCGGACTGCTCGGCGTGAGCCAGGGCGGGTGGGTGATTGCAAAGATGGTCGATCAATCGGATGACGTCGACTTCACGGTCATCTTCTCGGGGACGGCCGTCAGCGTTGGTGAGGAAATCGAGTACAGCCGGCTCACCGGCGGTGAGAACTTCCTCCCGGACCACATCGACCTGGAGGACGTCCTCGAGCAGGTCCGGCAGGCGGGCCCGTCCGGCTTCGACCCACGACCCCTGCTGCGCACCTCCAGGATCCCGGGCTTGTGGATCTTCGGCGCTCGGGACGGCTCCCAGCCCACCCGGCTCGATGTCGAGGTCCTCGAGCAGTTCAACGCCGAGGAGAGGACAAACTTCACGATCGAGGTGTTCCCTGATCTCGGGCACGACACCACGCATGATCCGAAAGCGATCACGACCATGCTCGCATGGATCGAGCGAACGCTGGAGAGCACGGCGACGTTCGGACGGGAGGAGTGACGATGCGAGAGGTGACGCTGCTCTACTTCGATGGCTGCCCCCACTGGGAGCTCGCAGACCACCAACTTCGCACGCTCGCCGACGAGCTCGGCTTGACGATCACGAGGCGCCGGATCGAGACGCCTGAGGACGCTGAGCGCTGGAGCTTCCGTGGCTCGCCGACAATCTTGATCGACGGTGAGGACGTGTTCGCGACGGGCTCTGAGCCCGTTGGGCTCTCCTGCCGGATCTACCAGACCCCCGACGGACCTGCCGGCACGCCCAGCGTCGCTCAGCTTCGCGACGCGCTGCGCTGACGGCAGTGCGTCACGTTTGACATTCGCTGGCCTGACCGCCGGGCACCGCCCTCCCGCGACGTGGGTGACTGGAACATAAGTAGTAGTATTGTTCCATGACGAGCACGACCCCACAGACCGCGACGACATCGGTGGTCGGCGACCTCGGGCCCGAGTCGCTGCTGTGGCGCTGGGCGGGCGACAGTCGGATCGCGTTCCTCGGCGGAACCATCGGCCTGTTGCAGACCATGCACCCGGCCATCGGCAGGGGCCTCATCGAGCACTCCGACTTCTTCGACGATCCGGTTGACCGGGTCTTCCGCTCGCTGCCGGAGATCCTCGGCACGATCTACGACATGGACGGCCTTGGCACCAGCGAACGTGTTCGCGACGCCCACCGGACGATCAAGGGAGACGACGACGGACACGGCCGGCCCTACCACGCGCTCGACCCGGACACCTTCTGGTGGGCACACGCCACGTTCCAGTTCATGGTCGAGCAGGTCGTCGACCGGTTCGACCGGCACTCCCTGACGCGACCGGAACGTGAGCAGCTGTACGCCGACGGCGTGGCCTGGTTCCGCCGCTACGGCGTCAGCGATCGCCCGGTCCCGCCGACCCGCGCGGACTTCCAGCGCACGTGGGACCACATCGTCGACAACGACCTCGAACTGAACGAGGCAACGCGCTTCGTCCTCGACACCCTTGACCAACCGCTGTTGCCGGCCTTCCGAGGACGCTCTCCGCTCCCCCGCCAGTTGCACGGTCTGGCCGACACGTGGCTGGCGCGTCGCCTCCTGTCGCGGCCGGCTCGGATCACGGCCGTTGGCGGGCTCCCCCCGCGGCTGCGGCGCCGACTGGGGATCCCATGGTCTCGTCGCGAACAAGCGGAGCTGCGGCTGCTCGAGGAGACGGTCAAGCGCACGTGGCCACGCGTCCCGGCAAAGCTCCGATGGCAGCCGCGGGCGGCGGCGGGATGGCGCCGCGCAACCGGCTCCCTGCCGTGAGGCGCCGAGCCAGCGTCGAGCTCGGCGCGGTCCTAAGTGCCATCGCCTCCCAGCCCGACTTTGACGACGTCGACCGCGGGATCCTCGATGCGACGGAGCGCCTGCTGCGATCACGCGGCTTGCGTGACTGGTCCGTCGAGGACGTGGCTGATGAAGCCGACGTCGGTCGCACCAGCGTCTACCGCCGGTTCGGGGACCGGGACAACCTCGTCCACGCCGTGCTGGCGCGAGAGCTGCGCCGCACCCTTCGGCTCATCCAGCGCGAGATCGAGGGCCACGACACCCTCGAGGATCGAGCCGTGGCTGCCGTCCGCACGGCACTCACGGCCCTGGACGGGTCGGTCGTCAGCGCGTTGCTCGTCTCGGATCCCGAGACCTTCCTGCCCTTCCTGACGACGGAAGCCGGCCCGCTGCTCGAGGTCGCGCGCGTTGCCATCACGACCGAGCTCTCGAACTGGACCCAACGACCATCACCCGAGCTGGCCGAAGCAGCAGCCCGCTTCGGCCTGTCGTTCATCCTCACGCGCTCGACGATCCTGCCGCTCAACGAGCCCGACGAGCTCGATGCAGCCGTGCGTCGAATGGTCCGTCCCTTCCTGGCCAGCTTGGCGACGCCCGCCGGCCGGACATCCCATTGACAGGCCCGCGACGGAGTGCTCGGATCGATCGCGGCGCCGAAACATGGCGCCGGGACCGGAAGGAAGTGCAATGAAGTACGTCGTGTCATGGGAGACACGAGAGAACGCATCCGAGGAACTGCAGGCCCGTGGCCTCCAGATCTTCAGCAAGTGGTCACCGGACGAGAACGCGGATTTCCAGCAGTTCGTCACCCGCGTTGACGGCCGAGGCGGGTTCGCCGTCGTCGAAACCGACGACGTCACGCTCATCGCCAGGGACATGGCACTGTTTGCGCCGTTCTTCGCGTTCAGCGTCCACCCCGTGCTCGAAGTCATGGAAGGTGCGGGCATCGCCGCTGACGCGGTCGCAACCCGCGAGTCCATCACCTGACGGTCGCACCGGCATCCGTCCCGGCCCGCGTCACGGCGAGTGCCGGGGCGGGTGCACCCATCGACCCGATCCGACTCGGCCGGAGCCGAGCCGGGCTCAGCGCGAGCGGCCCTCGCGATCCGTGCTGAGGCGCTCGAGCACGCAGACGCTGGTGCCACCGACCTGCATCACGTCTCGGAGCAGGAACGAGGTCGTCGGACGCACGACCTCGAGCCACGCCGGGGCCGGTTCTCCCGGGATCGCGACGTCCTCGACGAGTGTAACCCGACCGTCGTCGCGTACGACTCGGTGAAGCTCGGCCAGGGCCGCCCACCGGTCGCGACACACCAGCCCGGGGCCGATGACCCCCGCGTCGACCGACTGCCACGGCACGTCGATCTCCTCGGCGGTGCCACTGACGACCTCGACCGACCCGCTGGATGGAGCCGTCATCGATTCGAGTGCGCCGTCGGGTGACGCCACGGCAGTGACATCCATGCCGGCCTCCGCCAGGTTGCGCGCAAGTTGCCCTCCGCCGCCCAGGACGACCACCCGTTGTCCCGGCTGGAGCGCGAGACGCTCGGCGAGGAGGGGCGGCACACCAGACCCAACACGCGACCCAGACGGATCCTCGGCAGGGAGCGTCGCCACATCGCGCTCACCAGCCAGGGCGCGCGCACGCCGCAAGACGTCACGGACGAAGTCGGTCTTGGCAGCCGTGTACACGGCTGGCTCGTCGTGATGGCGGCTGGCCAGGTCCTCCTTGAGCACCCGGTAGGCCTCGGCGTCCTCCGGATGGGACCGCAGGTGGTCGCGGAAGCGCAGCTGCTCGGTCCAGAACCACGAGCCGTGCACGACGGCGTGCACGTGCACGGTCCGCGGCGCCCCCGCCGGTGCGTTGGTGAGGTAATGCCGTCCCGGCCAGCCCAGTTCGCCATGGTCGTACAGGTCGGCCCTGGCAACCAACGCACGGACGAACGCAGGGGCGGGCCAGGACGAGAGGCCGACGAGCACGTCGATGATCGGCTTGGCCGGCAGCCCGGGAACGCTCGTCGAGCCCACGTGCTCGACGGCGACGACCTGGTCCGCAGCGCCTGCATCGGCCACGGCGGCGAGCAGTCGGTCCCGAAGCTCCTCGAATCGTGCGACCCAGGTCGGGTCGTGATCGACGACCTCGACGATCCGGCGGGCACTGGTTCGCCCGTCGGCTGGCGCTGGCTGCTTGGGCATGGGCACGGCTCGGCTGGAACGCTCGAGGATAGGTCCGGCCCCGTCGACCGCACCGGGCCCACGAGGGCTTGGTCCCTGCAACGCGGGTGCGCACTGCCCGCCCGTCGTCGGCCGGGGCTGGGGGTTTGCGACGCGACCCTGTAGCGTCGGGGGCGCGCTCGACCGGGGCCCTCTGTTTCGCATCCGATGAAACGACCCGCGTCCTGCGCGCGTGAAATGTGAGCAACACATGTCAGAAGGCACTGTCAAGTGGTTCAACGCCGACAAGGGCTTTGGGTTCATCACCCCGGCCGAGGGCGGCGAGGACCTGTTCGTCCACTTCAGCGCGATCAGCGGTTCGGGGTTCAAGACCCTGGACGAG
>JAWWBG010000099.1:0-9277 GCA_033721095.1 Nitriliruptorales bacterium
CCCTCGCCGAGGACACGGGCCTGGACCGGGCCGTTCTCTATCGCCTGCTGGACACGCTGGTCGCCGAGGGCTTCGTGACCCGCGACCCCGAGACGCGCAAGTACCGGCTGGGGCTGGCGATGCTCGAGCTCGGCGTCCGCGCGGCCCAGGGACTGGAGGTGCGCCGACTGGCCGGGCCGCCACTGCGATCGCTGGCCGACGACACCACCGAGACCGCCTGTCTGGCCGTCCGCGACCGCGAGGACCTCGTGGTCGTCGAGGTCATGGAGCCCGAGACGCGCTTCGTGCAGGTCAACTACCGCGTCGGTTTCCGCCATCCGCTGGGCGTGTCCGCCCACGGCAAGGCACTGTTGGCGTTCCTGCCGGAAGGGGCCGGCGACCCGGCACTGCAGCCGATCCGACAGCGCGGTGTCGCCTTCACACGCGACGAGCTCGAACAGGGTGCCTCCGGGGTCGCGGCACCAGTCTTTGATCACACCGGCCGTGCCGTTGCGGCTGTGGGCATCGTCGCGCCGACATCGCGTCTCCCCGAACCCGAGAATGCGGCCCTGCGGGTCCTGCGGGCGGCGCGCGAGATCTCCGAGCGACTCGGTTGGCGACCGCGGGGCCGCTCCGTCCAGGGATGACGACCGAGGGACTCGAGGGTCCCCTGGCCACGGCCGAGCTCGTCGGCGCACTCACCTACGGCCAGTTGCGGGCCTTTCAGATCACGGCGGCGGCCGTTCGCTGTGCGCCGACGATCCCGCTGGCCGATCGTCTCGCGGGCTTCGCCATCCGCGAGCACGAGCGCTACCGAAAGCTGCGCGACCACCTCCAGCGCCAGACCGACCTGGCTGATCGGGTCGTCGAGCGGCAGCGTCTGCGCTTTGACGAGTACTTCGACGCGGTGCGAATGGACGACTGGGTCGAGGCCGTGACCTTCTTCGCCGTCGGCCTGCCCATGGCGGCGGACTTCGCACGTGCCGTGGCGCGCCTCGTGGATGACGACACGGCGGCGGTCATCATGAGCGCGCTCGCAGACCGGGCTGACTTCGAGGACTTCGCCAACGCACAGCTGGTCGAGGCCCTGGGGGGCGGCGACGAGGCGGTTGCACGCCTCCGCCACCTGGTTGCCGATGTCGTCGGGCGGGCCCTCACGGGGTTCCAGGCGGCGGTGACGGACTCGGACGCGTTGCGGGTGCTCCTGTCAGGCGACCAGGACGGGGCGGCCGTCAAGCAGCTGGCCATCGAGGTCCTGCACACGCACCGCGAGCGCATGATCGGACTGGGGCTCGACGACATCGAGTAGCCGCCCGTCAGGCTGCACACCGGTCACTCGTGGGCCGGCGGACCCTGCTCGATGTGGCGGTCGGCCCAATCGGGATCGGTCGCGGGAAAGTCTTCCCGCCGGTGGCCACCGCGGGACTCGGTGCGGAGGCGGGCAGCCCTCACGATGAGCCCGGCCGTGCGCAGGGCGTGGTCGAGCTCGACGCCGTCGGCCGTTGTCCCGGGCGCGGGGTGGCGGGCCCGGAGCCTGGTGATCACCTGGGTCGCGGTCTGCAGGGAATCCGCGGACCGGATGGGCCCGACGTGGCGCCACATGACGGCGCGCAGTTCCTCCAACATCGCGGGATCGGGATGCGGACCGTCGAGCGACGGCGGGTCGGTTGCGTCCGACGTCCTCGCGGAGAGCTCGTCGACGACCGAGTGTGCTGCCCGGTGTCCGAAGACAAGCGCCTCGGCGAGCGAGTTCCCGGCCATTCGGTTGGCGCCGTGGAGTCCCGTGGATGCGACCTCGCCCGCCGCCCACAGGCCGACCAGGTCGGTCCGTGCGTCCAGGTCGGTCCGGACGCCGCCGACCATGTAGTGGGCCGCGGGCGTGACCGGCACGCGCTCCGACGACAGGTCGAACCCGACGCGCCGGGCCGCCGCGACCACCGTGGGGAACTCGGCTTCGAGGGTCTGGCGGGTCAGGTGGGTGCAGTCGAGGAAGGCAACGCCGTCCTCGGTGGCGTCAAGGATGGCGGCGGCCACGACATGCCGAGGTGCAAGCTCGGCGTGAGGGTGGACATCAGGCAGGAACCGACGGCCTTCCCGGTCGTGCAGGGTCGCGCCGGCGCCGCGCAGCGCCTCGGTCAACAGGAAACGGCTGCCGTCCGGCGCGGCCAGCGCCGTCGGGTGGAACTGCATGAACTCCATGTCTCGGACCGTGGCACCGGCCCCTGTTGCCAGGGAGACCCCGTCGCCGGTGGCGCCGCGTTGGTTGGTCGTCGAGGCGAACAGCCCGCCAGCACCCCCGGTGGCCAGGATCACGGCCCGAGCGGCCACGAAGGCGGGTCGGCCGTCCACCAGCACCCACGAGCCGGCGCACGTGCCCTCGGCGGAAACCGCCAGCCGAACGGCCACGGCCTCGAGCCGAAGGACCCGGTCGCGCACGGCGGCCCGGAGGACCCGAACGATCTCCTGGCCCGTGGCATCCGCCCGATGCACGGACCGCGCCACGCTGTGTCCGCCCTCGCGCGCAAGGTGCAGGACCCCGTTGGCGTCGCGGTCGAACTCGGCCCCGAGCTCGAGCAGCTCACGCGCTCGGGCGGGTGCCTCCTCGCACATGACGTCGACGACGACGGGATCCGTCAGGCCGTCGGCGGCGGCAATCGTGTCGGCCGCGTGGAGGGCCGGGCTGTCGTCGGGTCCCAGGGCCACGGCCATCCCGCCCTGGGCCCAGGGCGAGGATCCCGACCGGCCCGGGATGCCCTTGTCGAGGACGATGACATCTAGCGTCGGGGCGAGCAGGCGAGCGGCCTGCAGACCGGCGATGCCCGCTCCGATCACCAGCACGTCGCATCGGTGATGGCCGTCAGCTCCCGGAGTGGGCGCCGCTGGGAGAGTCACGGAAGGCTCGTCGCCCGAGGGAGGTCGGCGGGGAAGCGTAGTCTTGGGCCCGCTTGGCCCGCCCCGAGGCCGCGGCCAGGCCCCGGCCGTCCAAAGGTGTTGCCGTGACGAGTTCCGACGTTCGCGAGGTCCTGGGCTTCATCGGAGGGACCGGCCCGCAGGGGCGGGGCCTCGCGGCACGGTGGGCGCGTGCCGGCCACGTCGTCCATCTCGGCTCGCGCTCGGCGGAGCGGTCGGCCGAGATCGTCGCGGAGCTGCGTGAGCGCGTCGGACCCGAGGCGGCGGCCAACCTGCTCCCGGCCACCAATGAGGAAGCGGCTCGCGCGGCCGAGATCGTCGTTGTCGCCGTCCCGCACGAGGCACAGCAGTCACTGTTGCCCCCGCTCGCCGACGTCGTTGGCGACAAGGTCGTCCTCAACGTGGTCAACCCGATGGTCTTCGATGAACTGGGTCCCAAGGCCGTGCGCGTCGACGCGGGGTCGGCTGCCGAGGAGTGTCAACAGCTGTGGCCCGCGTCGCGGGTCGTCTCGTCGTTCCACGATGTGTCCAGTCGTCGGCTGCTGAAGGTCGACGAGCGCATCGACACGCATGTACTGGTCTGCGGCGACGACGAGGAAG
The DNA here is from genome assembly GCA_033721095.1 of Nitriliruptorales bacterium. Taxonomy (GTDB): domain Bacteria; phylum Actinomycetota; class Nitriliruptoria; order Nitriliruptorales; family Nitriliruptoraceae; genus JAWWBG01. The sequence continues at coordinate 3,490 of JAWWBG010000099.1, forward strand.
CAGCCCACCGCGTGATGCACCTCGCGTCGAGGATCGAGGGCATGTGGGGGGTCTACTGCGGCCCACTCCGCAACAGCGAGTACGTCGAGAACGTGACACCCGTGATCCTGTTCATCAACAAGTACTACAAGATCCAAGCGGGCTTGCTGATCGATGGGATCGAGCGGGACGAGCAGGCACTGCACGCCCACAAGGCCACCGAGAACAGCAGTGGCGGCCGCAAGGGCTGAACCCTAGGGAGCCGTCGCCTCCGTGCCGAGCGCCCGAGCGAAGGCGCGGGCCTTGTCGAGTGACTCGGCGTGCTCGGCCGCGGGATCCGAGTCCGCGACGATCCCGCCCCCGGCGCCGTGGTCGACGAGGCCCCGCGCCAGATCGATCTCGGCCGTGCGGATCGCCACCGACAGCGACGCTGCGCCCGCCGAGAGATACCCGATCGCGCCGCAGTAGAAGGAGCGCCGGACAGGCTCGAGCGCTTCGATGACCTCCATTGCCCGGACCTTGGGTGTCCCCGTGACCGACCCACACGGGAAGGTCGCCCGCAGCAGCTCGCCCGGGGTCACGTCCTCACGGAGCTGACCGGTCACGGTCGAGACCAGGTGCCAGACCGTCGGATGTCGCTCGAGCTCGAGCAGGCCGGCCACGTGCACGGAGCCGATCTCGCAGACGCGTCCGAGATCGTTGCGCTCCATGTCGACCACCATGACGTTCTCGGCGCGGTCCTTGGGGGAGGCGACGAGGGCGGCCGACAACCGGTGGTCGACCGCGGGATCGGCATCTCGCGGGCGCGTGCCCTTGATGGGACGAGTCAGGACGTCCCGGCCACTGACCTCGAGGAACGTCTCGGGGGAGACCGAGGCCAGGCCGCCCCACCTCGTGGGGTGGCTGGCGCCGTGGGCGGCCGGCGACTGGGCGCGCAGCCGGCGATACAGCTCCCACGTCGTTCCCGTCCAGGGAGCCGTCAGCCGTTGCGAGAGGTTGACCTGGAACGTGTCACCAGCGGCGATGTGGTCGAGCGCGACCCCGACGGCCTTTTGGTAGTCGCCGGGGCTGAAGGTGGTCGTGAGGGGCGGCCCGGGTCCCGGGTGCTCCGGCGAGAGGGGCGTGCGGGTCCCGTGGGCGAGCCTTGCGACGAGCTCCTCGGGGACGGTTGCCAGCGCTCCAAGGCGTTCGAGCATCCCGGGTCGATGGACGACGAGCACCTGCTCGTGGTCGTGATCGATCCCCACGACGGTGTCCGCAACGACGAGGTCGAGCACCGGATGGCACCGGTCGTCCTCCGCCTCGACGGGGAGGCGTTCGATGACCCGGGCCAGGTCGTAGGACCAGGCGCCGACCACCCCGCCCGTGAACGGCGGCAGGTCTGCCCGTGCGCCAGCCGTCAGCGACAGACCCAGGGAACGCAGAAGGTGGTCGACACCTGCAAGGGGGTCGCCGGGAAGCGGGTACGTGTCGCCCGGCGACAGGAGCGTCGCGCGTTCCTCGGTGGCGGTGACCCGGACGCCGGTGTGCGGGACGATCCAGGACCATCGCCCGGCGTAGGGGAGGCCCCGTGCCGCCTCGAGCACGGTCACGGACTCCGGTCCGAGTCGCGCGACGACCAGGTCGAGGTCGATAGTGCCATCGTGCCGGCGCGGAGGGTCCGCCACCTCGATGACCGTGGGCGCGGTCACGTCAGGCCTGCGTCGACACGCCGTACTTGCGTCGAAACTCGTCGACCTCGAGGTGGTCCAGGTCGGCCTCGAGCTCGGCGACGTAGGCGCGTGCCTGCTCCTCGTCGCTGAACGTGTTCGACCACAGGATCCGGCCCGTGTCGTGGAAGGACAGGACGACGTCGTGCATGATCGCGTTCTCGTAGCCGGTCCGCGTCTGGGTTGCGACCCGGTAGAGCTGTCGCGGCGTCGCGTCCTCGCTCACGACCGTCCTTCGATGAGATGCCCTGCCCCTGCGTCATGGCGGGGCCCCGGAGCCCGAACCCTACCCGTGACGACGGGGCCGGCCTCGCGGTCAACGGTCCCGTCGGCGGGTCACCGGTACTGGTGCTCGGGGGCGGGGTACTCGGCGTCACGCACCTCGGTCGCGAAGGTCTTGACGGCGTCGGCGATGTGCTCGCGGAGACCGACGTACTGCTTGACGAACCGGGGGAGGCGTCCGCTCGTCAGCCCCAGCAGGTCGTGCCAGACCAACACCTGGGCGTCCGTGTCCGGCCCGGCGCCGATCCCGATCGTGGGGATGTCGATGGCCTCGGTGACTCGCCGGCCGGCGTCGCTGGGAACGGCCTCGAGCACGATGGAGAACGCACCAGCCTCTTGGAGTCCCCGGGCGTCGGAGATCATCCGAGCCACGGCGTCCTCGCTCCTGCCCTGGACGCGATAGCCACCGAACTGGTTGACCGACTGCGGCGTGAGCCCCAGGTGCCCCATCACGGGGATGCCCGCCCGCGTGAGGTGGTCGACGGTCTCGATCATCGGACCGCCACCCTCCAGCTTCACGGCGTTGGCTCCGGCTTCCTTCAAGAATCGTGTGGCACTGGCCAGGGCCTGGCTGGGGCCGTCCTGGTAGGTACCGAACGGCATGTCGCCGACGACGAGGGAGTTGGTCGCCCCGCGGGCAACGGCCGCGGTGTGGTGCAGCATCTCGTCGAGGGTCACGGGGATGGTCGAGTCGTAGCCCAGCATGACCATCCCGAGCGAGTCGCCGACGAGGATCACGGGCACGCCGGCCTCGTCCAGGATCTGGGCGGACAGGTAGTCGTAGGCCGTGAGCATCACGAACTTGTGTCCCTCGGCCTTGAAGGTGGCGAGGTCCTGGATCGTGACCGGGCGCGCGTGACCCGACGAGGATGCGCTTGCAGCGTGGACAGACACCATCTTCTCCTTGCCTGCCGGCTCCATTCGGAGTCCAGCGGTCTGGGTGGTGCAGGCCTCCATTGTGGGGCATCAAGGCCCCGAATGCCAACACGCGACCGTGGACGTCGTCAGCGCACGATGTCGAAGTCGTCGTGACCAGTCGGCACCGCGTCTTCGACGGTCACGTTCGTCACGCGCGCCCGCGACGGTCCGCCCTCTTCGATCCAGTCGAGGAGCCCGAACACGGCTGCCTCTTCGCCCTCGAGATGCGCTTCGACCGTCCCATCAGGCAGGTTCCGGATCCATCCGGCCACGCCGCGCCGACGGGCCTCGTCGCGTGTGTCCGCCCGGAACCAGACGCCCTGGACGAGCCCACGGAACACGACGCGTCGGGCGATGACGTCGGTCATCGCGTTCAGCCGCGCCAGCCAGAGGTGATGGGGACACGGCGCTCGCGTCCGAACGCCTTGGTCGTCACCTTGGGGCCGGGTGGAGCCTGGCGGCGCTTGTACTCGGCCCGGTCGATGAGCTGCACGACGTGACGCACCATGGCTTCGTCGTGCCCGTCGGAAACGAGGTCCGCGATCGAGCGATCCTGCTCGACGTAACCCTGGATCAGCTTGTCAAGGATCTCGTAGGGCGGCAGGGTGTCCTGGTCGAGCTGGCCGGGTCGAAGCTCGGCTGACGGGGGCTTGGTCAGCGAGCCCTCCGGGATCGACGGCCCCAGCGACGCGCGATGGCGGGCCAGGTCGTAGACGAGCATCTTGGGGACGTCCTTGATCGGCGCGAAGCCACCACACATGTCGCCGTACAACGTCGCATAGCCAACGGCGTACTCCGACTTGTTGCCGGTCGTCAGCACGATGGCGCGCCGCTTGTTCGACAGGGCCATGAGGGTGATGCCTCGCAACCGCGCCTGGATGTTCTCCTCGGTGATGTCGGGCTCGAGGCCCACGAAGGCGTCGGCGAGCATCTGGTCCAGGGCCTTCATCCCATCGTTGATCGGGATGGTCATCGACTGGAGCCCAAGGTTGTCGGCAAGTCGCTGTGCGTCGCTGATCGAATGGTCGCTCGAGTACGGCGACGGCATCAGCACACCGAGCACGTTCTCGCCCCCGAGCGCATCCGCCGCGATCGCGGCCGTGACGGCCGAATCGATACCACCTGACAGGCCGACGATGGCGTCCGTGAACCCGTTGCGGTGGCAGTAGTCACGGGTCGCCCGGACGACGCCCTGCCAGACCTCGGCAACGGGATCGAGGCGAGGCCGGTCCACGTGCGCGGCCAGCGCTGGTCGTTCGCCACCGAAGCCGTCGAGGTCTGGGGCGGCAGCTTCCGCTTCCTCGACTGGGAGGTCGACGATGACCAGGTCCTCCTCGAACTGTGCCCCTCGCGCCAGGACCGCGCCGTCGGGGCCGACGATCATCGAGTCGCCGTCGAACACAACGTCGTCCTGACCGCCCAGCACGTTGCAGTAGAGGAGCCACGTGCTGTCCTCGACCGCGTGCCTGCACGCCCACTGCTCCCGGGCGGCGCGCTTGCCGACGTGCCACGGGCTCGCGTTGAGATTCGCGATCACCCGTGCGCCTGCCTGTGCGGCAACGTGCAGCGGCCCCTGATCGACCCACATGTCCTCACAGATCGTGATGCCGACGGGGACGCCGGCCACGCGCACGACGATGGGGTCGTCCTCGGGGACGAAGTAGCGCGCCTCGTCGAACACGCCGTAGTTGGGCAGGCGCCACTTGTCGTAGACGGCGGCCACGCGACCATTGCTGAGGACCGCGGCGCTGTTGTGCAGGTCCAGCGTCGAGACGGCGACGTCCCAGGTCTGGTGGTACTCGGAGGGCGCACCACCGTCCCGGGCGTAGCCCACGACGGCAACCGTGTCCTTGGGGCCCGCCGCCGCGAGGTCCTCGACGGCAGCCATGTTTGCGGCCACGAACTCGGGTTTGAGCAGGAGGTCCTCCGGCAGGTAGCCCGGGACGGCCAGCTCCGTGAACACGATCAGGTCGCAGCCGGCTGCATTCGCCTCGCGCCACTGCTCGAGGATCCGAGCGACGTTGCCGTCGATGTCGCCGACCTGGGCGTGCACCTGCCCGAGGGCCACGCGAAACGAAGTTGTCACATCGAACCCTGAATCCGTAACACGGCTGGAACGAGGGGCGCACGGGGCGGAAAACGCCCCCGCATTCATTGCGCTCAACCGTAGCGGCCGTCTGGTTCGAGCTTGGGCCTGGCTGGCTGCACGGACCGACCGCACTCGTGCGAGGAAGGCCTCGGCCGATGCTCGCCGTCACCGCGGACCTGCCCGGGTTCGCGCTTGCACCGACAAAGGAAAACCCGTGAAACGGATTCGCCGGGCCATTCCGGCCTCACTCGCGCTGGTGGCGCTCACCGCGCTGCCCGCAGCCGCCCAGGATGCAACGCTCGACGAGCAGGTCGCCAGTCTCGGCTACGACCTCGACGTCGTGTGGGTCGCGGTTGCGACCGCGCTCGTGTTCCTCATGCAGGCGGGCTTCTCGCTGGTCGAGGCCGGCCTGACGCGCGCCAAGAACGCCGGCAACATCGTCGCCAAGAACCTGGCCGACATGAGCATCGGCGCACTCTCCTACTGGGCCATCGGCGCAGCTCTCGCCTACGGAGCGACCGCCGGCGGCCTGTTCGGCACCTCTGGGTTCTTCTTCGACCCGGGTGCCGAAGGAGCCGTGCTCGGCGGCGACGGCATCCAGTTCATGTTCCAGCTCGTCTTCGCGGCGACCGCCGCCACCATCGTCTCGGGTGCGGTCGCCGGCCGCATGAAGTTCGCCGGGTACCTGGTGATCTCCCTGGTCATCACGGGCTTCGTCTATCCGATCGTGTCTCACTGGCAGTGGGGCGGCGGCTGGCTGTCCGAAGCCGGCTACTACGACTTCGCCGGCTCCTCGATCGTGCACATGACC
>JAWWBG010000100.1:0-9269 GCA_033721095.1 Nitriliruptorales bacterium
CGGTGGTGACGAGGAAACCTTCAAGCAGGTGACGCACGCCTACCAGGTTCTCACCGACGGTGATCGGCGCGCCCGCTACGACCGGACCGGTGATGACGGGACGACCGCCACCCGAGGTACGAGCGATCCCTTCGGCTTCGGAGCTGCGGGCTTCGGCGGCCTCAACGACGTGTTCGAGTCCTTCTTCGGCAGCGCCTTCGGCGGTTCGGGCACACGCCGCCGATCCGGCGATGGTCGCGACGTGCTGGTCGGCGTCGACATCACCCTCGAGGACGTCCTGGAGGGCTCGCGGGTCAAGGTGCCCGTCGAGGTGAACGGACTCTGCGACAACTGCGGGGGCTCGGGGTCGGAGTCCGGCCAGGCGCCGGAGACCTGTGGCACCTGCAAGGGGCGCGGCCAGGTCCAGCAGGTCGTGCGTACCGCCTTCGGGCAGATGGCGGCCTCCCAGACCTGCCCCACCTGTCGCGGTGTGGGCAGGTCGGCGAGCGATCCCTGCCGGGCATGTGCCGGCGCTGGCCGCCGGCCCATTCGGCGGGCCGTGACGGTGGATGTTCCGGCAGGGGTCGAGGAGGGCGATCGCCTGCGGGTGACCGGCGCCGGTGAAGCGGGCCTCAACGGCGGTCCCGCCGGCGACCTGTATGTCGAGGTCCACGTGCGCCCGCATGACGTGTTCGAGCGGGACGGGCGGGACCTGTGGGCCGAGCTGCCCATTTCGGTGACGCAGGCGATCCTTGGTGCGCAGCTGACCGTGCCGGCCCTCGGCGGTGACGAGCTCGACATCGACATCCCGGCCGGAACGCAGCCCGGAGAGGTCCTGACGCTGCGCCGGGCCGGCCTCCCCGTCAAGGGGGGCGGGCAGCGCGGAGACTTCCATGTCCAGGTTCGCGTGGTCGTGCCGCGCAACCTCGACGCGGACGAGCTCGCGCTGGTGGAGCAGTTGGCGGAGCGCCGCGGCGACGACGTGGGTGAGCCTGGCCGTGGCCTCTTCGAGCGCCTCCGCGAGGTCTTCCGCTGACGGCCCCGTACGTGTACGTCCCCGGCATGGCATTGGCCCAGGGGCTCTCGGACGACCAGCGTCATCACCTGCACCGTGTCCTGCGCCTGAAGGATGGCGACGCGGTCATCGTGACCGACGGCGCTGGCAGCCTCCGGCACTGCCGGCTGGTCGACAGTGGCCTCGAGCCGGAAGGGGACGTGGACACCGTCGGGCGGCCGAGTCCGCAGGTCGGTGTCGTGCAGGCCGTCCCAGCCGCCCGCAAGCTCGACGAGATCACTCGCATGGTTGCCGAGGTGGGCGCCGCGTGGCTCCAACCCGTCATCACTTCCGCGTCCTCACCGTTCGCCAGGGACGCTGCCGGGGCCGAACGCCGGCAGCGCCGATTGGAGGCGATCGCGGTGTCCGCCATGGAGCAGTCACGGTCGCGCTGGTTGCTCGAGGTCCGCCAACCGATGGCGTTGGCCGACGCCACCACCTCGATGGGCGATGCGGTGGTCGTGGTACTGGATCCGGTGGCCGATCGCTCGCTCCGCGAGGTCGCCGACGACGCTTCCACATACGCCGTCGTGGTCGGTCCCGAGTCTGGTTGGAGCATGGATGAGCGGTCACTGCTCGGCAGTGCGCGCGTCCGACTGGGGTCGGAGATCCTCCGCACGGAACATGCCGCGATGGCAGCAGTTTCGGCGATTCTTGCCCGTGGTGGCCGTTGGTGATCGGTCGGCCGGTACCTGCCCTGGTGTTGATTCGGACGGGTGCTCCCGGTTGCCCGTTCAGCAAGTTCTGACACTTTCGTCGGATCGCTGTGTGGTCAGGCGCCTCTTTCTGTAGGGTTGTCGTGAATCACCCCCCGATTCCAAGCGGTTGGGAGACCAGATGGTCGCCATCGCCGATCGCGTTGCGCTTGAACTGGGGCGCCGTCTGCGCGCTGTTCGGGAACAACAGGGGCTCACGCTGCGGGCCGCGGCAACGCGCAGCAACGGGCTGCTTGCTGCCAGCCTGTTGGGCGCGTATGAGCGCGGCGAGCGTGCTGTCTCGGCGCAACGCCTGGCAGAGCTGGCCGAGCTGTACGGCGTGCCGGTTCACGCCCTGCTGCCCGAGCCGCCGCTCGAGATCGACCTGCGCGACGACGTGCCGAGACTCGTCATCGACCTCGCCAGGCTCGAGGGCACTGCGCCCGAGCTCCAGGCCGTCGAGCGGTACGTGAACCGCATTCGCCGCATGCGAGACGACCCCTCGACGCGCATCACGATTCGGCACGCCGACGTCGAGATGCTGTCCTCGCTGCTCGATGTCGACGTCGACCTGTTGGTCCAGCGCATGGCGACGGCCGAGACGGACTGACGACCCGGACTTCCGACACGGACTGACGACACCCGATCGCCCGCTCGGCCCGTGCCCATCAGCGGTAGCATTGCTGCCGATCCACTCGCTTCCCGACCAGTGAGCTGCACCTCCTCGTGGGCAATGCCACCGCGGCAGAACCACCGCTGACATCGGCACTGGTCGAGATCCCGCCCGAGCACGTCGTGCGGGTCCTGGGAGCCGCCGACCAGTTCCTCCGCATCGTCGAAGCCGAGTTCGACGCGACCGTCCACGCTCGTGGCAACGAGCTGACCGTCACGGGGTCCGAGCCGGATGTTCGAGCGATCGTTCGCCTCTTCGACGAGTTGACGTCGCTGGCCCGCCGTGGCCACGCACTCGACGAGTCGGCCATCCGACAGTCCATCCGGATGATCCGCGAGAACGTTCGCGAGCGCCCCTCCGAGGTCCTGACCGACGAGATCATCGGGCACCGCGGTCGCCGCATCCGTCCCAAGACCATCGGCCAGAAGCGGTACCTGGACGCGATCGCGGCCAACACCGTGACCTTCTCGATCGGGCCCGCCGGAACCGGCAAGACCTACCTGGCCATGGGTGCGGCGGTCAGGGCGCTCAAGAACGGCGACGTGAGCCGGCTGCTCCTCACCCGCCCGGCAGTGGAGGCCGGCGAACGCCTCGGCTACCTGCCGGGGACGCTGGACGAGAAGATCGACCCCTACCTGCGGCCGCTCTGGGATGCGCTGCACGAGATGATCGGTGCCGACGAGCTGGTCGCGCAGATGCAACGCGGCTCCATCGAGGTCGCGCCACTCGCCTACATGCGCGGGCGCACGCTGAACGACGCGTTCGTGGTGCTGGACGAAGCCCAGAACACCACGCCCGAGCAGATGAAGATGTTCCTCACGCGCATCGGCTTCGGCTCCAAGGCGATCGTGACCGGCGACATCAGCCAGATCGACCTGCCCAACGGCCGAACGTCCGGCCTCAAGATCGTCCGCGAGATCCTGACGGGGATCGACGGGGTCGGGTTTGCCTACCTCGACGCCGCCGACGTCGTCCGGCATCCCATCGTGCAGCGCATCGTCGAGGCCTATGACGCCTGGGATTCGGAGCAGGACCGACATGCCGATTGAGCTGAGCGACGAACAGTCCCTCGCCATCGACACGAATCGGCTGGTCTCCCTCGCCACGCACGTCCTGGCGCACCACGACGTCCACGTGGACACGGCCGTCGGGATCCTCGCGGTCGACGAGGAAGCGATGGCCGAGCTCAACCGGGAACACATGGGCAAGTCCGGCCCCACCGACGTCCTGGCGTTCCCCGTCGACGCACCACACGAGGTCGAGGCAGGTCCGGCGGTGCTGGGTGACGTCGTGCTCTGTCCGGCCGTCGCATACGGGCAGGCTTCCGACCACGGGCGATCCGCGGAGGACGAACTTGCCCTGCTGCTGGTGCATGGGCTGCTGCACCTGCTCGGGATGGACCACGCCACCCCCGAGGACGAGGCCACGATGTTCGGCCTGACCGACCAGCTGTTGGCATCGCACCGGGCCTCGGCGTGAGCGGCCTGGACCTGCTGGCGCTGGCGGCCGCGGCCGTGCTGGTCGGCGTGTCGAGTGTCCTGGCATCCGCCGAGACGGTCGTGACTCGGCTGCCGATCGTTCGTGCCCTGCGGCTGGCCGAGCAGGAGGATCAGGGGCGGGCCGAAACCCTCGTTCATCTCCTCGAGCGGCGCTCGACCGTCCTCAACGTGATCCTCGTCGTGACCGTCACGGTTCGGACGGCGGCCACGGCGCTGGTCGCGATCCCGGTCGCCCGAACGTGGCCAACCCCGGGGGTCGTCGGCGCGATGGCCCTGCTCGTCCTCGTTGGACTCATCATCGGCGAGGTCCTGCCGCGCACCGTGGCCCTGCGCGACCTCGACCGAGCCGGTCTCCGGCTCGCCCGGCCCCTGCACCTGTTGACGGCCACTGTCGGTCCGTTGGCGGAGTTCGTCGTTCGCCTCGGGCGAGGGCTCACCAATCGCGCGCGCGGGCTGTCTGGTCCGTTCGCCTCCGACGAGGAACTGGGCGGCCTGGCCGACGTCGAGGAGGAGGACGACGAGCTCGAGGCCGATGAACGGGCCATGATCGAGTCGATCATCGAGCTGGGCGACACGGTCACGCGCGAGATCATGACGCCTCGCCCCGACATGGTGACCGTCGACGACGGGGACGCGCTGGCCGATGTGATCGAGGTGGCCGTGACCTCCGGCTTCTCGCGCCTGCCGGTTCGCGACACGACCCGGGACGAGCTGTCCGGGATCCTGTTCGCGAAGGACCTTCTCGAGCACGTGGCACGGCGTCCGTCCAGCTCGGACTGGTCGCGGTTGATCCGTCCAGCGGTGTACGTGCCCGAGACGCGGCGAGTCGATGACCTTCTCACCGACCTGCGCGAGGAACAGACACACCAGGCGTTGGTGATCGATGAGTTCGGGGAGGTCGTCGGACTCGTCACCATCGAGGACATCGTCGAGGAGATCGTCGGCGAGATCGTCGACGAGCATGATCACGAGGAGCCACTCTTCGAGATCACGGACGCGGGCATGCGCGTCGACGGCCGGTTGCCCCTGGACGACCTCAACGAGCTGCTCGACAAGCAGCTGCCCTCGGACGGGTGGGACACGGTGGGCGGCCTGCTCATGGGGGCACTGGGCCACATTCCCGACGAGGGCGTGAGCGTCGAGCTCGACGGGCTGATCTTCACCACGGAGAGCGTCCAGGGACGACGGATCCAGAAGGTTCGTGTCGACATGGCCGACAATGGCGTCGAGGTCGAGCAGGAGGAGCCCGCATGAGGCCGGATGACGCAACGCCCGGCGAGGCAATCGACGAGGCCGACCTCCTGCGCAGAGCACGCGCCGCCCGCGAACGCGCCTACGCCCCCTACTCGGGATTCCGGGTGGGATGTGCCGTGCTCACCGACGACGGGCGCGTGTTCGAGGCCGCCAACGTCGAGAACGCATCGTTCACGCTGGGCGCCTGCGCCGAGATGAACGCCGTGCGGGCCATGGCCGCCACCGGCACCCGGGCACAGGTCGTGGCCATCGCGATCGTTGGCGATGGTGAGGACGCGTGCACGCCGTGTGGCGCCTGCCGCCAGGTGATCCTCGAGTTTGGGCCGGATGCGGCCGTGTACGCGAGCGGCGACGGTGGCCGTCCCTTGGTGACGACGATCCAACAACTGCTGCCCCACGCGTTTGGTCCCCGTCGATTGGCGCAGGGGCGCTGATGGCTCCTCGATGAACACCGAGGGTGTCGAACTCGATGTCGACGCGATCCTGGCGGGATCCGACGACGTCCCCGAGGGTCACCGATCAGGCATCGTGGCGATCGCCGGCCGACCGAACGTCGGCAAGTCCACGCTGGTCAACCAGCTGGTCGGCACCAAGGTCGCCATCGTGACGCGCGTGCCGGGCACGACCCGGAACGCGATTCGCGGCATCGTGACCCGGCCGGACAGCCAGCTGGTGCTGCTCGACACCCCGGGCCTGGCCAAGCCGCGGACGTTGCTGGCCCGTCGTCTCAACGATCTCGTTCGCGGGTCCTGGGCTGGCGTGGACATCATCTGCTTCGTCGTCGATGTCGCTGCCGGGGTCGGGCCCGGAGACACCTTCATGGCTCGTGAGCTCGTCTCGACGCAAACCCCCATCGTCGTTGCGGCCAACAAGGTGGACCGGATCCAGCGCAAGGACGACATGCTGCCGGCCCTCGAGCAGCTGGCCGACCTGGTGCCCGGGGCAGAGATCCTTCCGGTGTCCGCACGCACCGGTGACGGCGTCGGCGAGCTGGCGGACGTGTTGGTCGAGCACGCACCGGAAGGCCCGCCCCTGTTCCCGGGAGACATCGCCACCGATCAGCCGATGGAGCAGTTGCTCGCCGAGATCCTGCGGGAGAAGCTCATCGTGCAGATGCGCGAAGAGGTCCCTCACTCCATCGCTGTCGAGATCGAGTCGATCGATGCCACGGAACGGGACGATCTCCTCGACGTCCACGCCGTGATCCATGTCGAGCGGCAGAGCCAGAAGGGGATCGTGATCGGGAAGGGTGGCGCGACCCTCAAGAAGGCGGGCACCCGAGCACGGCCGGAGATGGAGGCGCTGTTGGGCCTGCACGTCCACCTGGAGACGCGTGTCAAGGTGGCGCCGCGGTGGCAGCAGGACCCACGCCGCCTCAAGCGCTTCGGCTATTGATCGACCATGCTTCGCTGCCGAACAAGGCGCTTGGGAAGAATCTGGCGGCGGTCGGCGTTCCTTGGATCCCCGCAACCCGTTGGAAACGTCCATGCCGAAGGCCGTCTGGAACGGTGCCGTGATCGCCGAGAGTGACGAGACGATCGTCGTCGAGGGCAATCACTACTTCCCGCCTCAGTCGATCAACCGCGAATACCTCGCCGAGTCCGATCGTCAGACCTATTGCGGCTGGAAGGGTTCGGCGAGCTACTACGACGTCGTCGTCGACGGTGAGGTCAACCAGGCGGCGGCGTGGTACTACGCCGACCCGATGCGCAAGGCCCGCCAGATCAAGGACCACATCGCGTTCTGGGGCGGCGTCCAGGTCAGCTGAGCCCTGGGGCCCTGCCCGCCCGCACGCGGCGACCACTGTCCGTTGGAGTGAATCGGCGGTGTTCGACGTCGGTCGTCAGGTGTTGACTGATCTCGAATGAGCCAGTCTGGCTCCCCTGAGGACCTCGAGTCCGGCCGTGAGCGCGTTGAAGCACTGGGTCGTCGGTCGCCCGCTCGCGACCGACGAGGACGCCGAACAGCGGCTGCCCAAGCGGATTGGCCTGGCGGTCTTCGCATCCGACGCGATCTCGTCGACGGCGTATGCGACCGAGGAGATCCTGATCATCCTCGTTCCCGTCGCGGGACTGGCGGCTCTCCACCTGCTGATGCCGATCTCGCTGGTCGTCGTCTTCGTCCTGGCCATCGTCGCGACGAGCTACCGACAGACGATCCATGCCTACCCGAACGGTGGCGGCGCCTACGTGGTCGCCCGTGACAACCTCAACAGGTCATCGTCGCTCGTCGCAGGCGCGAGCCTGCTTGTCGACTACACGTTGACGGTCGCGGTGTCCGTGTCAGCTGGTGTCGCCGCGGTCGTCTCTGCCTTTCCGAGCCTGGCTGATCATCGTGTCTCGATCGGTGTGGCCGTGGTCGCCTTCGTTGCCTACGCAAACCTGCGCGGCGCCAAGGAGTCGGGAACGCTCTTTGCGGTCCCGACCTACTTGTACATCGTGGCCCTTGGGCTCCTCGTCGGCTACGGGTTGTTCGGCGTCCACCTCGGTGAGCTCGAAGCGATCCCCGTGGATGAGGACCATCTCCGGGATCTCACGGGCGGCTCGATCAGCGGGCTCGTCGGCATGTCTGGCGCGCTGATCATGGCCCGCGCCTTCTCGTCCGGAGCGGTGGCGCTCACAGGAACGGAGGCCATTGCCAATGGGGCTCCGTCCTTTCGCCCGCCAGAGTCGCACAACGCGGCTCGCACGCTCGTCATGATGGCGGCCATTCTCGGCTTCTTCTTCTTCGCCATCTCCCTGCTGGCAGACGTGCTCCAGCCACTGCCATCGGATGACGAGACCGTGTTGTCGCAGATGGGGAGGGCCGTCTTCGGGGGCGAGAGCGTCGCCTACTTCTTCGTCCAGTTCACCACGATGGGAATCCTGTTCCTCGCGGCCAACACGGCCTTCGCGGGCTTCCCTCGCCTGGCGTCGCTGATGGCTCGGGATGGCTTCCTCCCTCGTCAGCTGGCCCATCGCGGCGATCGCCTGGTGTACTCCAACGGCATCCTCCTGGTGGCGGGTTTCGCCTGTCTCCTGCTGGTCGCGTTTGGGGGCATCACGACGGCGTTGATTCCGCTGTACGCCGTTGGCGTGTTCACCGGTTTCACGATCTCCCAGGTCGGCATGATTCGACACCATCGTCGCCTCCGCGAGCCGGGCTGGCGTCGCGGACAGGCCATCAACGTGGTCGGTGCGATGGCGACGGGGACGGTCCTCGTCGTCGTGATCGTCTCGAAGTTCACCTCCGGCGCCTGGATCCCCGTGGTCGTGATCCCCGCGATCGTCCTGGTCTTTCGCGCCATCAAGGCTCACTACGAGCGGCTTCGGGCGACGCTGCGGATACCGGACGGCTGGCGTCCCAACGATCGTCAGCACACGGTCATCATCCTCGTTTCCCGCGTCCACCGCGGGGTGGCGCAGGCGATCAGTTGGTCCCAGTCGTTGCGGCCTGACCACCTCCACGCGCTGCATGTCGCCGCATCAGCCGACGAGGCAGGCAAGGTCCGCGGCCAGTGGGAGAAGTACGCCGCAGCCTCGGGTTTGACGCTGGACGTCATCGAGGACCCGTTCCGCCGGTTGACGGTCCCGGTCATCGAGTACATCGATCGGCTGGACGAGCGTTCCGCGGACGACATCGTGACGGTCGTGCTGCCCGAGTTCGTGGTCTCCCACTGGTGGGAGCAACTGCTCCACAACCAGTCCGGTGCCTGGCTGAAGCATCGACTCCGCCACCGGCCCAACACCGTGGTCGTCTCCGTGCCGCTGCAGTTGGGTGACGTCGACGGCGACCGGGTCCGGGGGCTGGGCGCAGCTCCCGAGCTCGGACGACGCGAAGAAGTCCGCCAGTAGCCTCGCCCGCATGGCCGCGAAGAAGAACGAGCTCGCTGTCACGCCTCTGTCCGAGGACGTTGCGGCGTGGTACCAGGACGTGGTCTTCCGCGCGGCGCTGGCTGATCGTGGGCCCGCGAAGGGCACGATGGTCATCCGCCCCGACGGCTTTCGGATGGGGGAGCTGCTCCACCAGCAGTTGGACCAGCGCTTCCGCGACACGGGGCACGTGAACGCCTACTTCCCGCTGTTCATCCCGATGTCGTACCTCGAGCGCGAGGCCGAGCACGTCGAGGGCTTCGC
>JAWWBG010000101.1:0-9211 GCA_033721095.1 Nitriliruptorales bacterium
AGGACGCCGAGACCGGCGCGCTGCCACAGGTGCGGGCGGCGCTGGATCCCGACGCCGAGGGCGGCGAGTACTGGGGGCCGGGCGGCTTCCAGGAGCTGTTCGGGCCACCCGTCCGGGTCCGCGCCCGCCGCCTCGCCCACAACGAGGACATCCAGCGCCGCCTGTGGGAGGTGTCCGAGGAGCTCACGGGCGTTCGGTACCAGATCTGATCCGCGCGCCCGGCATCACTCGCCCAGCAGCCGCCGCTTCTGCTGTTCGAACTGCTCCTGGGTCAGGTCACCGCGATCACGGAGCTCGGCGAGATCCTTGAGCTGGGCGGCCGTGTCGCGGGGCCCACCTCCCTCGAGCTGGAGGACACGTTCCTCGCGTGCCTTGTAGACCATCGACTGGAAGCCCTCGGGATCCGGCACGTCGGTCAAGAGGCTCTGGCCCTTCTCGCCGGCGGACTCGAGCAGCACATCGCCGTAGCGGAGCATGCGTTCGACGACGTTCTGCTCGAACCGGACATCGTGGATGGACTCGAGCGGGATCTCGATGGAGCTCTTCGAGATGATCCCCGTGCGCACGATGATGCGCTCGGTCGTCAACGCGTAGACCACGAACTTGCGGTTGATGATCGGCGGCACCGACAGCACCGCCCAGACCAGCACGATCACGAGCACGGTCGCGCCGAGCGCCGTGCCCTCCAGGTCCGTCGCGAACGCGATCACGATCCCCGCCACGGCCAGGATCGTCCAGACCCCGACCACGAGCAGGGTTCGCCAGTGTGGGTGCAGCTCCGCGACGATGGTTTCGTCGTCGGTGAGGAACTTCTCGGGATAGCGCACGGCTCGTCCTGTCGGCCACCGGCGGATCAGTGCATCGTGCACACTATTGTCGCGCGATCGACGAGGCTGGTCACATGCGCCCTGCAGTTCCCACCGCTGCTGCCGCACTCGCACTGGGGCTCGCCTTCGTCGCCTGCGGGGGTGGGGACGACCTCGCCGAGAACCTGCTCGAGGACCAGATCAACGACGCACTCGGATCCGAGGGCGACTTCGACCTCGACATCGGCCAGGACGCCTCGCTGCCGGAGGGATTCCCCGACGACGTCCCCGTGCCGAGCCTGGACGTCCAGTCCTCGACGTCGGCCGTCGAGGGCGGCGAGCAGATCTTCAGCGTCGCCTTCGTTGGTGGTGGCGACGTCCTCGCCGTGGCCGACGGGCTGCGCAACCGGTTCCGGGCGCAGGGCTGGGATGTTGGCGATGACTTCTCGCAGGAGGCCGACGGCATGCGAACGGAAGGCTTCAACGCCAGCCAGGGTGACCGCGAGGCCGTCGTGATCGTCTCGGCAACCCAGGACGGCCAGGTTGCCGTGTCGATGGTCGTCAACCAGCCAGCGGGCTGACGAGATCCGACCGGCGAGTCCCGTCGCCTATGGTTGGCCCTGATCAGGGGAGAGTCCGCATGCACCTTTCACAAATCATGGTCGCCTCTTGCGCCGCCGTGCTGCTCGCCGTGGGCTGTTCGGGCGACACCGTCGCCGAGAACATCGCCGAGAACGCCCTCGAGGACGCCCTCGGCGGCGAGGCAGACGTCGATTTCGACGAAGACGGCGGCATCACGGTCGAGACGTCGGAGGGAACGTTCGAACAGAACATCGGCGGCTCGGTTCCCGACGACTTCCCGGCCAACGTGCCGTTGCTCGACTTCGAGGTTCAGCATTCGCTCTCCATGACAGACGATGAGGTGCGTGGCTGGACCGTCACGATGGCTGGCACCGGGAGCGCGACGGCGATTGCCGAGACCATCAAGTCGGACTTCGCCGATGCCGGCTTCTCGGTGTCGAACGAGAGCACGTCGACGAGCGACGACCATGTGACCATCACCATGTTCTTCGAGAGCGAGACGCACACGGCCATCGTCGGGGTCAACGAGAACGCTGACGCAGGCGAGACGATCGTGTCGTACATCGTCAACGAGGTCGACGCGACCAGCTGAGGACCAGTGACGGACGCCCTCCGCCTTCACGCCGGCAGCGACGGCACCGTCAGCGCTGTCGCCCATCGGCCCGCACGTCCACGCGGCCAGGCCTTCCTGCTGTTCCACGGTGCGGGCGGATCGCTCGAAACGCCCGGGCTCGTGGCCCTGTGCGAGGTCCTCGCCGACCTCGGACACCTGGCAGTCCGTGCCAACCTTCCCTACCGCGAGACCGGTCGTCGGACGCCGCCACGGGCGGAGCTCGCGGTTGACGGTCTCGCGGCGATCGCGACTGCCGCACGACGGGAGCTGGGTCCGCGTCGAGACTGGGTGCTCGGCGGCAAGTCCTACGGTGGCCGCGTCGCCAGCCTGGGCGTCGCGGGAGCCGTGCAGGCGGCGGGGCTCCTGTTCTACGGGTACCCGCTGCATCCGCCGGGCAAGCCCGAGCGCCTCCGCGTCGACCACTGGTCGAGCCTCGACGTCCCCGGATTGTTCCTCCAGGGTGATCGCGACCCGTTCTGCGACTTGGCGCTGCTGCGCCGGCATCGCCGGAAGTGGGCCGGCACGCTGACCCTCGAGGTGATTGCTGGCGGCGACCATTCCCTGCGGGTCGCCGCCAAGGCCGCACCGAATGGCCGGGCCCGATCAGAAGTCGACGTGGTCAAGGACCTCGGGCCCGCCATCAAGACCTGGATCGACTCGATCTGAGACCACGCGCCAAGGAGGTGCCGCAGTGCTGCAGGAGTTCCGTGACTTCATCAACAAGGGCAACGTCGTCGATCTCGCCGTCGCGTTCGTGCTCGGTGTCGCGTTCAAGCCAATCGTCGACTCGATCGTCGAGCGCGTCCTCATGCCGGCGATCGGCGTCCTCGTCGGACAGCCCAACTTCGACACGCTCGGGACGTTTGCGTGCGAGAACATCCCCCCCGACGGACCGGCCGAGGGGCTGATCGTGACCGGAGGCCAGATGTGCGCCGGGTCGGTGGGTGCCGTCATCACGGCCGTCACGAGCTTCCTGCTGGTCGCCGGCGCGCTCTTCTTCGTCGTTCGGGCCTACAACCGGCTCCAACGCGAGCCCGAGGCCGCACCGAAGGAGGCGGACGCCGGGCCGACCGAGATCGACCTGCTGACCGAGATCCGCGACGCCCTGGCAAAGTAGGTCGCTCAGCTCTCCTCGACAGCCGGGCGGACCAGCTCCGCACGCTCGTCGAAGCGGCGTGCCACGGCCCGCTGCACGGCGCGACGCGCAGCCTCGTGCTCGGAGGCCTCGGTCTCCTCCTCGAGTGACCCTCGCGAGCCCGGTCGCACGTGCCCCTGGTCACGGGCCGTGATCATCACGGCCTCCGCGACGGCGTCCGGGACCGAGCGGTCGAATGGCGAGGGGATGATGTAGTCGGTTGCGAGCCCCGGGCCCACGAGGTCGGCGATCGCGTGCGCGGCCGCGATCTTCATCTCGTCGGTCACCTTGGTGGCGGCGGCGTCCAGGAGTCCCCGGAAGAGCCCGGGAAAACACAGCACGTTGTTGATCTGGTTGGGGAAGTCGGATCGTCCGGTGGCCATGACGCGCACGTGACCGAGCGCCTCGTCGGGCATGATCTCCGGCGTGGGGTTGGCCAGGGCAAACACGATCCGGTCCCGGCTCATCCGCTGCACGTTCTCGAGCGACAGCGTGCCCCCGGCCGAGACGCCGATGAACACGTCGGCGCCCTCGAGGGCCTCCGCCTGGCCACCCTCGAGGCCGCGCGGGTTGGTCTGCTTGGCGATGCGGCGCCGAATCGGGTCGACGCCCTTGCGGCGCGGCTCGATGATCCCGTCGCGGTCGACCCCCACGATGTCGCTGACACCGGCGGCCGCCAAGAGGTTGATGATCGCCACGCCGGCGGCCCCAACGCCCTGGACCACGACCTGCAGCGCCGACAGCTCCTTGCCGATGAGCTTGGCTGCGTTCAGCAGCGCAGCGAGACAGACGACCGCCGTCCCGTGCTGATCGTCGTGGAACACCGGGATGTCGAGGCGCTGGCGCAGCTTGCCCTCGATCTCGAAACAGCGCGGCGCAGCAATGTCCTCGAGGTTGATGCCACCGAAGCCGCTGGCGATCCGGGCAACGGTGTCGACGAACTCGTCGGGGTCATCGGCGTCGACGAGGATCGGCCACGCGTCCACGTGCCCGAACTCCCGGAAGAGCATCGCCTTGCCCTCCATCACGGGCAGTGCTGCCAGCGGCCCGATGTCGCCGAGCCCGAGCACCGCGGTGCCGTCGGTCACGACCGCGACCGTGTTCGACTTGATCGTCATCCGGTAGGCGGCGATCGGGTCCTCCTCGATCGCCGCGCAGATCCGTGCGACACCGGGCGTGTAGACCAGCGCGAGGTCGCGGGAGTCGGTCAGGTCCATCTTGTTCTGGACCCGGATCTTGCCGCCGACGTGTGCCTCGAGGACATCGTCGGTCATGGCCAGCAGCTCGACACCGTCAACGGCCGCAACGGTCGCAGCGACCTCCTCGGCGTGGTCGTCGCCGCGCACCTCGATCGCGATGTCACGGAAGATGACGTGGCGCTGGGACTCGATCCGGTCGGTCGACACCAGCTCGGCGCCGGCCTCGTCGATGGCCGCGGTCACGCGCGCCAACATGCCGGGAGCGTTCTCGATCGCCAGCCGCAGCGTGACGCGGTGGGTCTGGCCCGGCACCGACACTCCTCGCTGGCAGCTCGCCGGAGCCTACGCAGGTCGGGGGCCGGGTCGCGCGGCTCTATCATCGCTGGCGCGCGCCGCCCGGCCTTCCCTCGCGAACTCCTCGGAACCTGGACGATCCATGGCCCCATCCACAGGCGAGGCCGGCACGCGGCCGTCGCTCGACTCCTCCGGCGAGACCGATGCCCCGCGTGGCACCGACCTCGAGCAGCTTGCGATCAACACCATCCGCACCCTGGCGATGGACGCCGTCCAGGCCGCCAACTCCGGGCATCCGGGCATGCCGATGGCGTGCGCGCCCATGGCCTACGTGCTGTTCACCGAGGCGCTCGACCACGACCCCGCCCGTCCCGACTGGTGGAACCGCGACCGGTTCGTCCTGTCGGCGGGGCACGGGTCCATGCTGCTGTACGCGGCCCTGCACCTGTCGGGCTATGAGCGACCCACGCTCGACGACATCCGCAACTTCCGGCAGTGGGGGTCGCCGACCGCCGGACATCCCGAGAACTTCGAGCTCGCTGGCGTCGAGACGACGACGGGCCCGCTGGGCCAAGGCTTCGGCAACGGCGTGGGCATGGCGATCGCCGGTGCGCGCCTGGCCGAGGAGTTCAACCGGCCCGGCCACGACATCATCGACAACCGCGTCTACGCCATCGTGTCCGACGGCGACATCATGGAGGGCGTCGCGTCGGAGGCGGCATCGCTGGCCGGACACCTCCGCCTGGGCAACATCGTCTACCTCTACGACGACAACCACATCACGATCGACGGTGCCACGGACCTGTCCTTTTCGGAGGACGTCCTCGCCCGGTTCGACGCGTACGGATGGCACACGGACCGCGTCAACGACGGCAACGACCTCGACGCGATTCGCGCCGCCATTGCGGCTGCCGAAGCCGATGATCGCCCCTCGCTCATCTCGGTCCGGACGGTCATCGGCTACGGCTCGCCGAACTTCGCCGGAACCTCCAAGACCCACGGCGCGCCGCTCGGCGAGGAGGAGGTCGCGCTGTCCAAGCAGCACCTCGGCTGGCCCTTCGAGGAGCCGTTCACCGTCCCCGACGAGGTCCGCGACGCCTTCGACCAGCGCCAGCGTGGCGCGGCCCTGACCGCGGCATGGGACGCCCGGTGGGAGGCCTATGGACAGGCACACCCCGACCTTGCCGCAGAGCTCGAGCGTCGGATGGACGGCCGTCTGCCCACCGACTGGGCCGATGTCATCCCTGACCTGACCGATGACGCCGCGACCCGGAAGTCCTCGGGCCAGGTCATCAACGCGCTCGCACCGGTCCTCCCCGAGCTCATGGGTGGGTCGGCGGATCTCGCAGGTTCGAACAACACGGACGTCGCCGATGGAGGCGACTTCTCGGCCAAGGACCGCGGCGGCCGCAACCTCCGCTTCGGCGTTCGGGAGCACGCGATGGGCGCCGTCGCCAATGGCATGTCGTTGTACGGCGGCTTCATCCCGTACGCCGCGACCTTCCTCATCTTCACCGACTACGCGCGGCCGGCAATCCGCCTCTCGGCGCTCATGGGCCGCAAGGTGATCTGGGTCATGACGCACGATTCGGTGGGTCTCGGCGAGGACGGTCCGACGCACCAGCCGATCGAGCACCTTGCGTCCCTGCGAGCGATCCCGAACCTCCAGGTGATTCGGCCTGCCGACGGCGAGGAGGTCGGGCAGGCGTGGCAGGCGGCGCTCACCCACGATGGGCCGTCCGTCCTCGCCCTCACGCGACAGGGGGTGCCGCACATCGGGGACAAGCCCGCCGATGCCGTCGCGCGAGGCGGCTACGTGATCCACGAGGAGGCTGACCCCGACGTCGTCCTCATCGGCACCGGCTCCGAGGTCCACCTCGCCCTCGAGGCGGTCGACCTGCTCGAGGAACATGCGATCAGCGCGCGGGTCGTGTCGTTGCCCTGCTGGGAGCGCTTTTCCGAGCAGGACGAGGACTATCGCGCCAGCGTCCTCGGCGAGGGCGTGCCCCGCGTCGCGGTCGAGGCCGCCAGCACGTTCGGGTGGGAGCGCTGGGTGGGGGACAGCGGCGCGATCGTCGGCCTCGATCGGTTCGGCGCATCCGCCCCGTACGAACGCATCTACACCGAGCTCGGACTCACGGCCCAGGGAATCGCGGACACGGCGCTGCACCTGTTGCGACGCTGAAGCCGGCGACCTGGGGTTCCTGCGCACGTGGCCAGGAGCGATTCCCGCGCGCGCTTCCCGACCGCGTCGCTACTTCCTCTTCTTGCGGCGTTGCAGCTTTGCCTTCGACGTGTTCGGATCGGGCGCGTCACCAGACCAGTTGGGTCGTGATGGGGTTGGTCGATGGGATCGGCTCGAGGACGCGGAATCGGCCCTCGGCATCCCCGGGTCGGACGGCAGGTGCCCCTTGGACGTCGGCCTGGGCTTCTTCCTGGGCGAGCCCGTGCGCTCCAGCAACGCCAGGTTGGCGCGCTGCGACCGATCGGCGCGCAGCCAGCGCCAACGGCTGAGTGCCACGATGAGCAGGGTGCTCACCAAGCCGTTGACGACCGCGACGATCCACTCGTCGGAGAACGCCACGACCAGCCCGAGCATCGGTCCGAGGCCCCACGCCCACTTCCAGAATCCCTTCTGCTGCTCGGCCGCACCCAGGGCAAGCTTCGCGTCCTTGCGGTCCTCGACGGCCACGCCGCGCGTCACGGCGCGCATCACCCGTCGCCGATCCGCCATCGTCAGCGACGCCCAGGCAGCCCGGTGCTCGTCGCGTGTTGGGATCTCGACCGCCATCGGCCCGCTCTCGTCGACGTTCGGGAGCCTAGGCATCGACTCCTACGCTCCCGGTCCCAGGAGGCACGATCGTGAGTGTTGTACGAATCAATGTGCTCGACATCCCCGAGGGGATGGGCGAGATGCTCGAAAGCCGCTTCGCGTCTCGCGCCGGCGAGGTCGACCAGATGCCCGGCTTCGAGGAGTTCGCGCTGCTGCGGCCAACCGACGGCAGCAACCGCTACTACGTGTACACGCGCTGGGCGACGGCCGAGGACTTCGACAACTGGGTCAACTCGTCGGCATTCCAGCACGGCCACGCCAAGTCCTCGGAGCAGCCGGTCGGGACCGGCAGCGAGATCCTCGCATTCGACGTCGTCGTCGAGAACAAGGCGGGCTGACGGCCCTGTTCGCTGTCGATCCCTCCACCGCACGAACGTGCGCGATCCTCGCACGGCGCCGCGACCGGGGCAGGAGCAACCCGTTGGGACGGTGAACCAACAACGAGCGACTCCCCACTCGTCCGGTCCGGGGAGAAGCGTGAGTGAGGCGGGTGTTCCCGGAGGGGAGAACACCCGCCTCACTGTTTCTCCAGCGGTTCATCGTTGGCCTCGCGCCACGGGGTCGCCCGTCCGGGCTCGGGCCCGGTGACACGTAGCCTCCCGCCATGGCCACCAACCACGCCGCCGAGCTCGCTGCCCAACAGCAGCGGCTCACGCACGTGCGCGACTACCTCGACATCGAGGGCAAGCGAAGCGAGCTGCTCGAGCTGGAACAGCGAGCCGCAGCGCCTGATCTCTGGGACGACCCGGACGCGGCCAGGCAGGTCACCCAGCGGATGTCGCGCGTCAAGGAGCAGCTGGAGCGCTTCGATTCCCTCCATGCCCGCCTCGAGGACCTCGAGGTCCTCAACGAACTGGCCCAAGAGGCGGATGACGATGCGTCCGCGGCGGAGGTGGCAGCCGGACTGACGGCAGTGACGGCCAGCCTCGACAAGCTCGAGGTCGCGACCCTGCTGGCGGGCGAACATGACAGCAGCGACGCCATCGTCTCGATCCACGCGGGGGAGGGAGGGGTCGACGCCATGGACTGGGCACAGATGCTCCAGCGCATGTACCTGCGCTGGTCGGAGACCCGCGGCTTCGACACCGAGGTCTACGACCAGACCTACGGCGACGAGGCCGGCCTCAAGTCCACGACCTTCGAGGTCCGTGGAGCCGATGCGTACGGGCTGCTGTCCGTTGAGCACGGGGTGCACCGGCTGGTGAGGATCTCACCCTTCGACGCCAACGCGCGTCGCCAGACGTCCTTTGCCCTGGTCGACGTCGTCCCGGTCCTCCCGGAGGTCGACGAGGAGGTCGACGTTCCCGACGAGGACATCCGCGTCGACGTCTACCGGTCGTCGGGCCCGGGCGGCCAGAGTGTCAACACGACGGACTCGGCCGTGAGGATCACGCACGTGCCCACGGGCATCGTCGTGTCGTGTCAGAACGAGAAGTCCCAGCACCAGAACAAGGCGGCCGCGCTGCGCGTCCTCAAGGCCAAGCTCGCCGAGCTCGAACGCCAGAAGCGAGCCGAGGAGCTGGAGGAGCTGCGCGGCGGCCGCCAGAACGTCGGCTTCGGCAGCCAGATCCGCTCGTACGTGCTGGCGCCCTACCAGCTGGTCAAGGACCTGCGCTCCGAGTACGAGACCGGCAACGTCCAGGCGGTCATCGACGGAGACCTCGACGAGCTCATCGAGGCCGAGCTGCGTCGCCGAGCCGCCGAGCGGGGTTCCGGCTAGACAGTTGCCCCGAGAATCGGCTCGGACTC
>JAWWBG010000102.1:0-9118 GCA_033721095.1 Nitriliruptorales bacterium
GTCTCCTCGATCGTTCCCCACGCATGGCACTGCCCGCACTGCCCGGTCCACTTCGGCTGCGTGTGCCCACACGCGTTGCACGTTGCCACGACGGACACACGTCCCACGACTCACTCCTCGACCGGGCGCGTGCACCGTAGGGACGACCTGTGACACCCTCGGGTCGCCCCGGGGGGGCTGTGGACAGCACTGCGGCCGCACCGGCCAGCGCAGCCCGGTCACGTCAGCGAGGCAGTGTCAGCACGCCATCCGCGACCGTGGCGAGCCCGTCCGCCACCACGCCCGCGGCCACCCGGTCAGCCCGCTCGGGATCGCTGCTCCAGCCCATGACGTCGGCCACATCCTCGACGCCAACCGGACCGTCTCGGAGCGCAGCCACGAGCCGACCACGTCCTTGGCGATCGGAGCCGTCGAAGGCCATCTGCGGCTGCGAGACACCGGCGGACCCGGCGGCCGGATCGGGCGAGGGATGGCCGGCCCGCGCCCAGGCACACGCCTCCACGATGGGACAGGCTGCGCAGTCGGGTGAGCGCTTCGAGCACACGAGCGCCCCGAGCTCCATCAGCGACTGGTTCCAACGCCAGCCTTCTCCGGGCGGCACCAGTTCGTCGGCGAGCGACTGCGCCTCGCGGGCACCCAGCGGCCGGCCCGCGACGGCCCGGGCCAGCACCCGGCCGATGTTCGTGTCCACCACGCCGACGTCCTGCTCGTGGGCGAAGGCCAGCACGGCGCGAGCGGTGTAGGGCCCGACACCGGGAAGCGCGAGCAGTGCCTCCAGGTCGTCGGGGATGCGGCCGCCGTGCTGGTCGCGGCAGACCACCGCCGCCCGGTGGAGGTTGACCGCACGGCGGTTGTAGCCAAGACCGTGCCACAGCTCGATGGCCTCCGCGACGGACGCATTGGCGCAGGACGTGACCGTCGGAAACCGATCCAGGAACGCCCGGTACCGAGGCAGGACCCGGGGCACCTGCGTCTGCTGGAGCATCGTCTCGCTGACGAGGACGGACCACGGATCGCGAGTTCGGCGCCACGGGAGGTCACGCAACGCCGCGGTCGACCATGCCAGCAGCGACCGGACGATCGGTGTCGCGTCGACGGTTGCCCTCACGTCCTCAGCTGGTCGCGACGTAGACGAGCTGGGCCTGGTCGGGGCTCAATGCCGCTTCGCCGCCTGCACCGATCACCGTGACGCCCTCGGGTGCGGACTCCACCTCGACACGGGAGCCGGCAGCCACCTGCGCGTCGGCGAGCGCAGCCATCGCATCGTGGTCCTGCTGGAGGAGCTCGGAGATCCGCACGACCGTGACGGTGCCGTCGGCCTGCCCGAGCGGGACGAGCTCGCCGTCGTCGACGCCCGCGCCGGGGATCGGGTTGCCGTACGGGCTGCGTTCGGGATGGCCGAGGAACTCGACCAGCTTGGCCTCGACCCGGTCGGAGATCACGTGCTCCCAGCGGCAGGCCTCCTCGTGGACGTGCTCGGGTTCGAGGCCCAGGACGTCGATGAGGAGCCGTTCGGCCAGCCGGTGCTTGCGCATCACGTGCTCGGCCCGTTCTCGGCCGGCCGGGGTCAAGCCGACCGACCGGGAGTCGTCGAGGGTCAGCAGCCCTTCGTTCGTGAGCCGGGCCACGCCTTCGGACACGGACGGGGCCGAGATGCCCAGGCGCTCGGCGATGCGGGCGCGGAGTGCCGGGATGCCCTCCTCCTCGAGCTCGAGGACCGTGCGGAGGTACATCTCGGTGGAGTCGATCAGGTCGCTCACCTGGCCTCCTCACCAAGGAAGGTCAGCCTAACAATCAGCGGCGAACGGCTGTCCCGTAGCAGAGGATCTCGACGACGGCCATGCCCGTGTTGGCACCGGACTGCGACCCGATCGTGGACGTCTCGAAGCGGACGTTGTGGATCTCGACGGACCCGAACCCGGCGGCGGCCTCGATCATCCGCAGCCGTGCTTCACGCCGTGCCCGGGACAGCAGGCTCTGGTAGGAGCGGATCTCGCCACCGATCAGCTTGCGGAACTGCGCAACGAACTGCTTGCCCCAGTCGCTGGCGACCACGGTCGAGCCCATCACGAGCGTGCCGCCTGCGGCGTCGGCGCCGGCGCTGCGGAGGTCGGTCACGACGACGTGGCCGGCGGCGAGCTCCCGGCGGTCGAGCTCGGCCAGGTGACGCCGCTCGCGCAGGCGCCCGAGCAGCGCGAGCAGCCCGTAGACGACGACGGGCAGCACGACGAACAGGAGGAACGCCAGCGCGAGGCCAGCCTGCGGCGAGTCCACCGCTCAGGCCTCGGCGGCGATGACGACGGCCGTGCCATAGGCGAACAGCTCGGCCGCACCTGACGCGACCGACGAGGTCGTGAACCGCACGTTGACCACGGCGTTGGCGCCCAGCCGCTCGGCGGCCTGCACCATCCGGTTCAAGGCCTCGGAGCGTGCCTCGGACAGCAGCTGCGTGTAGGACTGGATCTCGCCACCCACGAGGTTCTTGAGGGCCGCGCCGATGTCACGGCCGAGGTGCTTGGCACGGATCGTGTTGCCCTCCACGAGCCCCTTGACCTCGACGATGCGCTGTCCGGGAACCGTTTCGGTGTTGACGAGGATCATGCCCAGGCCTGCTTGTCCGGTGACCGGAGCCTACGACTGTTGCGTTCGCGCCAGTACGCCGCCACCATGGTCGGGCCATGGATCCACGGGTCGACGCCGACGCGACGGTGGCGCAGCCCGTGCTCGGTCGCATTGGCTCGTGGCATTCCCACCGCTGGCTGTCGCCGCTGTTCGGCGTGGTGTGCTGGATGGCGATCCCCTGGAGCCAGGTGAACGACGCGGCGCTCGAGGGCGCCATCACCCTCAACGTCGTCGTGGGCCTGGCGTGGGCGATCCCGACGTGGCGGATGGGCGTGATCGTCAGCGACCGTGGCGTGCGGCTGACCGGCGTGCTGCTGACACAGCGGATCAACTGGGACGAGATCGAGTCCGCGCGCATCGCCAGGATCGGGATCGAACCCCGCCTGCGGATCGACCTCGTCGACGGCGAGCAGGTCTGGGCGCCTGGCTTCACGATCCCGCACGCCCAGGCGTCGAGCCTCCAGGACGGCTGGCGATCGACCGAGATGTTCCGTGCCGCCCAGCTGATCACGGCGGAGGCGGAACGACGTCGCGAGGAACAGCCGCCCGACGGGATCATCGTCCCGATGCCGGCTCCGCGACCAGGTGTCGCGACCATCGCGGCTTGAGGCCGCGGGATCCTGAGCAGGATGCTCCGCCAAGCGCGCCGAACACTCTCGCGTGAAACATCGCGCACTCGTGGTTCTCGTCGCTCTCGCAGCCCTGCTGCCGGCATCCTCGTTCGCGCATGCAGCCGACTGCCCACCTCGCGTGCTGGTGCTTGGCGCCATGCCGCTGGAGATCCACCCGTTCCTTGCCGCCGGATCCTTCGACCCGGCTGACACGGTCCGCGTCGGCACGCGCACCTTCTTCGTCGGAGAACTGGCCGGCCACGACGTCGCGCTGGCCATGACCGGCATCGGCATGGCCAACGCCGAGCAGACCGTCGCCACCGCGGCCGCCGAGTTCGAGTGCGGCCTCAGCGCGGTCGTCTTCTCGGGGGTCGCTGGCAGCCAGCACTCCATCGGCGAGGTCACCGTGCCCGCACGGTGGACGTTGGACGGCGGCACGACGTGGCTGGCGACAGACGCCAGACTCCTGGACCACGCACGGGCCGTCGCAGGAGCCGTCGAGCTTTCCCGCGTGGTCCCAATCGGCGACGACGCGTGCCTGTGCCCCGGCGTCGACACCATCGACACGCCCATCGACCTCGGCTTCGACCCGGCCATCTGGGTCGGTGGCGACGGCACATCGGGTGACACGCTCGACGGGCTCGCGATGCCGTGTGTGCCGGGAGGCGGCGACGTGTTCGGCTGCCAGGCCTGTCTCGAACCCGGCGCCACCGCCACCGACATCGCGAACTTCGCCGCCAACCCGCCGACGATCGAGTTCTTCCAGAACTTCTTCCAGCCCCCCGCCTCGACCACCGACACCCACGACGCCCAGGACATGGAGTCGGCCGCCGCTGCGGCAGCCGCCGACGCCGCCGGCATCCCCTTCGTCGCCATCCGCGGCGTCTCCGACGGCACCCGCGACCCCCTCAATCTCCCCGGCTTCCCGTTCCAGTTCTTCGCTTATCGCCACCTCGCCGCCAACAACGCCGCCACCGTCACCCTCGCGATCCTCGAAGTCTGGATTCCCGCCGTCGCCCCAACGCCGGATGACGTCGGCGCCGGCGGTGAGGCTGAAAACGAGACCGAGTTGCCCGCAACAGGCGGCGGCGCAACGGCCCCAGCCCTGCTCGTGCTCGCGGCGAGGGCGGCGGCCGTTCGGCGCCGCAACTCAATGGTTTTCGGCAGCAAGCCGAATGGTCGCCGCCCTCGCCGCCACAGACGCGAACACCGCTGAGGGCTCAGCTGGCCTCGGACGGCTCCTCCACATGGACACCCGCGGCGAGAGGCAGCGATGCGATGATCGTGGTTCCCACACCCGGACGGCTGTCAACGGACAGGGTTCCGCCAACGGCCTCGACGCGGTCCGTCAGCCCTCGAAGCCCCGACCCTTTGTCGAGGAGTGCGCCGCCGACGCCGTCATCAGCGACCTCGACCACCAAGTTGCCGTCGCGCGCCACCGCCGACACTGAGGCTGCCGTGGCCTGCGCGTACTTGCCGACGTTCGCCAACGCTTCCGACGCAACGAACCAGGCGGTCGACTCCACGATTTCGGGGAATCGCGTCGGGTCGGCGGAGACCGTGACGGGCACGGGAGCTCTGTCCGCCAGCAGCTCGAACGCCGCAGCCAAGCCGTCGGACGTCAGAATCGATGGGTGGAGCCCTTGGGCGAGATCGCGCAGCTCACCCAACGCCGATTGCGCAGCACCGACCGCGGCAGCGGCCTCTGCAGCAGCAGCCGGATCGTCGGCGAGACGTGCCTCGAGCGCTCGGAGCCGCAGCGCGAGCGCGACGAGGTGCTGCTGCGCTCCATCATGGATGTTTCGTTCGATACGACGGCGCTCAGCATCGGACGCGGCCACGATCCGCTCCCTCGACGCCCGCACCTCCGCGGAGGAACGCTCGATCGCATCCAGCATCTCGTTGAAGGCGCCCGCCACCTCACCGATTTCGTCGCTTGAGGTGACGTCGACGCGCTGATCCAACCGACCCGCGGCAACCCGCCGGGCCGTGGTCAGCAGATCGTCGAGTGGTGCGAGAAGGGATCCGCTGAGCAGCAAGGCGAGCAGGCCACCGAACGTCACGGTCACCGCGGTCGAGACAAGGAGCAGACCGCCAAAAGTCTCGATCGTTCCATCCAAGGTCGCGACGATGGCAACGACGACGCTGGTGACGAGGCTGATGCCGACGATCGAGAGCGTGACGCGAAGACCGAGCGCAGGCCCCGCTCGCTCGACAACCACGTCCCGGGGCAGAAGTGGCGCCAGCAGTCGGCGAATGGGTCGCGAGGCCAGCTCGATCACAGGCCAGGCGACAGCCGTGATGAATCCCAGCACGATGAGCTGGGCAAAGATCGCGACGAGCGCTTCGAGGAGCGTGAAGTCCGCGTCCCACGTTCCATAGACGGTGGCGAGCAGAAGGGCGACCACCCCGGCTTGCACACCGACTCGCAAGTGGTCGAGGGCGAAGGTCTGTACCGCCCGCCAAGCTGCCAGCACCACATCCGGTTCGCGTCTGCCAGCCAGTACAGCCTCGATGGGTGCGCCGATTCGGCGCCATGTCGGTGCCAGCCACACAAGGCCCACGGCAATGATGACAGCGTTGCTGACCAGCATGATCCGCGTGAACTCCTCGGACGTGGGATCGAGGTGGACGAACAGCACGAGACCGACGAGCGAATCTGCCACGACGACGATGATGACGAGCACGGACGCACGCAACACCGCCAGGTATCTGCGACCGAGCCGTCGCAGCAGGAATTCGAAGAACTGGTCAAGCCGCTGGACGATCATGAAGGCATGAACCGCGTTCCGAGGTCGACGCTGGCCATCATGCCCGGCTGCCAGCTTCTCGTGCGCGGGCGAACAGCACCATTCGCGGCTGCCGGGCGACCGCATCTTCGAAACATGGTCGTAGGAAAGCAACAGCGCTTCGTGCTTGCGTCCCCGCCGCCGGAATTCCGTGCAAGCACTGAGTGGTCGTCCGTGACGTCTCGGAGGAAGGTCGGATCAGCTCGCCGTACGGTCGTTCGGGATGGATGGAGACGGTCGCGCAACGAGCAGCATGTCGCGACGGGCGTTGCTGCGCGCCACGGGGTATGCCGGACTGGCACTTGCGACCAGCGGTGCCCGGATGGTGAGACGGCGTCCACGTGTCGTCGTCCTGGGCGGAGGTGTGGCCGGCCTCACGGCCGCGCACGAGCTGGCAATCCGCGGGTTTGACGTCGTGGTCGTTGAGGCGCGGGCCTGGGGCGGCAAGGCACGCAGCACCGAGCTGGCGGGGAGTGCGACGGGCGGCCGTGCGCCGTTACCCGGAGAGCACGGCTTTCGCATCGAGTTCGGCTTCTACGAGAACCTGCCGGACACGTTGCGACGCATTCCGTTCGGCTCGAGCCCGAACGGGACCTTCGACAATCTCGTGACGGCTCCGCAGGCCGTCTGGGCACGCAAGGGGGGGCGCCGGAACGTGACCCTGCCAGTTTCCCCTCGGCAACCCGCGCACACGCCGCAGCAGGTGATCGACACGATAATCGGCCTCCTCGTGGAGACTGACCTGCCGCCGGACGTCGCAGCCCGTTTCGCGAGTCGCATGGCCGTGTACATGTCCAGCTGCGACGAGCGACGGCTCGGTCAGTGGGAGCGGGTGCCTTGGAGCGAGTTCATCCGAGATTCCGAGGAGGCGGGCGACGTCCATCGCTTCTTCGGGCTCACGTTCGCGCAGTTCCTCCAGGCCGCCAAGTCCGACGACGCCAGCGCGCACTTCTCGGCACGCATGTTCGAACTCTTCGCCTACACCGTGCTTGGCCGCGGGACCGATGCGTCCCTCCTGCGTGTCTTCGATGCGCCCACGAACGAAGCCTGGATCGACCCATGGATCCGGGAGCTCGAACGCCTCGGCGTCGACCTTCGACTGGGACACACGGTCGAACGGCTGCACCTGTCCGATGGCATGGTCCGGGCCGCAACAGTCACGACCAAGCGCGGAACCACCCATCTCACCGCCGACTGGTTCGTGAGCGCCTTGCCGATCGAACGGGCGGCAGGTTTGTGGGATCGGCACGTCCTGCGGGCAGATCCCTCGCTGGCCCGGATCGCCGCGCTGCAAACCGCGTGGCTGAACGGGCTTCAGATCTATCTCAACGAGCTCACGCCGCTGGCGAAGGGTCACGTCTTGTGCGTGGACTCGCCCTGGGTCGTTTCGGTCATCGCGCAAGGACAGTTCTGGAGGAAGGACTTCGCCTCGAGCTGGGGCGACGGAACGGCCCGCGACTGCCTGTCCGCGGTCATCAGCAACTGGAACAGCCCGGGCGTGGTGTTCGGCAAGCCGGCACGCGAGTGCAGCGACGAGGAGATCCTGACCGAGGTCTGGACACAGCTCAAGGCGCACGTCAACAGCGAACGAGGCGCTGTCCTCACAGACCATCTGCTCCATTCCTTCCAGATCGATCCTGGGTTGCGCCGTCGACGTGGGATGCTGCACAACGAGGATCCGCTGACGATCCCGAGCGTGGACAGCCGCCGACACCGTCCCGAGGTGACGACGGAGATCCCGAACCTGCTGCTGACAGGTGACTTCCTCAAGGGCGATCATCTCGTCGGCAACATGGAGGCCGCCAACGTCAATTCCCGCAGGGCCGTGAACGCCCTCCTCGAGCAAGCAGGTTCCCGTGAGAGCCCGGCGCCGATCGTTGACTGGTACGTGCCTCCGGAGTGGGCACCGGCCAAGGAGGTCGATCTGATCCGATGGCGCCAGGGCAAGCCGCACGTCCTGGACAGCCCACTCTTCGACACCGACGCGCAACCGGATCTGGTACCGAATCTGGATGCCCTCACACCCTCCGACTGATCCGTTCGGCCGGATGCACTCCGGTCCGACCAAGAGCTTCGCGAACGGCGAGGGCGGCGGCCGTTCGGCGCCGCAACTCAGGAGCTTCTGGCAGCAAGCCGGACGGTCGCCGTCCTCGTCGCCTCCGACGCCGAGGCAAGAACGAGCTCAGCTCGCCTCCGAGGGCTCCTCGACGTCCAGGTCGCCGACGTCGACATCCACGATGTCGTCCGGCGCCGGCACCGCGTCGACCGCCCGGAAGGCGACCGCATCCCCGTCGTCGGCCACGTCCGCCACGATCAGCTGGCCGTTGCTGAACTCGCCCTGGAGGATGGCCTCCGACAGCGGGTCCTCGAGCTCGCGCTGGATCGTGCGGCGCAGGGGTCGGGCACCGAGCTGGGCGTCGTAGCCCTTCTCGGCCAACCACGTCTTGAGGGCATCGGTCAGCTCGAGGTCGAGGTGCTTGGACTGCAGCTGCGTCTTGACCCGCTTGAGCATCAGGTCGACGATCCGCTTGACCTCGTCCTTCGTCAACGGGTGGAAGACGATGACCTCGTCGATCCGGTTGAGGAACTCGGGGCGGAAGTGCTTCTTGAGCTCCTCGTCCACCTGGCGCTTCATGCGCTCGTAGATCGACTCCTCGTCGTGCTCGGACACGAACCCGACGGCCGGGGCCGTGAGGTTCTTGGTCCCGAGGTTCGAGGTCATGATCAGGATGGTGTTCTTGAAGTCCACGGACCGGCCCTGGGCATCCGTCAGGCGGCCATCCTCGAGGATCTGCAGCAGCGTGTTGAAGACGTCCGGGTGGGCCTTCTCGACCTCGTCGAACAGGACGACGCTGAACGGCTTGCGGCGGACCTGCTCGGTCAGCTGGCCACCCTCGTCGTAGCCGACGTAGCCCGGTGGCGACCCGATCAGGCGCGACACGGTGTGCTTCTCCATGTACTCGGACATGTCGAGGTGGATCAGGTGGTCCTCGTCGCCGAACAGGTACTCGGCGAGGGTCTTGGCGAGCTCGGTCTTGCCGACGCCGGACGGGCCGAGGAAGATGAACGAACCGCTCGGCCGCTTGGGGTCCTTGA
>JAWWBG010000103.1:0-9110 GCA_033721095.1 Nitriliruptorales bacterium
ATGCCGAACGGGGTCACGTACGGTCGTGACGCCGCCGGCCCATCGGAGGATCGCCATGGAGCAGACGCCGGTTCGGATCGCCGGGGAGCTGGTCACCACGGCCTCATCGGTCGAGGTGACCAATCCGTTCGACGGCGCGATCATCGGCCGGGTGCCCCTGTGCGGGGTCAACGAGGTCGACCGCGCCGCCAGCCACGCCCGGCAGGTGCTGCGTCGCAACGACTTTCCCCAGCACGAGCGAGCTGCCGTCCTCGAACGTGCTGCCGCGCTGGTTCGCGAACGCCACGAAGCGTTCGCGACGACGATCGTCCGAGAAGCGGGCAAGTCGATCCGAACCGCCCGCGTCGAGGCAGAGCGCGCGGTCGACACGTTCACGTTCGCCGCCGTCGAGGCGCGTCGACTGTCCGGAGAAGTGATCGCGGCAGAGGCCTCGACGTCCGGGACCGGCAAGCTGGCGTTCGCGCTGCGGGTCCCAGTTGGCGTGGTCGCGGCAATCACGCCCTTCAATTTTCCGCTCAACCTCGTGGCCCACAAGCTGGCTCCGGCCATTGCCGCCGGATGCCCGGTGGTCCTCAAGCCGGCGCCGCAGACACCGCTGACCGCGCTCGCCCTCGTCGAGGTGTTGATCGAGGCCGGGCTGCCCGGCGACTGGATCTCCGTGGTGACCGACACGGGCAGACAGGCCGGCGCGCCGCTGGTGGAACACGACGTGCCTGCGGTCGTCAGCTTCACGGGATCGGCACCCGTCGGCTGGTCGATCGCGGCGGCCGCGCCAAAGAAGAAGGTGCTGCTGGAGCTCGGCTCCAACTCGCCCGTGATCGTCGAGCCCGACGCCGACCTGGAACGCGTCGCAGACAAGGTCGTGGCCGGCGGGTTCGGCTATTCCGGCCAGAGCTGCATCTCGGTTCAGCGCGTGTTCGTCCACGAGGACGTCCACGACGATCTTGTCGGCCTCCTCGCAGCGCGCGCCGAGGGGCTGGTCGCGGGCGACCCCCTGTCCGAGGACACCGACGTCGGTCCCCTGATCCGCCCCGACGAGCTCGACCGAGTGCGCTCGTGGATCGATGAGGCCGTCTCGGATGGCGCCGCTGTTGTGGCTGGCGGCAAGGTTGAGGACGGCATCCTCCGCCCGACCGTCGTCACCGGTGCCGCCGCCGACTCGAACCTGTGTGCCCGGGAGGTGTTTGGCCCCGTGATCACCGTGACCAGCCATGCCAACTTCGGCGACGCCATCGCGATGGCGAACGATACGCCGTTCGGCATTCACGCGGGCGTCTTCACGAACGATCTGGACAGGGCCCTGCGCGCCGTGCGCGAGCTGGACTTTGGTGGCGTCCTCGTGAACGAGGTTCCGACGTTCCGCGCCGACCAGCAGCCCTACGGGGGCGTCCGCGATGCCGGCAACACGCGCGAGGGTCCGGCCTACGCCGTCGAGGAACTCACCCACCTCCGGTTCGTGAGCCTCCAGCCCTGACTCGTCGGCGACCCCGGCGACGGCTGCCGGGACGTCAGAAGGTGACGGTCACGGGATCCGAACAGCTCGACGTGCCAGCCTCACACACCCTGTAGGTGTAGCTGCCGGCACCCTTGTTGCCGATGTTGTCGGTCCACGTGCCCGTGTTGTCGACGGTGGCGATGAGCATGCCGTCACGGACGATGTCGACCTGTGCCGAGGTGGCGCCTGACCAGCTGAGGTCGGCGTGCTGGACGCCCTTGACCTTGTGGCCGGTCACCTCCAGGTCGATCGACGAGGGTGGCGGGGGCGGCGGTTCGTCCGGGGAGGACCGGATGAACAGGTGGTCCACGTGCAACGAGTCGGCCGCGCCGTTGCCACGCGTTCGGTCGACGTCCTCGACGCGAACGATGACCGTCCCGGTCGTGTCGGCCGGGAGCGGGACCACCTGCGCGACATCGTCATCGACCGTCTTCGTGACCACCAGGCCGGTGTCGACGAAGCTCGCCCCACCGTCGGTTGAGTACGAGAAGGCAAAGGCATCGCCCTCTCCGGTGTCGGCGCGGTGAGCCTCGACGTGCAGCGAGACGCTGTTGCCGCCGGTCACCTCGATGCTCCAGTCGTGCTGGAGCTGGCTGCGCTGGTTCTTCGCGTTGCGACCGGAGACCTCCTCGGTGAGCACCTCGCGGTCGTCGTCCGATGCCAGTGTGTCGAGGTGGCTGCCAACGACGGTGCCTGCACCCGTGGACTCCGAGGTGGCGGTGTCGTCGACGTCACCCGGCGGTGGTGGGGGCGTGTCCGGGTCGGTCGTGGCGCTGTCCACGTTCGACCAGTCGGACGGATGCGGACCCGTGTTGGTGGCCCGGACCCGGTAGTGGTGGGTCGTGTCCGGATCCAGCCCGGTGTCGGCGAAACTCGTCCCAGCCAGGGCGGCCTCGAACGCCCACGTGGATCCATCCAGGCTGTGCTCGAGCGTGTACGAGGTCGCGCCGGCAGCGGCATCCCACTGGACGTTGACGGTGTCCGTGCCCGCGGCCGTGGCCACCAGGTTCATCGGCGTTTCCGGCGGCGTCGTGTCGGAACCGACATTGGACGGAGGCGAGGATCCGCCGGCGTTGACCGCGAGAACCCGGTAGTGGTTGGTGCTGCCGGCGTCGAGACCGGTGTGCGAGGTGTTCGTGCCAGCCAGTCCGCTGGCCAGCTCGCTCCAGCTGCTGCCACCGTCGCTGCTGTGCTCGACGGTGTACGTGTCCGCGTCGGGGACGCTGCTCCATGACAGGTCGACCTGGTCAAAAGCGACGGCCGTGACGCTGTCGAGTGTCGGCGCGGCCGGCGGGTCGGGTGGCGGCGGGGGCGGCGGAGGTGTCCCCGGCGCTGTCGGCAGCGACAGGTCGATGTCGAACGTTCCGCCGGCAGCGGGTACGCCGTCGTTGGGATCGGCGTCCCAGGGCCAGACCTCGATGGTCCAGGTCCCGGCCTGGTCGGCCGTCACGTGAACGGTTTCCTGACGTCCCACCCCATACTGGGGGCAGTCGCCCGAGAGCGGACACTCGCTGCGGGCGGCCTCGGATTGATCCGGCCGCAGCAACCGCATCTCGAGATCGGGACCCCATTCCCAGGCGGCACAACCGAAGAACCAGAGCACGCACACGAGCTCACCGTCGATGAGGACGGTCGCCGCCAGTGGCTCGCCCACGTCGGCCGCGTCGACCTCGATCTCGTACGACCACGTCGCTCCGTCGATCGCCTCCTGGTCATCGAGATGCACGTGGGCAGGAAGCTCGTTGGCTCGAACCTCGTTGTTCAGCGCGGCGACGAACCCGTGCACGTCGATCAGACCCGAGCCCCAGTCGTTGTCCTTGCCCGCGATCCCCCAGTCGTGCGCGGTCGACTCGAGCGCGGCCTTGAGGGTCGCCGGCGACGCTCCGGGGGCCGCCTCGAGGCCCAGCGCCACCGCCCCGGCGACGAACGGGGTGGCCATGGAGGTTCCCGACTTGATCGAGTACGCCGTCGAGCTGCCCGTCGAGGCCGAGGTCAGTCGCACACCCGGCGCGACGATGTCGGGCTTCGTGAACCCGTTCGGGGCGAGGGTCGGGCCGCGGCTGGAGAAGGGCGCCAGGTAGACCCCGTTCTCGTCCTCGGAGTCGGCGGCCGCACCAACCGTCAACGCGTCCCGGGCTGCGCCGGGTGATCCGACGGTCTCGGGCGCGTCGCCGGTGTTCCCAGCCGCCACGACGACGACGATGCCGTTGGCCACGGCGGCGTTCACCATCTGGCTGAGCGTGTCGTTGCCGGAGGAAGCCGAGGTTGTCCCCAGGGACATCGAAATGATGTCGACCGAGGGGTTGGCCGCGCACCAGTCGATGCCGTCCTCGACCGACGTGCCCTGCGAGGAGCCGCTTCCGGCCAGGACCTTGCCGATGACGAGTGCTGCGCCGGGGGCCACGCCACCATGGAGTGCGGCGTTCGCCGAGGGCCCGTCACCGTCACCCGCCAACGTCCCTGCCACGTGCGTGCCATGCGAGTGGTCGTCGTAGGGGTCCGGTTGACCGCCGATGAAGTCCATCCAGCCGACGATCCTGGAGCCGCCCGGTCCGTTGAACTGCTCGTGATCGGCTCGGATGCCGGTGTCGAGGACGCACACGGTCACGCCGGAACCATCCACGCCGTACTCGCCGGCGGCGTCATCGACCCCGAAGCCGGCCGTGGCCCCACCGTTCATCGCCTCGTAGACCTGTGGCGCCTCGATGCGCTCGACCCAGGGTTGGTTGCTCAGGGCACGGACCTGGCCGATCGTCATCGTGGCGCTGAAACCATTGATCAGCGACCACTCCGACGTCACGTCGATGTCGCCAACAATCCCACGCGCACGTTCCGCCGCGGACGGCCCAGCCGTTGCGCGGAGGAGAACGTCCACGCGTTCGTGCGCCGTCCCCTCCGACACCTGCTCGGCCAGCACGGGGCCCAGCCGCCCCGGGTCCGTCTCGAGAGGTTCAGTGGCTGCCTGCGCCGCCACCGGCACGAGCCCATGCAACAGCATGGCGACGAGAACGAACGAAGATCTGGCGAGCTGCCGACGCATGGGTCCCCTGACTCCCGCGTGCACCAGGCCCCACGGGCTCCCATGAAGCCCTCGCCCCGAGACTACAGAGAGTGGTCGCCGCCCGCCAGCCGTCCACAGATGGACTCAGCCCTCCATGTTCCTTGCCACCGATGTTCCACAGCCGGGTGTCCAAGGTCGGTCGCCAACGTGACTGCGCCACTCCTGCTCCGTCAGCGTCCGCCCGGCGATGGCGCAGGCCCGCTGCGTCCACCGGTCCGCGTCGATCTCGTACACCATCGCCGGACCGGTGTCCGTCAGCGCGAGAATGCGGCCGTCGGGCAGGACGGTCGGCATCACCCACACCTGGTCACCCACGGGCAGAGGTGTCCCGATCTGTTGCCAGGCCCGGACGTCCACGAGTCGAGCCATGCCATCGGTCG
Source organism: Nitriliruptorales bacterium (assembly GCA_033721095.1). Taxonomy (GTDB): domain Bacteria; phylum Actinomycetota; class Nitriliruptoria; order Nitriliruptorales; family Nitriliruptoraceae; genus JAWWBG01. The sequence goes on from JAWWBG010000103.1 coordinate 4,937, forward strand.
AGCCGGCAACGAACAGCTCACCGTGCAACTTGCCGGCAATGATCCACCCGGCGCCGAGCTTCAGCGGTTCACCCACTGGCTGGCCGTCGGCGGCCTTCCATCGCTGGAGCACTCCCGAGAACCCGCCGCCGAGCACGTACCGACCCGTCGGGTCGAAGGCGACGACGATCATCGCTCCGTCACCGCCCGACACGGTCGCGAGGACGTCGCCGGACCGGCCTGCGACGACGATCGACCCGTCGTCAAGCGCGACGGCCATCCGTTTCCCTGCATGATCGAAGGCGATCGACCACACCGGTTGACCGAACGACAGGCGAGATTCGATTCGCCACTCGGCCGCCTCGACGGTCACGATCTCACCGGCGTCGGTGCCGACCAGGACATGCGATCCCTCCGGCGTCGCCACGATGATGCCGGGAACGCCGACCCCGAGGTCCAGACCACTGCTCACGCGCCCCGACGCGATGTCCAACCGTCGCAACGACCCGTCGGACAGCCCGAGGACGGCGGTCTCGTTGTCGATGAACACGCTCGACTGCAGCGCGGCAAGATGCGTGTCCACGAGTCGCTCCTCACGGCTCGCGCGATCGTGAATGGCAACACCCGACCCCGCCGCGGCGACAACCCACCGCCCGTCCGGGCTGACCGAAGCGCCGATACCCGCGTCGGACGGGCTCGACGTCACGCCCAACCGGCGCAGCCCGGACAGGTCCCAGGCGATCACGCTGCCGTCGAGGGAAGCGCTCGATGCCGTCTCGCCGTCGCTCGTCACGCCAAGTCCCCATACGCGGCCGCCATGGCCTTCCAGCACCTCGATGACCTCGCCCGCTGTGACATCCCAACGAACGACCAGCGCGTCGTCGCCCGCACTGAGCAACTCGCGGCCATCCGGTGCGAACGCCAAGTCCTGGATCTCCGCCGTGTGGCGCACGAGCCGCCGAAGGACCTCGCCGGACGAGACGTCCACCAGGACCACCGCCCGGTCCGCGGCGCCCCATTCGGCGACGGCAAGGATCCTGCCGTCTCGCGAGACTGCCAGCGGCCCGCCGATCGGAAGTCGTGCGAGCTCGTTGCCCGTCTGTGCGTCGAGGAGCAGGGTCAGTCCTTCCCAGCTTGCGGCGATGCTGCGGCTGTCGGCCAGGAACGTGCTCCCCCATGCATCACGATCGGCGACGCCGGGTTCCAGCGTCCGGACCGACCCGGTTTCGGCGTCGATCAGTCGTGGGAGCCCGTCGAAGCCCATCCCGGTAAGTGCCGAGCCGTCGGGCGCCCAATCGAGCCGATGGCCGCCAATGGGAGTGCGAGTCGACCAGACACGCTCGAAGCCGCTTGTCTCGTACAACTCGATCACGCCGTCGTCGTCCGCGCTCCAGCCGGCGATCGCCAGCGACTCGCCGTCGGGACTGAACGCCACTCCCCAGCCGTTTGTCGCTGCCTCGAGGCGGGCCACGACCTGGTGGGTTGCCGTGTCCCACACCGTTGCGGGTCCATCGCTCGCGATCGCCGCAACCAGCGAGCCATCGGGTGACAGGTCGCCGTCCAGGAACCGCGGCTCCTGCGCCCGGAACACCCCGATGGCCTGCGGCGCCCGGGCGAGAGCCGCCAGCAGCGTGCCGCGCGTGACCGGTGAGTCATCAAGCTCCCGCGCCTGGACGGCCAGCAGCAAGGACAGGTCGAGGGCGTTCTCGGCCAGTGCCTGCGATCCGAGGCGCCCGGCGTCGGCCACGCGCGCGCGGTCGGCCGCCTGGCTCCGCTGCTGCATCGCGAAACCCGCGGTGACCACGGCGAAAACGAGCACCGTGGCCACGATGGCCAGCAGTCGGCGAAGCCGACGACTGGCTGCCCTGGCCTGGCGCGCGGCCTCCTCGGCCTCTCGGCGCTCGCTGTCGGCGAGACGCTCGCTCTCACGAAGAAACGCGGCCTCGAGCCGGTTGAGGTCGGCGCCGTGCTCCTCAGCCCACGTCAGCGCCGACGCAAGGCGTGCCCCCCGATAGAGGCCATCAGCGTTGCGGCCCTCGTCGTCCCATCGACGCGCCGCCTCGGTGAGGTGTCGATGCAGGAGGCGCCCGTGGGTGTCATCGTCCAGCCAGCCGCGCAGGCGAGGCCACTCGCTCAACAGGGCTTCATGGGCCACCTCTGCGCTGGCGTCGCTGAGCGTCACCAGCCGCCGCTCGGCGAACAGTGCGAGGACAGCCCGGCCGAGGTCACCTTCGTCGGTCAGTTCTTCCAGGGGAACACGGCGCCGCAAGGGCTGCTCGGGTCCGTCGGATCCGCACATGCGCAGCAGCATGCGGCGAGCGGCCTGTCGACCCTGCTCATCGAGTCGCTCGAACGTGGCCTCCGCAAGTCGGGCGACTGCACCAGCGACGCCGCCAGTGGCGCGGTGGGCAGCCAGCGACAGCCTTCCGTCCTGGCGGCGCTCCCACAGCTCGAGCAGGGCGGTTGACAGCAGGGGCAGGGCGCCGGCCCGTCCGGCGACCTCGGCCACGAGCATCGACGACAGCCCCTGCTCCAGGCGCAACCCCATCCGCAGTGCCGGCAGCTCGATTGCACGACGCAGTTCTTCGGGTGCCATGGGGCCCACCAGGACCGCGCCATCCTGGACGAGTGCCGAGAGCTCGGGCAGACCCGCAAGATCGCCCACATGGTCTGCCCGAAGGGTCACGATCACGGTCGTGCCCTCGTCGAGCGCGAGGCGTACCAGCAAGCCGGCGAACGCTGCGCGCTCCTCGGCCGCAATCGCATCGGCGAACAACTCCTCGAGCTGATCGACGAGGACGAGGCGATGGCCGACCTCCCCAGTGGCATCGTCCAGGGCACGGTTCAACGTTGCCACCGGCGTGGTGCCCGGCCGGATGACTGCCTGTTGCCACCGTTCGCTGCCGGGAAGGCGGCCAGCCCGCAGCGCTGCCAGCATCCCCGCGCGTGCCAGGGACGACTTGCCGCTCCCAGAGGGGCCGACGATGGCAACCAGCGGGCGTTCGACGACGAGCGCGACCAGCGTGGCCGTCAGCTCGTCGCGTCCGAAGAACAAGTCCGCGTCCGCGACGTCGAAGGACCGCAACCCCATGTAGGGGCAGCGATCACGGTCCACCAACCGAAACCGTGGTGCCTCCTCCAGTGCGCTGAGCTCGGCCAGTCCGGAGGTCAGGTCCGCACGAGACTCGTCCAGTGCCTGGCGGCGCTCCTGAACCTGCCGGGAGACGACGTCGACCTCCTCGGCAATTCGCTGCCGATGCCAGGCAGAAGCCGCTGCATGGAGGGCGCCGGGCAGCATTGGCACCGGAGCAACGTCGGCCGCGGCGAGTGCGGCGTGTTCCTCTCCGACGTAGAGAGCCGCGACCGCAACGGCATCGTGAGCCTGGAGCGGGCCCAGTTGGACGTGTCCGTCGCAGTTGCCCTCCCATCGAGACGCCGAACGATCAAGCAGCAGCGTCAGGATCCCCGCCTCGGCCAGCGTGCGCCCAAAGGTCGCGACCGCCCGCCGCTCCTCGCCGTCGAGCGCCTCGAGGTCGTCGAGCACCACCAGCGTCCCCTGATCGCTCGCGCGCAGGACAAGTCGTTGCGCCAGCCCGACGGCGGCATCCGAGGGCGTTGACTCGACGTCATCCACGCTGTCGAGTCGAAGCAGCTCGACGGCGCGCCGGAGGACACGAAGCCGGTCCGTGCTTTCCGGTACTGCACTGCTGTGAAGGACGAGCGCCCCGCCTCCGTGGGCAGTGGCGGCCAGCTCGGCAGCGAGGCGCGTGCGACCTGAACCCGGTTCGCCTGCCACGACGAGAACGCTGCCGCGGCCGCGGCGTGAGGCCTCCCAAGCGTCTCGAAGGGCTGCAAGCTGCGCATCGCGACCGACCAGGAGCGGCTCGACCGGGTCGAGGGCGACGGGAAGTGGGGGACGCGCCCGACCCGGATGCTCCAGCGTGGGGTCCTGAGCGAGAACTCGTTCCTGGAGCTCCTTGAGGTCAGGGCCGGGCTCGATCCCCAACTCGTCGACGAGGGTCTGGCGCGCCTGCTGGTAGGCCGCGAGCGCTTCACCCTGTCGCCCGGCCCGGTACAGGGCCAGAACGAGCTGCGCCCAACGGCGTTCGCGCAGCGGCTCCTCATCGACCAGTCGCCGCAACTCGGGGACCAGCTCCTCGTCCAGGCCGCGGGCCAGGTCTGCATCGACAAGGTC
>JAWWBG010000104.1:0-9097 GCA_033721095.1 Nitriliruptorales bacterium
CGCGAAGGTCGTGGTGGGCCAGCTCGTCAAGAGCGCCAAGGAGCGCATCGAGCGTGGCGAGGACGTCGTGCCCGACACCGCGGCGTGGCGCGAGCACATCACCACGATGAAGCGTGAGCACCCCCTGCGCTGCGACCAGGAGGCCGACAACGTGGGCCTCACGCGGCCGGTCACCAAGCACAATTATCTGGTGAAGGACGTGCGCGACCTGGCCGGGATCGTCAAGGAGGCGTTCCACATCGCCTCGACCGGCCGCCCCGGCCCCGTGCTGGTCGACATCCCCAAGGACATCCTCAACGAGTCGTGCGACTGGCACTGGCCCGAGCAGATGGAGCTGCCCGGCTACAAGCCGACGGTCCGTGGCCACGGCAAGATGGTCCGCGAGGCGCTCGACCTCATCGCCGTGTCGCGCAGGCCCGTCGTCTATGCCGGTGGCGGCATCGTGAGGGCCGACGCGTCCGAGGAATTGCGCGCGTTCGCGATCGAGCTGGGCATCCCCGTCGTCACCACGTTGATGGCGCGCGGCACGTTCCCCGAGACCCACGAGCTGGCCGTGGGCATGCCCGGCATGCACGGCCACTACGCGGCCGTCCAGGCCCTCCAGCAGGCCGATCTGCTGGTGGCGCTCGGCACGCGCTTTGACGATCGGGTCACCGGCCACCTCCCCAGCTTCGCGCCGCACGCGAAGGTCATCCACGTCGACGTCGACCCCGCCGAGATTGGCAAGAACCGCCGCGCGGACGTGCCGATCGTCGGGGACGCCAAGGTCGTCATCGGCCAGCTGCTCAAGGCGGCCGACGAGCGCGGCGCCAGCGTCAAGCCCGATGCCGGCGACTGGCGCGAGCACATCGAGGCGCTCAAGCGGGACCATCCGTTGCAGGTCGACCAGGCCGACACGGGCGTCATCAAGCCGCAGACCGCCATCCGCCGCATCTACGAAACCTGGGGCGACGACGCGATCTACGTGGCCGGCGTCGGCCAGCACCAGATGTGGGCGTCGCAGATCATCCCGTGGACCCGACCGCGCCAGTGGATCAACTCCGGTGGGCTCGGGACGATGGGGTTTGCCGTCCCCGCGGCCATCGGCGCCCAGGTCGGCGCCCCTGACCGGCAGGTCGTCGCGATCGATGGTGACGGCTGCTTCCAGATGACCTTCCAGGAGCTGGCGGTCGCCGTCCAGTACGGGATCCCCGCCGTGTTCGCCGTCATCAACAACGGCTACCTCGGCATGGTCCGCCAGTGGCAGCACCTGTTCTACGACGATCGCCTCTCGCAGGTGGCGATCCCGCAGGACTCGCCGGACCTGGTCAAGCTCGCCGATGCATACGGGATTCCCGGCTTCCGAGCCAGCTCGATCGAGGAACTCGACACCGTTCTCGAGAAGGCTGCCGCCGTCGGCAACCAGCCCGTCCTCCTGGACATCCGCGTCGACCCCGACGAGATGGTCTTCCCGATGATCCCGGCCGGGCAGCCCAACGACACGATCATCGAGTCCGCTGAGGAGTGGCACGCCCGCCAGGCGGCTGCCGCAGCGACCGAAGAGGGAGAAGCAGCATGAGCAGGCTTCGCGTCGTCGCCGACGACACCGTCCCGCTTCCCGTCGACCGGCACACGCTGGCCGTCCTCGTCGAGAACAAGCCCGGTGTGCTCACGCGCATTGCCGGGCTGTTTGCCCGCCGCGGTTACAACATCCACTCGCTGGCCGTCGGCCCGACCGAGAACCCGCGCGTGTCGCGGCTGACCATCGTCGTCGGTGCCGAGGCGCACCTCGAACAGGTCGTCAAGCAGCTCAACAAGCTCATCCCGGTCCTCAAGATCGTCGAGCTCGAGCCCGGTGAAGCCGTGCTGCGCGAGCTCCAGCTCGTGAAGGTGGCTGCCACGCCCGAGACCCGCTCCCAGATCATCGAGCTGGCCGACGTGTTCCGGGCCAAGATCGTCGACGTCGATCACGACTCGTTGACGATCGAGGCCGCCGGCAACCCGGACAAGCTGGAGGCGATGGTCGAGCTGCTCGAACCGTTCGGGATCCGCGAGCTCGTCCGGTCGGGAACCATCGCCCTCGGCCGCGGCTCCAAGTCGATCCTCGACGGCTCGAAGGTCCGCATCCAGTCCGTCGGCTGATGACGCCACCGCAGCGCCTCCTGCTCGGTCCGGGCCCGTCGCCGGTGGCCGACCGTGTCCTCGAGGCCATGGGTCAGCCCGTCGTCGGGCACCTCGACCCGTGGTTCCTCGAGCTGATGGACGGGATCGCGACCGACCTGCGGTCCGTGTTTCGGACGGCGAACCCGCTGACATTCGCGGTGTCCGGCACGGGCTCGGCTGGCATGGAGGCCGCGATCGTCAACGTGGTCGAGCCGGGCGACACCGTCATCGTCGGTGTCAACGGCGTCTTCGGTGGTCGCCTGGCCGACACCGCGGGACGATGCGGTGCCACCGTGGTACGGCTCGAGCAGCCGTGGGGCCAGGTCATCCCGGCCGAGCAGGTGTCGGACGCGCTGGTCGACAACCCGGATGCCAAGGCGGTCATCCTCGTCCACGCCGAGACGTCCACCGGCGCCCGCCAGCCACTCGACGAGATCGGCGCGCTCGTCGCCGATCACCCAGCATTGTTGATCGTCGATGCCGTCACCTCGCTCGGCGGCATCGAGCTGGACGTCGACGGCTGGCACCTCGATGTCGTCTACAGCGGCACCCAGAAGTGCCTGTCCGTGCCACCCGGCCTGGCGCCCATCACGTTCAGTCCGAAGGCCGAGGCAGTCCTCGACGCCCGCTCGACCCCGGTACAGAGCTGGTACCTCGACGTCACGGCCATCCGTCGGTACTGGGGCGCCGACCGCGCCTACCACCACACGGCACCGATCAGCGCGCTGTACGGGCTGGCCGAGGGACTCCGCATCGTTGGTGAGGAAGGCCTCGAGAAGCGCTGGGCGCGCCACGAGGAGGTCGGGGTGCTGTTCCAGGAGCACATCGCCGACCGCGGTGCCACGCTGCTCGCGCAGCAGGGTCATCGCCTGCCGCAGCTGACGTCGTTCGCGTGGCCGCACGGCGTCGACGAGGGGGCGCTCCGTCGACAACTGCTCGACGAGCACGGCATCGAGGTCGGCGGCGGGCTTGGCGACTTCGCCGGGAAGGCGTGGCGGGTCGGGCTCATGGGCGAGGGCGCCACGCACGCCAACGTGGACCGCTTGCTCGACGCGATCGACGACCTGCTGGAGAGCTGAGGCCCTCGGCAGCCGAACGCGCATTCCTACACTTGCCCCATGGCCGGCCAGATCCCCGACATCCAGCCCCAGACCCTCAACTGGTTCTGGCGCCTGATCCGGCGAGTCGCCGAGCTCGTGGTGTTCGGACAGGCCTGGCGAGTCGACGTCGAGGGGCTCGAGCATGTTCCCCGCACGGGCGGCGCGGTCCTCGCGTTCAACCACCACAGCTACTTCGACTTCGTGATGGTTGCCTGGAACATCGTCCGCAAGCTCAAGCGACCGGTTCGATTCCTCGCCAAGCGCGAGATCTGGCAGTCGAAGGCCGGGCCGATCATCCGTCTCGCGAAGGCCGTCCCCGTCGATCGGACCGACGCGTCGAGTCGCCACAACGCCTACGACGCTGCCATCGCCTCGCTGGCAGCGGGTGACCTGCTGGCCGTCGCCCCCGAGCAGACGATCTCGCCCTCGTTCCAGCTGCTCCCATTCCGGACCGGCGCTGCGCGCATGGCCCAGCAGGCAGGCGTCCCGATCGTCCCTGTCGTCGGCTGGGGAACCCAGCGCTTCGCCGCCAAGGGCCACGGGATCTCCTTCAAGTGGCGGCTGCCGGTCATGGTGCGGTACGGCCCGCCGATGTCGGTCGGGACCGATGACGACCCGAAGGTCGTGACCGAGCGGCTCCAGCACGTGATGGAGGCGATGCTGGCCGAGCTGCAGGAGTCGTACCCCGACCGGCCAACGCCCGGCGACGACTGGTGGCTGCCGGCCTCGTTGGGCGGGTCCGCGCCTCCGCACGCGGACGTGCTGGCGGCCCACCAGGCACGATTCGAGGAGCGGCACGGCAACCCGGCAGATCACGACCAGTCGTCCGACGACGCTGCCTGAGGGACGGTCGCGATGACGACGCCGTCCCTCATCTATCGCCTTGCAGCCCGTGCGGCATTCTCGATCCTTGACGTCCAGCGATTCCAGCTGCGCACTGTCGGGCTCGAGCACGTACCGACAACCGGTGGGGTCGTGCTGGCGGTCAATCACACCTCGTACTGGGACTTCTTTGCCGCGGGGCGAGGCCCATACGAGCAGCTGGGCCGGCCGCCCCGGATCCTCGCCAAGGAGTCGCTGTTTCGCGTGCCCGTGTTCGGGTCCATGATGCGATCTGCCGAACATGTACCCGTCACGAGGGGTGCTGGCCGAGATGCGTTCGAGGTGGCGGTGGAACGCCTCGAGGCCGGCGAGCTGATCCTGGTCCTCCCAGAGCAGACGATCAGCCCCACCCTCGACCTGCTGCCCTTCAAGACGGGTGCGGTGCGGATGGCCGCCCGCGCGCGTGTGCCCGTCATCCCGTGCGCCGTCTGGGGCATCCATCGGTTCCACACGGTCGACCGGCGCCTGCGATGGTCGTGGCGCCTCCCGGTCGAGGTCCACTACGGCCCGCCGTTGGCCTTCGATCCCGACGTGGATGCCGCCGAGGGCACAGGCCGACTGCGGACGGCCGTGCAGGAGGTCCTCGACGACGCCATCGCGGCCTACCCCGAGGCGCCACCCGAGGGCGCGTGGTGGATGCCCGCCCGGCTTGGCGGTGGAGCCCCGCCCTCCTTTGAGGTCCCGGACTTCTGAGTTGGTCTTTCTGGGCGCATTCTGGGACCATGCGCGCCGCGGCCCCCGAAGAAATGGGGGACCGAAGACACAAGGAAAGGTTGCCGTCATGGCACTCACCCCCCCCGCGCTGCGGATCAAGAACCGACCCCTGCGCGCGCGTCGCTCCTGCCTCGCCGTTCCGGGCTCGTCTCCCAAGATGCTTGGCAAGGCCCAGGGCCTGGCCGCCGATCAGGTGTTCCTCGACCTCGAGGACTCGGTCGCGCCGAGCGCCAAGCCGGAGGCCCGCGACAACGTCATCAGCGCGCTCCGTGACGGCGACTGGGGCAACAAGACCCGCGTCGTCCGGGTCAACGACTGCACGACCCCCTGGACGCTGCGCGACCTCACGACGGTCGTCGAGGCCGCCGGCGACAAGCTCGACTGCATCATGGTCCCCAAGACCCAGTACGCCGGACAGACCGAGTTCGTCGACCACGTGATCACCCAGATCGAGATGGAGAAGGGCTGGGAGGTCGGCCGCATCGGCCTCGAGATCCAGATCGAGAACGCCCAGGGACTGGTCAACGCCAAGGAGATCCTCGCCGCGTCCGAGCGCGCCGAGGCGTTCATCTTCGGTCCCGGCGACATGGCGGCTGCCCTCGGCATGCCGAGTTTGACCGTCGGCGACATCCAGCCCGACTACCCGGGCGACCACTGGCACTGGGTCCTCTACACCGTGCTCGTCCACGCCCGCAACAACGGCATCCAGGCCATCGACGGTCCGTACGCGAAGGTCCGCGACGTCGAGGGCTTCAAGGTCGTCGCCAGCCGCTCCCGGACGCTCGGGCTCGATGGCAAGTGGGTGTTGCACCATGACCAGATCGCGGCCGCCAACGAGATCTTCGGCGTCAGCCAGGTCGACTACGAGCGCGCCGTCGACATCCTCGAGGCCTACAAGGTTGCGACCGAGCACGAGGCCAAGGGAGCGGTCATGTTCGGCGACGAGATGATCGACGAGGCCTCACGCAAGATGGCGGAGATGAACGCCTCCAAGGGTGCCAACGAAGGCCTCGAGTACCGCAAGACGCCGGACGACGTGCCCTTCCACGAGAAGGCCGCGTGGCGCGCCGAGAACCTCGACGGAGGTGAGTCCTGATGCCGACCGAGGACTTCGGGCGCTTCCTCGACGACTTCGAGGTCGGGGACGTCTACAAGCACTGGCCGGGCAAGACGATCACGCAGGCCGAGGACATCCTCTTCTGCTCCATCACGATGAACCAGCACCCGCTGCACTCCGACGACAACTACGCGGCGGCCGCCACGCCGCACGGCAAGGCCATGGTCGTGGGCAATCTCGTGTACTCGATCGTGCTCGGCCAGTCCGTGCCGGACGTGTCGGGGCGTGCCATCGCCAACCTCGAAATCGAGTCGCTCAAGCACGCGAACCCGACCTTCCACGGCGACACGATCTACTCGGAGACCGAGGTCCTCGAGAAGCGTGAGTCGAAGTCCAAGCCCGACCGCGGCATCGTGAAGGTCCGCACCATCGGTTACAAGCAGGACGGCACGGTCGTGTGCGAGTTCACCCGCAAGGTCCTCGTCCCCAAGCGCGGGCATGGCTTCGACGGTCACGTCGGTCGTCCGGAGCCCGCCGAGTAGGCGGCCGTCAGGCGCCGGCCCGCGCACGCGCGATCGCGGCCCGGATCTCGCGCAGGTCCTCCGCCACGGGAATCGTGCGCTCGGCGTCGGCCTCGAGCAGTGCAAGCTGCTCGCCCGCGGCGTCGATGTACTCGCCACGGCCGGCGAGCCGCTGGACGTTCTCGAGCATGCGGACCAGGGCGACATAGACCCGCGGCCGTCCCTCGGCGCTCTGCCGCAGGTGCGAGCACACGACCTCGAGGTGCTTGGGGAGGCTCGGCGTGGGCGCCACGACGCGCGCGGTCCCGTTCGCGTCCTCGATCACGACATCCGGCAGGTCGCGCTGGGCGAGCTCGGACAGCAGCACGGACAGGTGGTGGATCGCCTGCACGGCCGTGTAGGGGTCGTTGAGGCTCGGCGCGAGCGCCCGGTTCGCAATGTCGACGAGTTGGCGAAGGTCGAAGCCGAGGTCAACCTCGGTCTTGCGTTCGGTCGCAAGCTCGACCTGGTCGTGCAGCGCGCGCCGCACGGCTTCCTCGTCGAGCGGCCCCGGCCCCGTTGGCCATGCCATGGCCAGTGGTCGGCCTTCGGTGACGTGCCAGCCGACATGGAGGACCAGCTGCACCGCGGCGTCATGCCGCTCGAGCTGGTGGGCCAGGGAGCGCAGGTGCAGCCGCTGGACGTAGCCGGATCGCCCCGCTGGGATGACGACGGCGTCGGCCGGCGGTTCCGGGGCGGAAGCCGCCTCTGCTCCGGCTCCATCGATCCTCGGTGAGCGACGGCGAATCAGCCGGAGGGTGGTCCGCTCGATCGTCTGCATCACGGAGTCGATGCGGATCGAGTCGGTCAGGTGGTGGATGTAGTAGACGAGCATGCCGACGCTCAGCAGTGCGAGCAGCAGCGCGCCGCTCACTGCGAGGCGGGGGAGGAACACCGCGCCGCTTGCGTCGATCCCGCCCACCGTGTGCAGGCCGGCCATGGCGTAGGCGACCGTGGCCACGAATGTGGACAGCACGACCTGTGCACCACGATCGCGCAGAAACGAACGCAGGAGCCGCGGCGAGAACTGGGTCGAGGCGATCTGGAGGGCAACGACCGTCAGCGCGAAGACGAGGCTGGTCACCGTGATCATCGTTCCCGTGACGACGATGAGCAACTGGCGGGCGTGCTCGGCGTCGCCACTGAAGGCGACACGGCCCAGCGCGGAGTCCGGGTCGACCTCGATGCTCGACAGGATCGCGCCGGCGGCGAGTGCGATCACGATGAACGTCGTGGGCAGGAACCACAACGACCCGGCCAGGTCCGCGGCCAGGTCGCGGCGATTCCGGACGTCCTCCATCGTGCTCCCCACACGGCCGGCGCACCGTAGGTCTCCGGCCGCTCACCGCGCGGCAGAAATTGGCCAGCGATCGAGGTCGTTAGCCTCCGCGAGCCCGGCGACACACGCGTCGGCGCAACGATGGCCCCTCGGAGCACGCATGGCTGACGCGCTCATCCGCGCGCGCGGGCTCGTCAAGCGCTTCGGCGACCTCGTCGCGGTCGACGGCATCGACTTCGACGTGCACGAGGGCGAGTCGTTCGGGTTCCTCGGCCCGAACGGGGCCGGCAAGACGTCGACGATGAAGATGATCGGGGCCACGTCGCCCCGGACGAGTGGCGAGCTGTCGGTGTTCGGACTCGATCCCGACCACAGCGGGCCTGCGATCCGGGCACGGCTTGGCGTCGTGCCGCAGCTCGACAACCTGGAGCCGATCCTCACCTGCGCCGACAACCTCATGATCTACGGCCGGTACTTCGACATCCCGCGGCGGGTGATCAGGGAGCGCACCGACGAGCTGCTGGAGTTCGTGCAGCTCGCCGAGCGACGCGACGACCCGGTCGAGCCGCTGTCGGGCGGGATGAAGCGCCGGCTGACGATCGCCAGGGCGCTGATCAACGAGCCGGACCTGCTGATCCTCGACGAGCCGACGACCGGGCTCGACCCGCAGGCGAGGCACGTCGTCTGGGACCGTCTCACGTCGCTCAAGAAGCGTGGGGCGACGCTCATCATCACGTCCCACTACATGGACGAGGCCGAGCAGCTCTGCGACCGGCTCGTCGTCATGGACAAGGGCCGCATCGTCGCGCATGGTGCACCCGCGGACCTGATCCTCGAACACGTTGGCCGCGAGGTCCTTGAGGTCAGGTTGGCCGATGACGTCGCGACAGAGCCGATCCTGGCTCGGCTGGATGGCCTCGCTGAGCGGGCCGAGGTCCTGCCGGATCGGATCATCCTGCCGGTCGAGGACGCTGACGCGGCCTACGCCCGAGTGCTCGAGACGGGCGTGGAGCCGACGAGCCACCTTGTCCGCCGGGCCACGCTCGAGGACGTGTTCCTGCGGCTCACGGGTCGCACGCTGGTCGACTGATGGGGCCCCTGCGCGTCGTCGAGCACGAGGCGATCGCCTACTCGCGCGAGTGGCGCGGGACCCTGTTCACGTCCTTCGTCTCACCGCTGCTGTACCTCGCCGCCATGGGCATCGGGCTCGGGTCGCTGGTCGATCGAGGATCCGTGGGTGCAGGTGGCGACCTCACGTACCTGGCCTGGCTCGCGCCCCTCGTGCTGGCGGAGTAGCGGATGCACGGAGGCGCGTTCGCGAGCTCCTGGCAGGTCGTCGCCGTGTTTCACTGGCATGGCTCCG
>JAWWBG010000105.1:0-9073 GCA_033721095.1 Nitriliruptorales bacterium
ACGGAAGAAGGCTTCCTGCGCATCGGGGCCGGTCATGAGGACCACGCGCTTGGGTCCGATGCGGAACTCGCCGAGGTCGCCGCACTCCTTCTTGACGCGCCACATCAGCGCGATCGGGTCCTCCTGGAGCTCGCGCAGGTGGCCGAGCTCGGGGTCGGCACCGCTCGCCAGCGGCGGCTCGCGCTTGGTCGTGGTGGTCATCGGGTCTCCAGTGGGATCGTCGATCAACGTGCACGGGCCAGCGCCGGTGCCAGCGCCGGATCGAGATGACCGGCCGAGACCAGCCACGCCGCTGCGTCGCGCAGCGTCTCCAGGGTCGGGCGCCACGTGATGCCGAGCTCGGCCAGCGTCGCGGCATCGTCCAGGTGTCGGCCCTGGGCAATGGTCAGCGCGGCCTCCTCCGACAGGGGCAGGTCGACGTCCTCGCCGGCCGCCCGCTGGGCGTCGAGCTGCCGGCCCATCTCGAGCATCTGCTCGTGCGTGGCCGTCATGCTGGGGACCTCGCGGCCGACGGCCTCCGACAGCAGGTCCACCCACTGCTGCCACGTCACCCAGTGCCCGCCGGCCAACAGGATCCGCGGGCCCTTGCCGGGTTCGGTCGCGGCCGCGAACAGCTCGGCGCCGTCGCGCACATCGAGGATGCCCATGCCACCCTCGGCCACGACCATCATCAGCTCGAGGGCCGCGCGCACCGCCAGGAACCCGCCCTCGAGATGGGGCGAGTCCGGGCCGTAGATCGACCCGAGGATGATGGTCGTGATGGCCGCGCCCTCGTCCTGCCAGCCCCGCACCAACTCCTCGCCGGCGCGCTTCGAGCGCCCGTACGCCGTGTCGGGTTCGGCCAGTGGGCTGTCGGCGGTGATGATCTCGGCATCCGTGGGGACGTAGGCGGCCATCGAGGAAGCGTGGACGATCGGGTCGAGTCCCAAGGCCACGGCCTGGCCGATGACCTGCCGGACGCCCTCGACGTTGATGTCGTTCGTGCTGCCGTCTGCGACCCCCAGCGCCGTCGATGCGGCTGTGTGCACGACGCCGTCCACCCCGTCGAGGGCCTGCTTCACGGCAGCCTCGTCGGTCATGTCGCCGGCCACGACCTCGACGGTGGCAGGCTCCACGCCCAGGTTCTCGAGGATCGTCGGCAGCTTGTCCGGTGACCGCACCAGGACCCGGACCTCGTGCCCGCGCCGTTGGAGTGCTCCCACCAGGTGTGAGCCCAAGAAGCCCGTCGCGCCCGTCACGAGGATCTTCACGAGCTGGCCACCGGCAGCGGCTTGCGCAGCTCGAAGTCGGCCCCCGTGCTGACCCTGGCCAGGTGCACCTCGTCGGGAATCGTCGCGGGCTCGGCATCAGGGTCCACGGTGATCTCCCATGCGACGACCTCGCCGACCGTGGCGCTCGTCGCCGAGGCACGTGCGCGCGGGTCGACGCCCTGGGCGATGGCTTCGAGGATCGTCGCGTCCGTGCACAACGCGTGCAGCCACGTGTGGTCGTGGTCCTCGCCGAAGACAGGGGAGTCGAGGACGCCAACCCGCACCCGGTCGCCGAGGACATCGATGTCGGTGGCCACGTAGGCCGTGGGCCGGAACACGGGATGCAGCCGGAGGACCTCGGCGACGGCCTCTGCACCTTGACCCAGTCCCAGCGCGTCACGAAGTCGGGCTGCCACGACCGGTCCGATGCCACGCAACTGGAAGCGGTTGACCTCCTGGGCCTGGTCCTCGCCGAACCGCGACGCGACGGCCAACAGCAGTCCGCGCACGAGCAGGTGTCCCTGGAGGCAGAACTCCTCGCACGCGGCCAGCAGCGCCGCCGTGGACAAGTGCTCCAGCTGGAAGTCGGGGTCGAACTGCTCGTAGGCGTTCAGGCCGTTCGTAGTGTCGGTGCCCTCGAAGGCCGGGATTTCGATGGTGGCGGCCACCGAGTCACCCACGACGCGGCAGCCATCGGAAACCTCGATCGGCGACCCGTCATGGTCAAGGAACACCCGCCACTCGCAGTGCGGCTGCCGGTCTGCGGGCTGGCGCGGCGGTCGATGAACGGGCCTGACGCGCGCCAGCGGATTGGTCGCAACTGCGGTCGCGTCGAACGTGGGGTCCTCGATGTCGTGGCACATCGCGACCACGAACTCGGACCCCATCGGCTCGACGTCCATGAGGGCACCGCAGTGGTCCAGCCAGAACCGTCCCTCGTCCGGCCCGGAAACCTCGAACCGGAAGTCCATGAACTGGTGCGGGGCGCCGACATCCAGCTGGAGGCCCTTGAAGATCGTCGGGATGTCGTCGCCGGCGAACCCCAGGGCCCGCTGCATGCGGCGCGTGTAGATGGGCGAGGCCGCCATCCACTCCTCGATCGCGACCTGGGTCATGGTCTCGCGGTCGTGGTGGAGGATCAGCCACGGCATCGAGGCCCGGTCCTGGAGGTGCCCGGCCAGCAGGTACTCGCGCCCGAGCACGGCCAGCTGGTCATGCGACAACGAGGTCAGCGCCTCAGCTGCGCCGCCTGCCACCATCCACCGGCCTCCCGAATGAAAACTAGAACACGTTCTAGTTTCAGGTTGTCAGTCTAGGGACGAAGTCGGCGACGTGAAGCATGCATCACGACGCCAACGACACCTCGCACATCGAGGCCCGCAACGGCGAGCTTCCCGCGATCGGATCGCTCGGCGACTGCGGCAGCACCAGGTTCAGGTTGAGGCCGTCATCCGCATAGGGGTCGGCGGCCGGCAGCTCGAGCTCCTCGCATCCCTGCCAGAAGCCGTGCTGTCCCACGACCACGCCCGGGTCGAGGTTGGCGTCCAGCCTGGCCCGCGCGCGCACGGATCCGAAGGGCGTGGCGATTCGCACCCAATCGCCCTTGGCGATCCCGCGCCCCGCCGCGGTGTCGGGGTGCAACTCCACCTCGGGGTCGGGATGGCTGGCGCGGAGCTTGGCGATGTTGCGGTGCTGCGTCTCGCAGAAGTGCAGCGACTTGGCGCACGTGAGGACAAGCGGGAACTCGTCGGCCAGATCTGGCCGTGACACGGGGCTGATCGATGGCTCGTCGAACGTCGGCAGTGGGGCGTACCCGTGTGCCGCGAACTCCTCCGAGAGGATCTCGATCCTCCCCGTCGTCGTCCGGAACCCGGCCGGTCCGCCGCCGTTGGCGCGCGCGTGCTTGTCGTGCACGGTCGCGACGGACGCCTGGATGCCGTTTGGTTCGGCACGCAGGTCCTCGAGGGTGATGCCGCTCGGCTCGAGCTGGTGACGCCACGCGGCCTCGAGGTCGCCGTCGAAGAAGTGCTCTCCGAGCCCCAGCTCGGTCGCGAGCCCGAAGATGATTTCGAGGTCCGATTTCGCCTGGCCACGCCGGTCGGCGACGGGCCGACGGAGCTGCACGTGGCTGACGGCCTGTTGGCTCACCTCGAAGCCGACGCGCAGCGCCTCCGCCTCCCACGCGCTCGTGACCGGCAGCACGATGTCTGCGAGTTCGGCCGTGGGGTTCATGAACAGGTCGGTGTGGACCATGAAGTCCAGCGAGGCCAGTGCGTCCCGGACGCGACGACTGTCGCCATTGGCCATCACCAGGTTGGCGCCGAAGTTCACCATGCCGTGCACGGCGTACGGGACCCCTTCCAGCATGGCGGTGAACAGGTCCTCGTTGGCACTGAACTCGAACCGGGCGCCCCCCAGCGGTCGGTGCTCGAGGCCGACCGCCTTCGCGCGCTGCTCAGAGCTGAGCAGGTCGGCGCCATCGATCGCGTTGGTCGGCACGGGCGTGAACAGCACGTTGCCGCCCGGCTGGTCGAGGGATCCCGTCAGCGCGTACAGGACGTTGATCGCCCGCGTCGTCTGGGTCGCGTTGCTGTGCTGTTCGAGGCCGCTCCACGCGTAGTAGGCCACGGGTCGCGACTCCCACAACAGCCGTGCCGTGCGCTCGACCTGCGCGGCCGACACGCCCGTGATCTCCTCGACCCGACCCGAGACCGCAGCGCACCCGGCCGCGAGCAGCTCGAAGGCGGGGGAGCAGCTGACGGGTCCGTCGGTGGTGATGACCTCGAAGGTTCCACGCAGCGCGTGCCGCGCCTGGTCGCCATCGCCGACGGGCAAGCCGACGGGTTGATCGGCCTGCGTGTCCCAGCTGACGAACGCATCGGGGTCGGCCGCGTCGCCGAGGTCGCCTGCCCGCAGGAGCCGGCCGGTGTCCTCCCGGACCAGCAGCGGTGCCGACGTCCAGCGGGTCACGAAGTCCGCGTCGAACCAGCCGTGCTCGATCATCGAATGCGACAGCGCGAGTGCCAGGGCGCCGTCGGTACCGGGTCGCACGCGCAGCCACTCCTCGGCACGACTGGCGAGACCGGCGCGTCGCGGGTCGACCACGACCAGCTTGGCGCCTCGACGCAGCGCGGCGACGGTCTGCGTGGCGTGCACGAGCCGCGCGACCGACGGGTTGTAGCCCCAGTAGAGGATGCAGCGGGCCCGTTCCAGGTCGGGCATGTACGCACCCGGAACAGGGGTTCCGTACGTGTAGATGGACGCGAGGTAGCGACCCCAGCCGCACAGCTCCATGTACGTGGCCATGTTGGGCGAGCCGAACGCACGCCGGAGCCGCACCAGCCAGTCGATCGAGTCGCTCATCCCCGTGGTCGAGGGCGAGCTGCTGCTGAACAGGACCGCCTCGGCCCCGTGTGCCGCCTTGATCTGGTTCAGGCGCTCAGCCGTGATGCCGAGCGCCTCGTCCCAGGAGAGCTCCTCCCAGCCGGGGTCGGCTGCACCCTTGGGGTTCGTGCGGCGCAGCGGCATGGTCAGCCGGTCTGGATGACGAACGATGTCGGGTGCGGCCTTGCCCTTCGTGCACAGGGCCTGTCCCGTCGGATGGTCGGGGTTCGGGCCCAGGGCCACGAACTCGCCGTCCTCGATCGTGGCCATCGCTCCACAGCGGGAGACACACAGCGGACAGAAGGTCGGGACCCGTTCGGTGGCCACGGCCACCTCCTGCTGCGCTCGATCCGAGCCTACGTCCGGGTTCCCGGTGCTGGGCTGGTTCATCCACGTTGGCCGGCAACTAGAACACGTTCTAGTCTGCCAGCATGGACTTTTCGCTTTCCGAGGAACAGCAGGCGCTGCGGGACCTGGCCGCGTCGGTGTTCACCGATCTCGCCACCCACGACCGGCTCACCAAGCTCGAAGCCGACAACGACACCGTCTTCGACCGCGACACCTGGGCCGCGCTGGCGCAGGCGGGGATCCTCGGCACGGTCGTCCCGGAGGAACACGGCGGCGCCGGACTCGGGCGGGTGGAGCAGATGGTCGTTGCCGAGGAACAGGGCCGGGCGTGCGCACCCGTCCCACTGGTCGAGACACTGGTGGTCGGCGCGATGACCGTCGCCGAGCACGGTTCGCCCGACCAGCAGGCCGCGTGGTTGCCGAGGATCGTCAGTGGCGACCTGGTCGTGGCAGCGGCCCTCGAGGGCAGCCTCGAGATCGACGAGGCTGGACGCGTGTCCGGTGACGCCGGCGTCGTCGGCTGGATCCGCGAGGCGGGCCTCGTGCTGGCGGTCGCGGCGCGCGACGAGGCGCTGGCCGTCGTCGCCTTCAAGCCCACCGCGGAGGGCGTTCAGGTCGAGGACGTTGTCCCGACCAACCGACTGCCCGCCGGCCTCGTGACGCTGTCGGAGGTCGAGGTCGAGGTGCTGGCGACGGGACGGGCCGATGTCGAGGCCGTCGTCCAACGAGCAGCCGCGGCCACCTGCAGCGTCGCGGCCGGTGTCTGCGAGGGCGCGGTCCGCATGACCGCCGCCTACACCTCCGAGCGCAAGCAGTTCGACCGGCGGATCGCCGAGTTCCAGGCCGTCGCCCAGCGGGCAGCCGATGCGTTCATCGACACCGAGATGATCACGCTGACGGCACGCCAGGCCTGCTACCGCCTGTCAGCCGGACTGGATGCCTCCAAGGAGGTCCACGTCGCCAAGTTCTGGGCCGGCGACGGCGGGATGCGTGTCGTCCACGCGGCTCAGCATCTGCACGGTGGCATCGGCGTCGACCTCGACTACCCGGTGCACAGGTTTTTTCTCTGGGCCAAGCGCCTCGAGCACACGCTCGGGACCCCGACGCGCGAGCTGATCCAGCTCGGCGCCGAGCTGGCCGCCGAGCCGGTCTAGCTGGACGATCCGAGCAGATTCTGCCTGATCATGTCGACCGTCAGTTTTTGGCCGTCAGATCACCGTCACACTTGTCGAAGCTTCTCGGCGGCACTTCCTCCACGTGCAACCTCCACTGGGGTGACCGGAGCAGCGCGCCGCGACTGTCGTGCCGTCGGGTCCGGGAAGCGGTTGACGGCGCGCCCGAGGATGCGGCGGGTGCGTGTCTCGCGTTCGTACCCCAGCGTCTGGACCGCTCCGTCGACGAGGGGCGCCATCTGGATCCGGGCGATGGGAGAAAGGTGGCGACGCGACGGCGCCCGAACGGATTCCAAGGCGCCCGATTGCCACGGAAGTCCAACATCGGGAACAGAGGAGGACTCCTTGCCGCCAGCGAGCATCGTCGGCTCGAAATTCTCGCCAATGTGTGCGCAAACCAGTTTCGCGGTCGCTTCGGGGTCGGCGACAAGGTCCTCATGGCGGATGCGGAGGTAGCGGTGAGCATGGTCGGGTTGCTGTCCCCACCGGGCGGCCGCGAGGTTGAAACGTGCCCACTGAGTGGCCAACTGCCTTGGCGAGTAC
The DNA here is from genome assembly GCA_033721095.1 of Nitriliruptorales bacterium. Lineage (GTDB taxonomy): Bacteria > Actinomycetota > Nitriliruptoria > Nitriliruptorales > Nitriliruptoraceae > JAWWBG01. The sequence goes on from JAWWBG010000105.1 coordinate 6,698, forward strand.
GGCAGGAAGGGAACGGCGATCTGGGATGCGAGGGCTGCTCGCGGGTCCCGAATGATGTGGACGATCAAGGCGTCGGGGGCGAGCTCGACTGCAGATTGAGGGAGCTGACCGGGTGATTTCTCCGACCAGCGGGCCTTGCCCGATCGCCGGGCGAAGTCCTCCATCAGGACGCGGAAGACGTGCGCGAGTGTCGTTGGCCCGTTCGCCAAGGCTTGCGACACGATCTGCTCGAAATCCCAGCCGACGTCCTCGTACATGTCGAGCTCGTCGTCACGGAGGATTGTCAACAGCTCGAGCAGCCGGTCGCGATCAATGGGCTCCCAGCGGTCACGGTGCGGCAGGAAGCGAGCCGCATAGTGCAGCTCGGGCAGGGCGGCGACACGGGGGAGCGAGCCGAGCATGACCTGCAGCAGGGTCGTCCCGCTTCGGGCGACGCCGACAATGAAGATGGGCTCATCACGGTGCATCGGAACTGGACAGTACGGCGTCCAGCGCCTCGAGCCCACGCGCAAGTTCGTCCTCGCCGATCGTGAGCGCTGGTCGCAGCCGGATCGACCGTTCGCCGCACCCCAGCAGCAGCACTCGATGTTCCTCGCGGGCCCGGCTGATCACGGCGTCGCGCGTCGTGTCGTCGGGCAGGTCGAATGCGCACAGCAGGCCGCGGCCACGGACGTTGGTGACCCGGTCGTGACGTGAACCGAGCGACTCGAGGTCCCGCAGCAACCCGGCGCCGACCGTGGCCGCACGTTCGATCAGGTTCTCGTCACGGATGACCTCGAGGATCGTCGTGGCGCGGACCATGTCGAGGAAGTTGCCCCCGAACGTCGAGTTCAGCCGGCCGGCCACCTTCCAGACGTGGTCGTCGACCTCGTCGATCCGGCCGCCGCCGAGCACCCCGCACACGTGGGTCTTCTTGCCGAAGGCCACCAGATCGGGCTCGATGCCAAGCTGCTGGAAGCACCAGGCCGTCCCCGACATGCCGACACCGGTCTGGACCTCGTCGATCACGAACAGCGCGTCGTGCTTGCGGCACAGGTCCTGCATGCCCTGGAGGAACCCTGCCGACAGGTGGTTGTCGCCGCCCTCGGACTGGATGGGCTCGGCGATGAAGCAGGCGATGTCGTGCTTGTGGCGCACGAACGCCTCGGCGGCTTGGGCGAGCGCGCGCTCGTCGGCGTCGTCGTTGCGGTCGGCGTGGTCGTCCAGCGGAAACTTCAGCGCCGGAACGTTGATCCGCGGCCACGAGAACTGGGTGAACCGGTCGGTCTTGACGGGCTCGGTGTTGGTGAGGCTCAGCGTGTAGCCGGTACGCCCGTGGAAGGCGCGGGTCAAGTGCATGACCTGCGTGCCCAGCCCCGGGTCACGGCCGTGGGCCTCGTTGTGGCGCGACTTCCAGTCGAACGCGGCCTTCAGCGCGTTCTCGACGCCGAGCGCCCCACCCTCGATGAAGAACCGATACGGGAGTCCTTCCACGCCGAGGACCTCGTCGAACACGGCCGTGAACTGGGCCATCTCGACGGTCGGGATGTCGGAGTTGCTCGGCTTGTTGACCGCCAGTCGGCCGAGCCGCTCGACGACCTCGGAGGTGAACCGCGGGTGGTTCATCCCCAACGCATTGGAGGCAAAGAACGAGAAGAGATCGAGGTACTCGGTGCCGTCTCGGGCGTCCACCAGCGTGGCGCCGTGGCTCTTGTCCATGTCGAGGACGAGGTCCATCCGCCCGGGCGGCAGGTGCCGGTGGATCACCTCCAGCGCGTTGTCGGGCCTGACATCGGTCATCGTGCCTGCCTTTCCGTGGTGGTCTCGTTCCCGGTCACTCGAACTCGACTCCTTGCGCCAGGGGCAACTCGTCAGAGAAGTTCACCGTGTTGGTGGCGCGGCGCATGTAGGCCTTCCACGAATCGCTGCCGGCCTCGCGGCCGCCACCGGTGGCCTTGTTGCCCCCGAAGGCGCCGCCGATCTCGGCACCGCTGGGGCCGGTGTTCACGTTCACGATCCCGGTGTCGCTGCCCAGCGCCCCCATGAACCGCTCGGCCTCGCGGACGTCGCGGGTGAAGATGGCCGACGACAGTCCCTGCGGCACGTCGTTGTTCAGGTGGATGGCGTCCTCGAGCGACCCGGTTCGCAGGACGTACAGGATCGGCGCGAACGTCTCCTCGCACACCAGCGGTGTCTGGGAGGGCATCTCGACGATGGCCGGCTCGACGTAGAACGCACCCGGCAGCCCGAGGTCGACCCGCCCGCCGCCCGTCACCACGTTGCCGCCGTCGGCGACCGCGCGTTCGAGCGCGGCCTGCATGCCGTCGAACCCACGCTCGTCGATGAGCGGCCCGACCAGCACGTCCTCGTCGTCCCACGGGTTGCCGATCGACAGGC
>JAWWBG010000106.1:0-8982 GCA_033721095.1 Nitriliruptorales bacterium
CCACGGGTGCCGACCCGTCCTCCCTCCGCTGGGACGAGGCGGACGCGGAGGACCAGTCAGCGCTGGCCGACCTGCTGGCTGACTCGGACCGCGTGATCGTGACGCACGACGCCAAGCGGCTCCATCACGTTGCCCGGTCGGTCGGCTGGGACGTGTCGGTACGTGTCGAGGACACCGAGCTGGCTGCCTACCTGCTCAGCCCCGAGCAGCGCACCTTCGACCTGGACCGCATCAGCCTCCAGTACCTGCACCGGTCGGTGGACCCGGCCGAGGCCGAGGAAGACCAGGGCCAGCTCGCCCTGGAGGTGCAGGAGGACCCCTGGGAGGGCCGAGCCCTGCGGGCCGCGGCCACCCTCGACCTGGGCCAGCTGTTGCTCGAGCAGCTCGAGGAGCGTGGCCAGGTCGAGCTGTTGCAGACGGTCGAGCTCCCGCTGGTCCCGGTGCTTGCCGACATGGAGGCGAATGGGATCGCTGTCGACCGGCATGTCCTCGACGAGATCCGCGACCGGCTCGCGACGCGCGTGACCGAGCTCGAGGCCGAGATCCACGGGCACGCCGGCCACACGTTCAACATCGGGTCGGGTCCGCAGCTCCAGACGGTCCTGTTCGAGGAGCTCGGCCTGCCCAAGACGAGGCGAATCAAGACAGGCTGGACGACCGACGCGACGGCACTCCAGGGCATGGCCGACGCCCACCCGATCATCCCGGCGATCATGGACTGGCGCGAGACCAGCAAGCTGCTCACGACCTACGTCGACGCGTTGCCGCCGCTGATCGATGACGTGTCCGGGCGCATCCACACGACGTTCAGCCAGACCGTCGCCGCCACCGGGCGGCTGTCCAGCTCGAACCCGAACCTGCAGAACATCCCCGTGCGTCGCGCCGAGGGCCGGGAAATCCGCCGGGCCTTCGTGCCGGGGGAGGGCTACGACGTCCTGCTCGTGGCCGACTACTCGCAGATCGAGCTGCGGATCATGGCCCACCTGTCCGGCGACGAGAACCTGCTGGCCGCGTTCGCGTCCGGCGAGGACATCCACACGACAACGGCCGCGCAGGTGTTCGACCTCGACCTCGAGGACGTCGATGGGACGCTGCGCGATCGCGCCAAGGCTGTCAACTACGGGCTCGCCTACGGCCTGACGGCCTATGGGCTCGGCCAGCAGCTCGGCATTCCACCCGACGAGGCGCAGGAGATCGTCGACGCCTACCTCGAGCGGTTCCCGGGCATCCGCTCGTTCCTCGATGCGGCCGTCGAGGACGCCACCCGCGACGGCTACACGACGACGATCTTCGGGCGACGGCGCTACCTGCCGGACCTGCGTTCCGACAACCGCAACCGGCGCGGCATGGCCGAGCGCATGGCGTTGAACGCCCCCATCCAGGGGGCGGCGGCAGACATCATCAAGCTCGCGATGATCCGCGTCCGCGACGCGCTGGCCGCGAGCTCGCTGCGGGCCCAACTGCTCCTGCAGGTCCACGACGAGATCGTCCTCGAGGTCGTCGCCGACGATGTCGAACAGCTCCAGGAGCTGGTCGTGGACGAGATGGCGGGCGTCGCCGATCTGCGCACATCCCTCGACGTCGACGTGGCTGTCGGCGATACTTGGTTCGACGCTCAGAAGCACTGAGCCCGACGACCGGCACAAGCGTGGGCAGAGGTCCTGTTGTCGATGCGCTCCTCGCCTTCGGTGTGTCGGCTGGTGTGCTGGTGGGCGCGACGTGGTTCCTCGGCAGCCTCGGCCAGGACACGAGCGGCACGGCAACCGGTATCAATGTCGTCGCCTGCAACGTGTTGCACACGTTCACGGACTGGACCCCGTCGTTTCCGTGCTCGTGGTTGCTGGTCGGCGCGTTCCTGGTGATCTTCGGGCTCGTCTACGCGACGGCGCGACGGACCTGATCACCCCGGGCCGGACCCTTGCGCGTGACCGCCGGCCTCGATCGACGTCTCCGTGTGGTCATCGGCGGTCCACCTGAGGGCGCCTGCAGCCACGTCGTCCACCGTCAGGGTGTAGGAGCCCGCCGGTCCCGTCATGCGAAACGTCGCCCGGCCCATCAGGTCGGTGGCTGTCTGGCCCGATGCCGTGCGTTCCGGACCGCGGATCGTGGCATCGACGGCGATGTCCGGACACGTGCGGCCCTCGTCGTCCCGGATGAAGACCACGAACGACACGCGCGTTTCGTCGCCAACCTGTTCGGGGTCCGACACCTTGACGCGCGCAACGTGGAGGGGCTGCGCGAACAGCCCGTCGCGGGGCAGGTCATCGGGAACGGTCCGTGGGACGTTGTCCGGGTCGTTCGGGTCGAGCGCCACCGGACGTCGACGACGGCGAAGCCAGCGCATCAGGATCCGGGAAACGGTGAGGGCCCGGCGACGCTACCGGGTAGCATCGCGCACTTCGGGCTCCCGAGATCCCTTGCTTCGGCACGTGGTCGAGTGCGCCCGAGAATCCATCATCCATCCACCCATCCTTCACGAAACCTGACCTCATGACCGACGCCGACCTTCCCACCCCGACCCCTCCGAACGCCCCGCCGGCGGATGCACCGCCACTGGACCCAGTCGTTCTCGCCGACCCCGGTGCCACGTTGACTGCCACCGGCGAGGAGATCGTCGAACGGGACATCGACGACGCCGCCTTCGAGGCAGCGCTCGACAACACGATGAAGGCCATGGACGTCGGCCAGATCGTCGAGGGCGTGGTGGTCAAGGTCGACCCCGACGAGGTCCTGCTCGACATCGGCTGGAAGTCCGAGGGTGTCATCCCGGCCCGGGAGCTGTCGATCAAGGCCGACATCGACCCCAAGACCCTGGTCCAGGTCGGTGACATCGTCGAAGCCCTCGTGATGGATCGCGAGGACGAGCTGGGACGGATCGTCCTGTCCAAGAAGCGCGCCCAGTACGAACGCGCCTGGGGCACGATCGAGCGGATCTACAACGAGGACAAGACCGTCCAGGGCAACGTCATCGAGGTCGTCAAGGGCGGGCTCATCCTCGACATCGGCCTGCGCGGCTTCCTGCCGGCGTCCTTGGTCGAGATGCGTCGTGTCCGGGACCTCACGCCGTTCGTCGGCGAGACGCTCGAGTGCAAGATCATCGAGCTCGACAAGAACCGCAACAACGTCGTCCTGTCCCGCCGCAAGTTCCTCGAGGAGACCCAGTCGGAGTTCCGCACCGACTTCCTCCAGTCGCTGCAGAAGGGCGAGGTCCGCAAGGGCGTCGTCAGCTCGATCGTCAACTTCGGCGCCTTCGTTGACCTGGGGGGCGTGGACGGCCTCGTGCACGTCTCGGAGCTGTCGTGGCACCACATCGACCACCCGTCCGAGGTGGTCGAGGTCGGTGACGAGGTCGAGGTCGAGGTGCTCGAGGTCGATCTCGAGCGGGAACGCGTCTCGCTGTCGCTGAAGGCCACCCAGGAGGACCCCTGGCACGTCTTCGCCCGTGAGGCGGGCGTCGGCGCCGTCGCCATCGGCGAGGTCACCAAGCTCGTGCCGTTTGGGGCCTTCGTGAAGGTGGCGGACGGCATCGAGGGTCTCGTGCACATCTCCGAGCTCTCGGACAAGCACATCGAGGTTCCCGAGGCCGTCGTCAACGTCGGCGACAAGGTGGACGTCAAGGTCATCGACATCGACACGGTTCGGCGTCGCATCAGCCTCTCCCTGAAGCAGGCCCTGCCGGGCCACGGTGGTGGTGAGGTGGCTGCCCCCGGTGAGGAGGCCCCCACGGCCGAGACGGCCTACTCGAGTGCCGGCGACGAGGGTGGCGACAACGGCGCGATGGCCGGGGCGCTCGCCGCTGCCGGCCTCGTGACCGAAGAGCCGGACGCAGCTGCGGACGAGCCTGCGGCCGCCGAGGCTGCCCCTGCCGCGGAGGAGCCCGCCGCCGAGGAGCCTGCCGCGGAGGAGCCTGGGGCCGAGGAGCCTGCGGCAGACGATGCTCCCGCCGCCGAAGCCCCGTCGGAGGAGCCCGCGGGCGAGGACCCGGCCGAGGAAGCTGACGCCGCGCCCGAGGACGAAGCCAACGAGGCCTGATGCGGCTCGTTGGCCTGACGGGCGGGATCGGGTCCGGCAAGAGCACCGTCGGTCAGTTGCTCGCAGCGCGCGGCGCAGTGGTCATCGATGCCGACCTCGTCGCCCGCGAGGTCGTGCAGCCCGGCGAGCCCGCACTCGACGAGATCGTCACGCGGTTTGGCCGTGACGTGCTCGACGGGGAGGGCCGACTGGATCGGCCAGCCCTTGCCGCCATCGTCTTCGGCGACGACGACGCGCGCCGCGACCTCGAGGCCATCACGCACCCGCGCATCGGTGAACGCATCCTCGCTCGCATCGCCGAAGTGGCCGGGCGCGAGCACATCGACGGCGAGGACCACATCATCATCGTCGAGCACCCACTGCTGATCGAGAACGGCCAGGCCGCCAACTACGAGACACTCGTCGTGGTACTGGCCGACGAGGAGGTGCGGCTCGCGCGCCTCACCGGCGAGCGGGGCATGGACGAGGAAGATGCCCGGGCCCGCATGCGCGCCCAGGCCACCGATGAGGAGCGCCGCCGAGCGGCGACGCACGTCGTGGAGAACAATGGCACCACGGCCGAGCTGCAGCGACGCGTGGACGAGGTGTGGACAGCCCTGACCAGGTGATCATCGAGGGCGATGGCGCCCCGACCTGGCATGTGCGGCTGATCGGCGTTCTTGCCGTCGCGCTGCTGGTGGCCGCCACCCTCTTCGTGGCCCTCAACGACCGTGAGGACCGTGACCAGCCCACCGGGGAAGCCACGCCGTCGGCGAGCCCGACGCCCAAGCCATCTCCGACGCCTCCACCCGGCCTCGAGGTGCTGGATTCGCCCGGCGCCGCCGCACGCGCCGGTGCCGAGACCGTCCTCGCCGTGGCCAACCGCGACCTGGCCGAGTCCCAGCTTGGCGGCGGCTGGCCGATCGAGGGCGAGCGCCCTGTCTACGTCGTCAACGTCACCGTTCGTGGCGAACGGGATTTTCTGCTCGCCGACCAGGTCATTGCGCTTCGGATCGACGAGCCCACGGATCGCCTGGACCTCCGGTTCCTTCCCGCGGCGGCGGCCCTGGGTACCGAGCCGCCCTTCGTTGCCGGTTCCGTCGATGGTGAGCCGGCCACGATCACCATGGATCCGGTCGGCGCCGTGCTCCGCATCGACCTCGGCGCCGGACGCGAGGCCGGTGAGGCGCTGCTGGTCCGGCTCTCGTACCGCTACACGTTGGCGCGGGCCTCGACACTTGGCGGCGATGGGCCCGTGGGCTACGGGTTGCTGTCGCGCGACGAGTCCGTCACCGTGCTGTCGCACTGGTTGCCACTGCTCACCTTCGACGCGAGTCCGCTGCAGGCTCGTGGCGACCTCGGCGCCTTCCCTCCGGCGATCTGGTCGGTCGAGGTCGTGCACCCCGGCGTGCTCGTCACCGGCGGCGTGGAAGACGACTGCCGCGTCCCGGTCGACAACTGCACGAAGGCGTCCGGCGTCGGCCTGCGCGACCTGGGGATGCTCGTCCTGGATGAGGCCGACGTGCTGGCCGGGCGGGCCGGGCAGCACGAGGTTCGCGTGATCCATGGGCCGGCGGTGCCCGCGGCCGACGTCCGGGCCGTCCTGGCAGAAACGATCGCGGCTGTCGAGCTCTTCAACGAGCTGTTCGGGCCGCTTGCCTGGCCGCAGACCGACGTCGTCGGGACGCCGCTGAGCCGTGGGGCGGCCGGCATGGAGTACCCCGGCATGTTCATCCTGCGCGACGACCTCTGGCGGTCCCACGACGGCGCGTTCGGGACCTACGTGATCGCCCACGAGGTCGCCCACCAGTGGTTCCACGGTCTCGTCGGCAACAGCAGCCTGGCCGACCCGGTTGTCGATGAGGCGATCGCGCAGTACCTGAGCGTGGTGTTCTACGCCGAGCAGTACGGCGAACAGGCGGCCACGGACCTGGCGGACTCGATGATCCAACGCTGGCAGGACGGCCTCGCCTCCGGGATGCGCGACGATCCGCCGGCCCAGGCCCTGGCGGCTTTCGAGTCCGACCGGGCGTACGGCGCGATCGTCTACGGCCGTGCGCCGTTCGCCTTCATCGAGGCCGAACGCGTGCTCGGACGCGAGGTGGTCATCGGCTTCCTCGCCGAGCTGGTCCGCCGGCACGCACTGGACGCCATCACGGTCACCGACGTCGTGACCCTGGCCGGGGAGATCGACGAGGGGCTCATGGGCAGCATCAACGAGTGGTGGATCTGGCCCGATCCGTCGCTGTGACCTGCGGCGACCGCCACGCGGCCATGGCGTCCGCCATCCGTGTCGCACCCCGTCGATAGCCTCGAACGACAATGGGTGACTTCCGTGTCGTGAGTGATTTCGAGCCGTCGGGCGATCAGCCGGAGGCCATCGAAACCATCGTTCGGGCCGTGGAGGCGGGCGAGAAGGCCGTGACGCTCCTGGGGGCCACCGGAACCGGCAAGACCTTCACGGCGGCCAAGGTCCTGGAGCGGATCCAGCGGCCGGCCCTGGTGATCGCACCGAACAAGACGCTGGGTGCCCAGCTCGCCAACGAGTTCCGCGAGTTCCTGCCGGACAACGCCGTCGAGTACTTCGTCAGCTACTACGACTACTACCAGCCCGAGGCCTACATCCCCTCCTCGGACACCTACATCGAGAAGGACTCGTCGATCAACGACGAGATCGATCGGCTCCGACACCGCGCCACCATGGCACTGCTGTCCCGTCGCGACGTCGTGGTCGTGGCCAGTGTCTCCTGCATCTACGGGCTCGGTGCGCCGGAGGAGTACGAGAACCACGTGCTGTGGCTGCGCTCGGGCGAGGAGGCCGGCCTCGAGGCGTCGATGCGCAAGCTCGTCGACCTCCAGTACTCGCGCAACGACATGAACCTGGCGCGTGGCACGTTCCGGGTCCGCGGCGACACCCTCGAGATCTTTCCGGCCGACGCGGACAAGGCCGTCCGCGTCGAGTTCTTCGGCGAGGACGTCGACCGCATCAGCCGTGTCGACACGCTGACCGGCGAGGTCACCGGCCCCATCGACCAGTACGCCATCTTCCCGGCGTCGCACTACGTGTCGTCGGCAGAGACGCTCGCCCGGGCCGTGCGCGCGATCGAGGACGAGCTGCGCGAGAACCTCCAGAAGCTCGAGTCCGAGGGCAAGCTGCTCGAGGCGCAGCGCCTCCGGATGCGCACCGAGTACGACCTCGAGATGATCCGCGAGGTCGGCTTCTGCAACGGGATCGAGAACTACTCGCGGCACTTCGATGGCCGCGCGGAGGGCGAGCCGCCCTTCACGCTCCTCGACTATTTCCCGGACGACTTCGTGGTGCTCATCGACGAGTCACACGTGACCGTCCCGCAGATCGGCGGGATGTACGAGGGCGACCGGTCGCGCAAGGACGTGCTGGTCGAACACGGCTTCCGACTGCCGTCGGCGCGCGACAACCGGCCCCTCCGATTCGACGAGTTCATCGAGCGGATCGGGCAGCGGATCTTCATCTCGGCCACGCCCGGCCCCTACGAGCGGCGCGAGTCGGACACAGTCGCCGAGCAGATCATCCGTCCGACGGGCCTGGTGGATCCCGAGGTCATCGTGCGATCCAGCAGGGGGCAGATCGACGACCTCATGGAGGAGATCCGCCAGCGGGCCGAGGCGTCCGAGCGCGTCCTGGTGACGACCCTCACCAAGAAGATGGCCGAGGACCTGACCGACTACCTCCTCGAGAACGGTGTGCGCGTCCGGTACCTGCATTCGGAGATCAACACCGTCGAGCGCGTCGAGATCCTCCGCGGCCTCCGTATCGGTGAGTTCGACGTGCTCGTCGGCATCAACCTGTTGCGGGAGGGCCTGGACCTGCCCGAGGTCTCGCTGGTGGCGATCCTCGACGCGGACAAGGAGGGCTTCCTGCGCTCGGAGACCTCGCTGGTCCAGACCATCGGTCGGGCGGCTCGAAACGTCAACGGCCAGGTCATCATGTACGCCGACAACGTCACGGACTCGATGCAGGTCGCCATCGACGAGACGAATCGCCGCCGCAACCTCCAGCTCGCGCACAACGCCGAGCACGGCATCGACCCCCAGACGATCCGCAAGAAGGTCGGCGACATCATCGCGGCCGTGCGTGCCGAGGAGGCGGGCGAGGAGTACCGCACCGTCGAGCCGGCAGCCGGCGTGACCGCCGTGGACGTGTCCGACATGCCGCAGCAGGACCTGGCCGCGTTGATCACCCGCCTCGAGGACGAGATGCACGAGGCGGCCGGCGAGCTCCGGTTCGAGTATGCGGCGCGACTGCGCGACGAGGTCGCCGACCTCAAGAAGGAGCTCACGGCGATGCAGGTCGCCAACGTCTGAGTACATTCCGCGCGCTGAATTCGTAACGATTCGGTAACGGCGCTCCAGCAATGTTCCGCTGCTGAGATGCAGAGTCTCACCGCATGAGGTGTGCTCGTGAAGCCCACGTTTTCCCTGCCGCTCCTGTCCGTCGCGACCAGCGCATTGGTGCTCGCCTCATGCACCGGCGCGAGCACACCGACGGTGTTCGTGGACTACAGCCACGATGAGTTCTCCAGCCAGTTCATCGCCTATTTCCCGTCCGAGATCCAGGTTCACCCCGGCGACACGGTGACGTTCCGCCAGACATGGACCGGCGAACCCCACACGGTCACCTTGGGTCGGATGGTCGACCAGATGCTCGACGTGGTCACGCCACTGCTCGACGAGTACGGGGACAAACCCGAGGACGAGGTGCCACCCGACGTTCTCGCCACCTACTTCGAAGCGGTCAGCGAGGTGCCCCCCTTCTGGGACGAGGAGACAGACACCGTCAACCAGACGGTGGCACAAGCGTGTTATGCCGCTGCTGGCGACATTCCGTCCGACGGGTCGCCGTGTGCGGACGTCGATGTGCCTCGCTTCGACGGTTCGATCGACTTCTACAACAGCGGTGTCATTCCCTTCGATGGCCCCGCTCAGAACCGC
>JAWWBG010000107.1:0-8968 GCA_033721095.1 Nitriliruptorales bacterium
CCCACGGGTCGGAGTGCTTGACCGAGATCTTCGTGTTGAAGAAGTCCACGTCCTCGAGCAGCCGAACCTCCTCGAGGGCCGAGGCGACCATGGCCTCCGGCGTGGGCCCGCCGAACCGGTCGAGGATGGGCTGTTCGAGTGAGCCTGCGTTGACGCCGATCCGAATGGCGCAGCCGGCCTCGGCGGCGAGGCGCCCGATCAGCGCGACCTTCTCGTGCTTCTTGATGTTGCCGGGGTTGATCCGCACGCCGGCGCACCCGGCCTCGATCGCAGCGACGGCGTACTTCCACTGGAAGTGGATGTCTGCGATCACGGGGACCTGCGAGTGGGCAACGATCTCCGCCAGCGCGTCGGCGTCCTCCTGTCGTGGACAGGCGACGCGCACGAGGTCGACGCCGGCCGCCTGGACTGCCGCGATCGCCTGGAGGGTCTCGTCGACCTGGTGGGTCGGCGTGACGGTCATTGTCTGCACCGAGATGGGGGCGTCGCCACCGACCTCGACGGGGCCGACGGCGATCTTCCGGCTGGCTCGCCGTTTCGGGCCTGGGGAGGACGTGGAGGCCTTGGGATCGGCCCCGAGCACGGGCAGTGACTTGGTCATGGCCCCGAGCGTACGGGCCCGATCCGGCCGTTCGCCGGGTGCTCGCGTGCCGGCAACCAGCTCAGGCGAGTCCGAGGATGAGGTCAACGAGGAGGTCCGGCTGCTGCTCCTGGAGGAAGTGGCCGGCCTCCGGAACCGTCACGTGCTCGCGACCCTGTGCGCCGGGCACCTTCGCCTGCAGGATCGGTTCGAAGCCACGCGTGATGTCCTCGTGCTCGGCGAAGGCGGTGAGGAATGGGCGGTCGAACGTCTCGAGTCCCTGCCAGGCGCGGCGCAGCAGGGACGCCGGCGGGTCGGCATCGTCGAGCGGCACGATCCAGGGGAAGCGACGGGCGCCGGCGAGGTGGCGCGCGGTGGGAAAGGGTGCGTCGTAGGCGGCGGCCTCGTCCCGGGTGAGCACGTGACCGGTCTGGTTGAGCGGGCTGTCGGCGCCGCCAACCGCCCACGAGGCGGACAGGTCCTCGGCGGTCGAACGTTCGCGCCAGTGGAGGAACGGCCCGAGCAGGGTCTGGAGGACGTCGGGAGGGAAGGTGGCCAGCAGGTCGGGGTCGGCAAGGCCGGTGTTCGAGGCGATGACACCGCGGAAACGCTCCGGCGCCAGGCCGACATGGACGAGGAAGATCAGTCCGCCCCAGTCCTGGCAGAACAGCGTGATGTCGTGCAGGTCGAGCTGGTCCATCCAGTCGCCGGTCCAGGCGACATGCGACTCGTAGGTGTAGGCGTCCTCCTCGACCGGCTTGTCCGAGCGTCCGAAGCCGATGAGATCGGGCACGAGGACACGTCGGCCTGCCGCGACCAGCCCCGGGATCATCCTCCGATAGAGGTAGCCCCACGTCGGTTCACCGTGGGCCAGGAGGACGATCGGGCCATCGGCCGGTCCCTCGTCGACGTGGTGCATTCGCAGGCCGTCGCCAACGGTCACGTAGCGCGGCTCGAAGGGCCAGTCGGCGAGCCCCTCGAAGCGGTCGTCCGGTGTCCGCTCGATCTCCACGCGGCGTCCTGTCGTCAGTTCAGGGAGATGGGATTGGTCACGTCGAGCCACAACAGCGCCACCGAGATCGTGCCCACGAACGCGATCACCGGCACGGCGATGGCCGCGATCGTGCGCGGATCGATCGTGAAGTCGGCGACCTGGCCGCGACGTCGCCGGACCGTGTTGACGGCCTTCTCGACGCCGAGGACGGCAACGTGCCCGCCGTCGAGCGGCGGGAGCGGGAGCAGGTTGAAGACACCGACGAACACGTTGACGGACGCCAGCAGCCCAAAGAGGAAGAAACCCCCGAAGCGGTCGACCCCCTGGCCTGCGAGGGCACCGGCACCGACGAGCGAGATGGCGCCCGAACCGGAGCGTTCCTCCTCGCCGCTCACCTCGGACGCGAGCCGGCCGAGGCCCTCCGGGCCGAAGACGCGGCCCATCGCGACGAACGTCTGCGTGACCATCTCGGTGATGCTGCGATCACCGACGAAGGTCGCGCTGATCGCCTCACCCACCGACAGGCGCTCTGTCTCCAGTGCCGGGAAGAAGCCGAGCCGGCCGACCTCCTCCCCGGTGGCCTCGTCGACGCGAGCTGCCGGTGTCACCGGAAGCCTGAACTGGTCCCCATCACGTTCGACCACGACGACGATCTCGGTCCCGGCACTCCGGCTGACGACGTCGACGACCTCATCGAACTCGGTGATGGCAACGCCGTCGACCGCGATGATGCGGTCGCCGACCTCGAAGCCGGCCGCCTCGGCGACGTTGTCCTCGACGAACTCGCCGACAACCGGGAGGATCTCGCCGGTGGCCTGGGGGAAGGTCAGGAAGCCAGCGAGCAGGAGCGCGGCCGCAACCACGAAATGCGTCCCGGCTCCTGCGACCAACACGATGAATCGCTGCCAGGCGGGGCGGTCGTGGAAGAAGCGGCCGTCGTCGCCCCGCAGCAGCCGGTGTCGCAGGTCACCCGGTCGGCCCGTGTCAGGAACCTCGCGGTCGATGACGCCATCGAGCACCGTCGCCACCTCCGTCGGGGTGGCGTCGGTCGGCACGGAGCCTCGGACGGCGGCGACGATGGCGTCGGCAAGGGCACGGTCGGACCCACGGGCCACGAGCTCGTGCAACAGTTGCGCCCAGACCTCATCCGGGACGGCCGGAACGTCGTCCGAGTCGATGTCTCGTTCATCGGCGATGCGGTCGCGGAGTTCGGCGACGGCGGCCACGTCCAGCACGTCCTCGCTGACCGACCGCAGTCGCCGCTCCTCGACCGACATCCCGCGAATCCGCACGAAGCCGCCGAGGGGCAGTGCCTTGACGCCGTACTCGGTCTCGCCGCGGCGCGTGGACCAGATGGTGGGCCCGAACCCGAGGAAGAACCGGTCGGCACGCATCCCGAAGCGCCGCGCCGTCACGAAGTGACCCCACTCGTGGATCATGATCGCGACGACGAGGCCAACCACGAACAGCGTGACGGCCACGGGCGTGCTCATCGGTGATCTCCGGTCGCGGCAGGTTCAAACGCCCCGGCGGGCCAGGACGTTCCGGGCGGTCTCGCGGGCCCACGTGTCGGCCGCGATCACGTCTTCGACGTCGCGTGGCGGCGTGGGGTTCCCTGCATCGTGCGCTGACAGGATCTCCTCGACGACGTCGGCGATGCCGAGGAATGGCAACGAACCGTCGAGGAACGCCGCGACCGCGACCTCGTTGGACGCATTGAGGACGGCCGGAAAGGTGCCGTGGCGGCGCCCGGCCTCGGCGGCCAGGCGCAGCGCCGGAAAGGCCCCATGATCGACGGGCTCAAAGGACAGGTGCTGGGCCGTCGACCAATCGCACGCCGCCCAGGCGTGGTCGAGCCGGTCGGGCCAGAACAGGGCCAGCTGGATCGGCAGCCGCATGTCCGGGGGCGACAGCTGCGCCAACGTGGATCCGTCGATGAACTCGACCATCGAGTGCACGACCGACTGCGGGTGCACCACCACGTCGAGGCGTTCCCACCCGATGTCGAAGAGCTCGTGGGCCTCGATCAGCTCCAGGCCCTTGTTCATGAGGGTTGCCGAGTTCACGGTGATCATCCGCCCCATGGACCAGGTGGGATGGTCGAGGGCCTCCTCGGGCGTCACGTTGGCCAGCTCGTCACGCGATCGGCCCCGGAAGGGCCCCCCGGATGCTGTCAGGACCAGGCGCCCGACCTCGGCGCGCTGGCCGCCACGAAGACACTGCGCCAGCGCCGAGTGCTCGGAGTCGACGGGGATCAGGTGTTCCTCGCGGCCGCCGGCCACCTCGGCCGCAGCGACGACCAGGTCACCACCGACGATCAGCGACTCCTTGTTGGCCAGGGCGACCGGCGTCCCCTGCCCCAGTGCTGCCAACGTGGGGAGCAGGCCCCGTGCGCCGGTGATGCCGTTGAGGACGAGGTCGGCCTCGAGCTGCGCGAGCTCGGCGGCGGCGCCGGGTCCGTCGAGGACTGCGCAGCCCAGCTGCTGGTCGCGCAGACGTTGGGCTGCCCGCGAGTCCGCGACCGCAACGCGTGGTACGGCGAACTCGGCTGCCTGGCGGGCCAACAGCTGATGATCAGTCCCGGCAGCGAGCCCCACGACCTCGAAGCGGTCGGGATGGGCTGCCACGACCTCGAGTGCCTGTGTCCCGATCGAACCCGTCGACCCGAGGATGACCACGCGCTTCACGACATGACCTCGTCGTCGGGCCCACTCGTCGCCGTGTGGACGGGGACCCGATCGGCGGCCCCAACCGCCGCTGGCAGCGTGGCCCCCGAGCCCAGCCTGTAGCGGGCGAGCAGCTGGCCACAGGCCGCGTCGCCGTCGCGCCCACGGGTGTCCCGCAACGTGACGTTGACACCGGCGTCCTCGAGGCCGGCGACAAAGCGCCGGATCGTCGGGCCGTCGGGCTCGCGCCAGCGGACACCGGGCGTCGGGTTCATCGGGATGATGTTCACGTGGGCGCGGACGCGTCGGGCGAACGCGGCCAGCTCGGCGACGTCCCGGGGGCTGTCGTTCACGTCCCCGATCAGACACCACTCGAGGCTGACGCGGCGATTCGTTCTCTCCCGCCAGGAGGTGATGGCGTCCGCCAGTTCGTCCAGCGGATGTTGGCGATTGACCGGCACGAGCTCGTCGCGCAGCTCGTCGTTGGCGGCGTGGAGGCTGACCGCCAGCGTCAGCTGGAGACCCTCGGACGCCAACCGTGCCATCGCCGGGACCAACCCGACCGTCGAGACCGTCAGGTGACGTGCGCCCAGCCGGAAGCCATCCGGGTCGTTGCACCACCGGATCGCGTGCAGCGTGGCGTCGAGGTTCGCGAGTGGCTCGCCCATGCCCATGAACACGACGTTGGTGACATGATCGACGTGGTCGGACGGGAGCGCCCGGTCCGCCAGCTGGCCCGTCCGCAGGGCTGCATCGGCCAGGACAACCTGCCGGACGACCTCGCCGCCGGTGAGCTGACGGCGGAAGCCGGCCTGCCCGGTCGCGCAGAACGGGCACCCCATGGCGCAGCCGGCCTGCGTCGAGACGCAGACCGTGGCCCGGTCCGCGTACAGCATGAGCACGGTCTCGACTCGTTCGCCGTCGGGGAGGGCGAGCAGGAGCTTGTGGGTGCGGCCAGCGTCGGCAACCGTGTGGGCCTCGAGGGCCGGACGTGCCGGCCCGAAGCGCTCCTCCAGAGCCGCCCGCATCGAGGCGGGCAGGTTGGTCATCCGCTCGGGCTCGTCCACGCCGCGAACGAGCCAGGCGCGCAGCTGCTCGGCGCGGAAGGACGGCTCACCATGATCCTCGACGAGCACGGCGAGGGCGTCCGCGTCGAGATCGTAGGGGTCGACCGGCGTCGTCACGCGATCAGTTCGATGGCGAAGTAGCCGACGGGCAGTGCCACGATGATGCCGTCGACGCGGTCGAGGATGCCCCCGTGGCCCGGCAGCAGGTCGCCGAGGTCCTTGATCCCGAGGTCGCGCTTGACCATGGACTCGGTGAGGTCGCCGAAGAATCCGGCGAGCCCGCACACACCAGCCACGATCGCGGCCTCGACGGCCGTGAACTCGTCACCCAGGGCGGGCAGCACGATCGCTCCGAGCCCGATTGCGACGACCAGCCCCCCGATCAGCCCCTCCCATGACTTGTTCGGCGACACCGACGGCGCGATCTTGTGCCGTCCGATCAGTGAGCCGACGGCGTAGCCACCGATGTCGGTCAGGATGGCCGCACCCACCACCAGCAGGACCCGTTCCACACCGTTGTCCGCGACGGCGAGCAGGACGGCAAACGACGCGCCCACGGCCACCCAGACTCCCAGGAGGACCGTGACCGTCAGCGTGCGAACCACGTCGTGCCGCTGGGCATCCGCCAGCAACCACGCAACCGAGCCGAAGAACAGCGTGAGGACGCCGATCACCTGGCCCTGGTGCCCGAGCTCGTGGGCACCGCCCAGGGTCACCAACGAGCCGATGACGAGCACGGCCGTCGCGACGCGGATCCCGGCACCACCGAGGACACGAGCGACCTCGAAGCTGGCGGTCACGACCAGGCCGGCCACGACGAGGGTGAAGGCGATCGGGTCCCAGAACAGCGATCCGAGGAACAGGACGGCCAGTCCGACGCCCGTGGCGATGGCCGCCGGCAGGTCGCGACCGCCTGCCACCTCAGACCTCCAGGAGGTCGGCTTCCTTCTGCTCGAGGAGCTTGTCGATGCGCGCGACATGCTCGCTCGTGAGTTCCTCGAGCTGCTTCTCGTAGCGCGCCTCCTCGTCCTTGCCCACCTCCCCGTCCTCGGCAAGGTGCTGCATCTCGTCGCGGGCATGACGACGGACGTTGCGGACGGCGATGCGGCCATCCTCGGCGGCCTGGCGCGCCAGCTTGATGAAGTCCTGGCGGCGTTCCTCGGTGAGCTCCGGAAACACGCACCGGATCGTGTCGCCGTCCGTCGAGGGGTTGAGCCCCAGGTCCGACTCGCGGATGGCACGTTCGATGTCGCCGACCGAACCCTTGTCGAACGGGTTGATGAGCAGCATCCGTGGCTCCGGCACGGAGAAGTTGGCCAGCTGCTGCAGCGGCGTCATGGCCCCGTAGTAGTCGACCTTGATGTTCTGGAGCAGCGCCGGGTTCGCACGACCCGTGCGGATCCCGGCGAAATCGCTGGCCACCTTGTCGACGGCGCCGCCCATCTTCTTGCGGGCCGTGGCCAGTGCACTGTCGAGGCTCATGGGTTCATCCTTGTGGCAGGTGCGGGTCAGGCGTGGACGAGCGTGCCGACGGACTCGCCGCGCACGACCCGGCGAATGTTGCCGGGCTCGAGGAGCTCGAAGACGACGATCGGCAGCTTGTTGTCCATGCACAGCGAGATCGCGGTGGCGTCCATGACCTTGAGCTGTTGGTTGAGGACGGACAGGAAGTCGATCGCCTCGTAGCGGGTCGCATCGGGGCTGCTCTTGGGGTCGGCGTCGTAGACGCCGTCGACCTGCGTGGCCTTGAGGATCACGTCGGCATCGATCTCCAGGGCGCGCTGGGCGGCCGTCGTGTCCGTCGTGAAGTACGGCGCGCCGAGCCCGGCCGCGAAGATGACGACCCGCCCCTTCTCGAGGTGGCGCATGGCGCGGCGTCGGATGTAGGGCTCGGCGAGTTCCTGCATCGATATCGCCGTCTGGACACGGGTCTCGACGTCGGCCTTCTCCAGGGCGTCCTGGAGCGCCAGGGCGTTGATGACCGTCGCGAGCATGCCCATGTGATCGGCACTCGAGCGGTCCATGCCCGAGGCCGCGGGAGACGCGCCGCGGAAGATGTTGCCGCCCCCGACGACGATGGCGACCTCGGTTCCCAGCTCGTCACGAAGCTCGGCGATCTCGCCGGCGACACGCCCGACGATCTCGGTGCTGATGCCGCCGCCCAGCTGCTGGTCGGCAAAGGCCTCCCCGGACAGCTTCAGGAGGATTCGCTGGTAGGACGTGCGAGTGGTCACGCGACTCCCGACTGCAAATTCGCGAGGGCGGCCTGACGGCCACTCCTCGGCGGGCGCGCGGCGAGCCTAGTGGTGGGTCGATTCCGCTGGCCGGGCAAGGACCGCTCCAGCCGAAACCCGACCTACTTGCCCACCTCGAAGAGGGCGAACCGGGCGACCTCGACCTTCTCGCCGACGACGGCCTGGACCTCACTGATGAGCTCGGCGACGGTCTTGCTGTCGTCCATGACGAACGGCTGGTTGAGCAGCACCCACTCCTCGTGGACCTTGCGGATCTTGCCCTCGACGATCTTGTCGATGATGTTGTCGGGCTTGCCCTGCTCGATGGCCTCCTTGCGGGCGAACTCGCGCTCCTTCTCGAGCAGATCGGCATCGAGCTTGTCCTCGCTGACGACGAGCGGCTTCATCGCCGCAATGTGCAGCGCAAGCTTGTGCGCGAGGCCCTGGAACTGCTCGTTCTTGGCCACGAAATCGGTCTCGCAGGACAGCTGGAGGAGCACGCCCGACCGCGGCGGGACGCCGGGCGTCGGCGCGTGCAGGTACGAGTAGACGATGCCCTCGGATGCCGTCCGATCGGCCGCCCGGGCGTCCATCTTGGCGCCGGTGCGCTCACGGACGAGCTCGGCGGCCTTGTCGAGGTCGCCGTCGGCGTCCTCGAGGGCGGTCTTGCACGCCATCATCGGCGCGTTGGTCAGCTCGCGGAGCTTCTTGATGTCCGCAGGGGTGATGGCCATGGATTCCTCGACGTTCTGGAGCGCCTCCCGAGCCTGGGCCGGGTGGCGGGTGGGTGGTCAGGCAGGCTGTTCGGCGTCGACGGGATCGTCGGCAGCGGCCGCCGGCTCCGCGTCGACGGACGCGGCGGGTTCCGGCGTCGGCTCGGGGGTCGGAGCCTGGTCGTCGACGGGCTGCCCGGCAGGCGCTGGCGTCTCCGTCGGGGCACCGGCCTGGGCAGCCTGTTCGGCGGCCTGCTGACGTTCGAGCTCGATCTCCCAGGCGGCCTTCGGCTCGGCAGCGGCGCCGGGCGTGGTGGCCTCGGATGCGGCGGCAGCCTTCTCGGCCTGGACGCGGAGCTCCTCGTCGGGCGAGCGCGATGCACGCAGGCGCAGGCCGTCGGCGACCGCGTCGGCGATGACACGCGTCAGCAGCGCGGACGAGCGAATGGCGTCGTCGTTGCCGGGGATCGGGTACTGGACGAGGTCGGGATCGCAGTTGGTGTCGAGAATGGCCACGACGGGGATCTTGAGGCGGTTCGCCTCGCGGACGGCGATCTCCTCGATGACCGTGTCGACGATCCAGACGGCATCGGGAAGCTTGGTCATGCCACGAATGCCGCCGAGGTCACGGATGAGGCGAGCGTGCTCGCGCTCGAGGCCGATGACCTCCTTCTTGGGGAGGAGGGCGTGCGTGCCCTCGCTGGCCATCGCCTC
>JAWWBG010000108.1:0-8922 GCA_033721095.1 Nitriliruptorales bacterium
GCCCTCGGCCAACACGCGCTGGGACAACACGATCGCCATCCTCACCGGCGACTACCTGTTCGCCCGGGCCTCCGAGCTGTCGGCGGATCTCGGCGTCGAGGTCACGCGGATCATGGCCCAGACGATCGCGACGCTGTGCGAGGGACAGATCCGCGAGGTCCAGGGCTCCATCGGCGCGCTTCCGCCCGACGTGCCGCTGCTGGAGCCGACGCTCGACCACTACCTCACCGTGGTCGCCGAGAAGACGGCGTCGCTGATCGCCACCAGTGCCCGGCTCGGCGCCCTGCTCGCCGGCTGCGACGACGACGTCGTCAAGGCCGCGACCGAGTACGGCTGGAACATGGGGATGGCCTTCCAGCTCTCCGACGACCTCCTCGACATCGGCTCCGAGACCGAGGACTCCGGCAAGACGCCCGGGACCGACCTGCGCGAGGGCGTCCGAACCCTCCCGGTCCTGTACGCGATCGAGGACGACCCCGGCGGCGAGCTGGAGACCCTCCTGTCGGTCGACGAGGTCTCCGAGGAGGCGGTGGCTCGCGCGCTCGAGCTGCTGCGCGGCTCGGCTGCGATGGAGCGCGCCCGTCAGACCGCCGCCGACTACGTGCACACGTCCGTCGAGGCCCTCGCGCCCTTCGAGGGCCAGGCCATCACCAAGGCGCTGCGGCGCCTGTCGGAGTACGCCCTCGACCGCGTCGGCTGACGTGGCCTTCACGGACCTCGTCGGCGACGGCTGGGCCGAGGCACTCGAACCGGTGGCCGGCACGATCGAGGAGCTGGGCAACTTCCTCCGCGCCGAGCAGGCCGCGGGCCGCCCCTTCCTCCCGGCCGGCAAGGACATCTTCGCCGCCTACGCGATGCCCTTGGCTGACGTGAGGGTCCTCATCGTCGGCCAGGACCCGTACCCGACGCCCGGGCACCCCATCGGGCTGTGCTTCGCGGTGGCGCCGGACGTGCGCCCGCTGCCCGGAAGCCTCCAGAACATCTTCACCGAGCTGGTCGACGACCTGGGCGTGCCGATGCCGTCCACCGGTGACCTGACGCCATGGGTGCAGCAGGGCGTGATGCTGCTGAACCGGTCGCTCACGGTCCGGCCCGGCGCGCCGGGCAGCCCCCGCGGGCGTGGGTGGGAGGAGGTCACGCAGCGGACGATCGAGGCACTCGTCGAGCGCAGCGGCCCGCTGGTCGCGATCCTCTGGGGCCGCGACGCGCGCAACCTGCGCCCGCTGCTCGGCGAGGTGCCCGCGATCGAGTCCGCCCACCCGAGTCCGCTGTCGGCGCGCAAGGGCTTCTTCGGCTCCCGTCCGTTCAGCCGTGCCAACGAGCTGCTCGTGGCGCAGGGCGCCGATCCGGTCGACTGGTCCCTCCCGTGAATCCGGGCAATCCCTGAGGTCCACCGCTTCGTGGTCGGCGACCATCTCGACGACCACGAAGGGGATGTCGCATGACCGTCGCCACCGTCACGGCAGTTCTGGACCACCACGATGGGCGCATCCGGCGCCTCTGGATTCGACTGGCCACGTCCGTCGGTGCCACCGCCGCGGCGTTCGTCAGCAGCGTTGTCGTGCTCATGAACTGCGTCGCACTGTTCGGCGGCCCCTCACCCTGCCCGGGTGATGGCTGGGACGACCTTGCCGCCGTCCTCTTCGTCGCCGCCCTCGTCGGCGCGCTCGTCGCCGTGACCGTTGTCGTCCGGCTCGTGATCGCGTATCGGGCACGCGCACGCGGCTGATCAGGCCCTTCGCCTGCTCGCCGCACCCCGACGGTTGCCGGCTCCCGTTCGCTCCAGGCGCGAGCTGACCATCCGGATGAGCTCGGTCCTCACGGGCTGCCAGCGGGCCTCGAGCTCGTCGTCGTCGAGCAGCGGAGCCAGGGCGACCACGCCGCGAACGGCGGCAAGGCCCGTCTCGAGCACCGCCCGCGCGTCGGGATGCTCGGCCGCGTTCGGGAAGACCACCGCGACGGTGTCGAGCAGCTCCTTCTGGATCTCGGCTTCGAGGCTGCGCGCGACGTCGGCGACGTCGCGGTCATCGGCTGCTGCCTGCCACAGCGCCTGGAGCGCGCGGAACTCGCGACCCCGGTGCAGCTCCCAGGCAAGGTCCACGCCCTGGGCCACGCTGGTCGCGTCCAGTGGCCCCAACGTTCTCAGGCGTTCGAGGGCGCGGACGGCGAGCCCGGCCTTGGCGTGGCGCATGGCTGCCATCAGCAGGCCCGCCTTCGTCGGCCAGTAGTGCCGCTGGGTGCCCTGGGCCACGCCGGCCCGACGGGAGATCTCCCGCGTCGAGAGCGTCGCGTACCCGCCCTCGGCCAGGCAGTCGACGGTTGCCTCCAGCAGGGCCGCCTGGGAGGCGGCGCGCCGCTCCTCCTGCGTGGGCATGAACGCGGCCTCCCGTCCCGACGGCTCGCATATTACCGCTCAATTGAGCGGGAAATCAGATAGACTCCTCGCGGACACCGAAAGGCGACCGATGGCTGCCGGCACGCCCACCCGACGCAAGCCCTTCAAGGCACCGGCGGGACCGCGCCGGGACGACGGGCTGTTCGGTCCCGGCACGATGGCCTGGCGCGTGTGGATGTCCTCCAGCAATCTCGTCGCTGCCTATCGCTCGGTGATCGTGCAGATGGTGCGCACCCCGGTCGGGACCGGCGTGGCCGAGTACAGCGACTACCAACGCGACCCCAACGGGCGGCTGCGCCGGACCGGGCACTTCTTCGCCGCCTTTGCGCTCGCCGACATGCGGACGGTCGAGGCACTGTCGCGCCAGCTGCACGCGCTGCACAAGAAGGTCAAGGGCGTCGACCCGACGACCGGCAGGCCCTTCGCCGCGCTCGAACACGAGCACCTGCTGTACGTGCACGTGACCGGCTGGCACTCCGCCCTCACGTGCTTCGAGCGGTTCAACGAGCCGCTGACCGAGGCCGAACGGCGGCAGTACTGGCGGGAGGCCGCCATCGGCACCGAGCTGATCGGGTTTCCCGGCGAGCTCGTGCCGTCGACGCCGGACGACGTGCGTGCGTACTTCGACGAGATCAACCCGTCGCTGGCCTACAGCCCGGCGGCGATGCACGTGGTCGAGTGGTTCAAGCAGCCGCGCGTCGATCACTGGCGTGACGCGCATGCCATCGCGGGCGTCCAGGTCATCAAGGCGGCCGCCATCCCCACGCTGCCGCGGGCCATCCAGCGCATGACCGGCCTGGAGCAGTCGCCGGTGCGTTCGGCGGCGGCCACGGCCGCCATGAAGGGACTCGTCGGGGTCCTCGACCGCCGCCCGGCGGTGCACGGATTCCGTTTCATCATGCCCGAGACCCACGAGGTCGTGATGTCCGCCCGCCGCCGCCAGGCCGAGTGGGAGCGGCAGCAGGCGGACCGGCCGCTGGCGGCGCGCACGCTCCAGCTCGTCGGCAATCGATTCGGTCGGGCCGGCTGACCCGCCTCGAGATGCGCGTCGCGGCTACTGCTGCTGTTGCTGCTGGGCCGTGCGACGGATCGTGACCGACACGTCGAGGTCGTGCTCGGCGGGTCCCAGGTACACCCCGCGGAGCGGCGCGACGTCGTCGTAGTCGCGGCCATGGCCGATCTTGATGTGGCGGACCGACCCCTCCTGCCGGTTCGTCGGATCGAGCGCCCACCAGCCACCGTACGGAACGGCGAACTCGACCCACGCGTGCGTGGAGACCTCGACCTCGTCCACGTCGGGATCGGCGCCTTCGGCATCGTCGGTGGCGAACAGGTAGCCGGACACGTACCGGGCCGGGATCGACAGCGCGCGGGCCATGGCGATGACCGCGTGCGCGAAGTCCTGGCACACGCCGGCCCGTGCCGCGAACACCTCCTCGACGTCGACCCCGACGTAGGTCGCCCCGGGCCGGTACTCGAAGCCGGTTGCGATGTGCCGGTGCAGCGCAAGGATCATGCCCACGACGTCGTCCCCGACGTCCTTGGTCGCCTCTCGGGCCTCCGCGGCGACCTGGGGACCACCGTTGGCGTGGGGCGACTTCTCGAGGAACTCGAGGTGCTGGTCACGAAACCAGTCGTCGAGCAGATCCTCGCGTGACGGCGACGCGGTCATCGGTTGGCGCGGCAAGGTCTCCACCGACGCGGTCGCCTCCACCTCCAGATGATCGTGGGGGAGCCGCACCCCGAAGGCGTCCACGCGTGTGCCCCAGTGATCGAAGTAGCTGAAGACACGCGATGACGGCGTGGTGCGAACGTCGTAGTGGAGGACCTGCTGGTGCTGGTCGGAGGCGGGGCAGGCACGCAGGACATTCTGGGACTCGACCACCGGCTGCTCGTAGGAGAAGACGGTGCGATACCGGATGTCGAAGCGCATCAGCTCGCCTCGATGAGGTGGAGCATCCCGGCGGGCCCGTGCCGGAAGTAGGTCGCGGCCACGGCCTCCGCGACGCCGTGCACGCCCTCGGTGACGTGGTCGAGGAACTCGTAGAGGTCGGCGGCGAGCAGCTCGTCGACCGACGAGAACTCGAGCTCGGAGCGCAGCCGCCCGACTCGTCGACGCGGCCAGGTCTGGTCACTGTCGGGCGACAGGCGAACCAGCTGGTGTTCGGCGCTGGTGAGGGCGAAGAACACGCTGCGCGGGAACTCGGGCGACAGCAGCAGGAACTCGACGACGTGGCTGGGCTCCATGGACGTGCGGTAGGACTTGCGATAGGCCTCGAGCGCGGACGCCGACTTGAGGACGGTCAGCCAGTCGTGGAACGCGGGGGTCGCTGACCGTGCCAGCAGCTGGCCCAGGCGGACGGACAGCAGGCGGCAGGTCATCTCGGCGCGCTCGAGCATGCGTCCCAGGATCAGGAAGCGCCAGCCGTCGTCGCGCGGCATGGTCTCGGTGATGGCACCAGCGATGGTCTGGCTCCGTTGCTTGACGAGGGACAACAGCTCGTACGGACGCTCGTCCACGTCGGCGGCGATGTCGCGACCCTGCAGCTCGAGCTCGATGGCATTGATGGCCTCCCAGACCTCGGTCGAAACGTGCTCGCGCACCGAGCGCACGTTCTGTCGTGCGTGGCCGATCGACGACACCACCGAGCCCGGGTTGTCGCGGTCCGTGATGAGGAACCGAATGACCTGCTGCGGCACCATGGCCTGGTCGCGCTCCGCGTACGCCGCAGTCTGGTGCAGGACGTCGAGCAGCTCCTCCCACGACCGCTCCTCGTCGGCGTCGGCAGTGCCCAGCAGTGAGTGGTAGGTCACGTCGACGAGGCGCGCGGTGTCGTCGGCGCGCTCGGCGTAGCGACCCGCCCAGAACAGGTTCTCCGCGAGACGCGCGAGCATCAGCCCTCCGATCCGCTGTCGGCCAGGACCCAGGTGTCCTTCGAGCCACCGCCCTGTGAGGAGTTGACGACCAGCGATCCCTCTCGGAGTGCGACGCGTGTCAGGCCGCCGGGTACCACCTCGACGGTTTCGCCGGAGATCACGAACGGGCGGAGGTCGACGTGGCGACCGGCCAGCCGATCCCCGACGAGTGTCGGGTGCCGCGACAGTTGCACGACCTCCTGGGCGATGTAGCCGCGGGGGTCGTCCGTGATCTGCTTGCGGAACGCCTCGATCTCGCTCTCGTCGGCGTCGGGTCCGATGAGCATGCCGTATCCACCCGAGGCGGTCACGGGCTTCACGACCAGCTCGTGCAACCGGTCAAGCACCTCCGCCCGCTGGTCCGCGTCCCAGAGCAGGTAGGTCTCGACGTTGGGAAGGACCGGCTCCTCACCGAGGTAGTAGCGGATCAGGTCGGGGACGAAGGCATAGAACGCCTTGTCGTCGGCCACGCCGTTGCCGATGGCGTTGGCGACCGTGACGTTCCCGCTGCGCAACGCGGACAGGAGGCCGGGAACACCCAACGACGAGTCCGCTCGCAGCACCACGGGATCCAGGAAGTCGTCATCGATCCGCCGATAGATGACGTCCACCCGGCGAAGTCCACGGGTGGTGCGCATCGAGACGACGTGTTCGTCGACGACGAGGTCGGCTCCCTCGACCAGCTCGACGCCCATCTGCCGGGCGAGGAAGGCGTGCTCGAAGTAGGCCGAGTTGAACACGCCCGGCGTCAGGACGACGACCGTTGGCTGGTCGCCGGCGGCTGGGGGAGCGACGGACCGCAGTGCCCGCAGCAGCATGGCGCCGTAGTGGTCGACCGGCAGCACTTCGTGCCGCGCGAAGACCCGGGGCAGGACCCGGGTCATCGCGGCTCGGTTCTCGAGGACGTACGAGATGCCCGAAGGGTTGCGCAGGTTGTCCTCGAGGACGCGGTAGATGCCGGCGTCGTCGCGGACGAGGTCGATCCCGGCCACGAGCGCCCGGGCTCCGTGGGGCACCTGGATGCCGAAGGCCTCTCGCTGGTAGCCATCGCCTGATGTGACCAGCCATCGGGGCACGATCCCGTCGCGGATTGCGGCCTGTTCGCCGACATAGAGGTCCTCGAGGAACCGGTTGAGGGCGGTGACGCGCTGGACCAGGCCGCCCTCGAGCATGGCCCACTCGTCGGCGGGGATGACGCGGGGGACGAGGTCCATCGGGAAGGTGCGCTCGACGCCCTCCTGTTCGCCGTAGACGGTGAACGTGATGCCCTGGCTGCGGAAGATGGCGTTGCGGAGGCTCTCCCGCCGGGCGAGCTCCTCGGGGGACAAGGCACGGAGGCGATCGACGACGGCGCGGTAGTGCGGCCGGACCTGTCCGTCCGCCGCCATGACCTCGTCGAAGAACTGGCCAACGTCGTAGCCGCTGAACAGTGGTTCGCCCATGTTCGACCTCGCGCGGCGAGGCTAGAGGCTGGACCGTGGCGTCGGTGCGCCACCGACGCTGCCCCCGAAGTCGCGCTGAGCAGGCGTTGGGGTGGCCTCTGGCCCCGTTGCTAGCATCCGCACCTGCCCTCCCCATCTCCAGCCGCGGGCTTGGCTGCAGGTGTGGGTGTGGTCCGCCAGCCATGGCGCCGACGGCCCTCCGGGGCTTCGTGCCAGCCGACCCCGGAGGCTCGGGTGACGTTCTACGAGCAGTACGGGGCCTTCGCCATCCTCGCCCTGCTCGCGATCGCGCTCTACGCGGTCATCATGCTCCTCAACCGGCTGATGCGCCCGACGGTGCCCTCGCCGCTCAAGCTCACGACCTACGAGTGCGGTGTCGAGGCGGTGGGCACCGGCTGGAGCCAGATGAACATCCGTTACTACGTGTTCGCGTTCCTGTTCGTGATCTTCGACGTCGAATCCGTCTTCCTGTTCCCGTGGGCGCTGATCCTTGGCGGGCTCGAGGAGACCGGCTCGGTGGTGACGCCGACGTTCGCGCTCGTCGAGATGTTCATCTTCATCGGCGTCCTGGCGATCGGGCTCGTGTACGCGTGGCGCAAGAAGGTGCTCGTATGGGAGTGATGGACCAGGTCGAGCTGCCCAAGCCGATGAAGTTCGTCTTCAACTGGGGGCGTCGCTACAGCCTCTGGTGCTTCAACTTCGGCTTGGCGTGCTGCGCCATCGAGTTCATTGCGGCATCGACGTCGCGGCACGACTTCATTCGCCACGGGGTCATCCCGTTTGCGCACGGCCCGCGCCAGGCCGACCTCATGGTGGTCTCGGGCACGTTGACCGACAAGATGGCGCCCGCCGTCAAGCGCCTGTACGAGGAGATGCCCGAGCCCAAGTACGTCATCAGCTTCGGGTCCTGCGCCAACTGCGGCGGGCCGTACTGGGACAGCTACTCGGTCACGAAGGGTGTCGACCAGATCATTCCGGTGGACGTCTACGTGCCGGGCTGCCCGCCGCGGCCAGAGGCGCTCCTCGACGGGATCCTGGCGCTCCAGGACCGGATCCAGGGCGAATCGCTCAAGCAGCGGTTCGCCGAGCGTCGGCCCATCATCGTCGGGGGCGACGACGCACCGGATCCCGAGCTTGCTCCGGCCGAGGCGTGAGCCGATGAGCGACGTCCTGGCCACCGCTGCCCCGGCGCTCGAGCCCGCGGACCTGCTCAGGGTCCTGGCGACGCACGTGGACGAGCGCGCGGTGACCGGCGTCACCGACGAGTACGACACCCTCACGCTGCACGTCAGCGCCGACCATTGGGTCGCCGTCGCCGAGGCCCTGCGCGACGATCCGGCCTTGGCCTTCGACCTGTTCGACTGCCTGTTCGGCGTCGACAACCGGGAGGACGGCTTCCGGGTCGTCGCGGTCCTGTACTCCACCTCGACCGGGATGCGCGTCCTGCTCGAGGCCAACGTGCCGGGCGGCCGCGAGGCGCCGGTGCTGCCGACGTTGACCGGCCTGTATGCCGGCGCGAACTGGATGGAGCGCGAGACCTGGGACATGTTCGGGATCGAGTTCGAGGGGCATCCCGGGCTCACCCCCCGCATCCTCAACGTCGAGAACTTCGAGGGCTGGCCGCTGCGCAAGGACTTCTTCCTGGCGTCACGCGTCGCCAAGCCGTGGCCCGGCGTCAAGGAGCCGATCGAGACGGACGAGGACGGCAACGTCATCGAGCGGGAGACCCTCCTCGGCGACGCGCCCGGCCCGACCGATCTCGACCAGGCCATGGCCGACCACGCCAAGCAGGTCAATGTCCGCGAGCCGGCTGACGAGGCCGAGGTGCCGGAGGCCATCGTTGAGACGGCCCCCGTCGAGGTCGAACCCGAGCCGGAGCCGGAACCCGAGCCGGAGCCCGAGGTCGTGGCCGAGCCCGAACCCGAGCCAGAGCCCGAACCCGAGCCGGAGCCCGAACCCGAGCCGGTGCCCGAACCCGAACCTGAGCCGGAGCCAGAACCCGAGCCCGAACCTGAGCCGGTCCAGGAGCCGAGCGCGCAGGCCGCCGAGTCGCCCGAGGCCTCCGCCGCTGCTTGGCCGATCGCCGAAGAGGACGAAGGGGTCTGGGAGGGCGAGCTGCCCGACCTGCCACCCGACGACGAGCCGACGTCCGGGGACGCGGGGGAGCGC
>JAWWBG010000109.1:0-8922 GCA_033721095.1 Nitriliruptorales bacterium
ACGATCGCTCGACACGTCGCCGACGAAGACATCCCGAACGGTCACGGTGGCGACGGCCTCGAGGGCGACGATGTTGTCACGGAGGCCACCGTCGAGCGCGCGCTGGTACTCGGCGAGGAAGCGATCGGTCGCTGACTGGCCGATGCGTTGCTCGTGGCTGTCGAGATCGCGATGGTCGTAGCCGAGGAGCTCGGTGACGAAGTCGCTGGCAGCAGCAGCGGCCGACGACCGGCGGTCAGCATCATTGGCAAGGTCGTTGGCTCGCTGCCACTGCAGGAACGCGACAACGACCGCGACGAGCAGCAGGACCCCGAGCATCGAGGGAGGGGACACGCGCAGGGCCGTGGGTCCCCGCCCGTGCCTGGGCCGGGTCGGTTGCTCGTCGCCGAACCCCGAGCCGTCGAGCTCGTCAGCCATCCGTGCGGCCGATGCCGAGCAACCGCCACGGCCGCCAGAAGGCAACCAGGACGATCAGCGCCAACAACGGGAGTGCCAGGAGCGGGTTGATGACCGACGGGGCGAACGGCGACTCGCTGGACGCGAGCTCCTCGACCTCCTCGTCCGGCGAGCGCTCGTCCGGCGCGACCGGCGAGTCGCTGCGCTCCCCCGCCGGGGCCGAGACCTCGGCGTCGCCCGCGCTGGCTGCCGCTGCGTGCAGCCCCGGAACCTCGCTGATGTCCACGTCGCACTGCTGTGGCGCGGGAGGTTCGGGGAAGGGCTTCGACGGGCTGTGGACGTTGGTCGGGTTGCCGCTGCTGTCGTTGAAGAAGAACTTGACGCGCAACCACGACCCATCGGGCTGGATCGACTCCACGTCCGCGAGGATGTCCAGGAGCAACTGCGTGTCGTTGAAGACGTCCTCGAGCTGCTCGGCGGACTCGTCGTCGCCGAGCTCGAGCCCGACGTCGGCCAGGACGTCGATCACACAGCTGAGCTCGTCGCGGCTGTCACTGAACAGATCGGCCAGCCGCGTGGTCAGTGCTGGCGTTTCCTCCGTCAGCTTGACCAACAGCTCCCGGGAGCTGGCGAGGGTCTCGGTCACGTCGTCGAGGCTGTCGATCGAGCTGCCGATCGGTCCCGCCTGGCTCGCGAAGGTGCGGGTCAACGCCGTCAGCTCATCGGTCAGCGCCTGGAGCTCGTCGCGGTTCTCCGCGAAGCTGGAGGTGATGTCCTCGACGTCGACCAGGAAGGACCGGAAGGTCTCGGAGGTCCCCTCGAGACCAGCCGCCAGCTCGCGCACGAGCGTGCCAGCGTGTTCGGGATTGACTGCGGACAGCAGGTTGTCGACGGCGGCGAAGACCTCCTCGTACGACAGGGGGACCGAGGTGTCCTCGATCGGAATCCGGTCGCCGTCGCCCAGGCGCGGACCCTGCCCGGGATCGGTGCCCGGCTTGGGTTCGAGGTTGACGTAGGGCTCACCGACCGCGGAACGCCGACGAACGGCTGCCGTGACAGCCTGCGGAAGCTCCTCGCCGACGTTGAGGCGCAGCTCGACGACCACCCGGTCGCCCTCGAGCGTCACGGGACCGATGAGCCCCACGTCGTGGCCGAGATAGGACACCTGGTAGTCGGGCCGGAGGCCCGGTGACTCCTCGAACTCGGCGAGCACCGTCTCGAAGGGCTCGGCGCCGAAACCCACACCGAGGTAGGTGTCGATGACCCAGTAGGTCAGCACGGAGCCGAGCACGATGAACGTGAGCACGTTGACGATGATGCGACGACTGATCATGGCGCCGGCTCCATCAGCAGCACCAGCTGCTGCTCCTGCGACAGCGACGCGCTCGACGATGGCGG
The DNA here is from genome assembly GCA_033721095.1 of Nitriliruptorales bacterium. Taxonomy (GTDB): domain Bacteria; phylum Actinomycetota; class Nitriliruptoria; order Nitriliruptorales; family Nitriliruptoraceae; genus JAWWBG01. The sequence continues at coordinate 1,795 of JAWWBG010000109.1, forward strand.
GCCGGCCGGGTTGAGGAACCCGAACACGGCCGTCAACGACGAGCTGACGGCCAGCTGGATCTGGCGCACGAAGTCCTCCAGCCCGTCCAGCAGCAGCTCGACGGTGGCCCGCTCGGACACGAGCGTGCGAACCACCGGCGCGAGGCTGGTGAGCGCGTCCTCGAGGGCCGTGGTCGACTCGCCGACCAGGGTCGCGTCGATGATCGCCGCCAGGTCACTGATGTCCCCGAGCAGCCCGACCAGCTTGGTCCGCTGCCGTGCCGTGGCCGCCGTGAAGCCCTCGACCGAGTCCAGCATGGACAACAGCTCGTCGGTGCCGTCGGCCAGTTCGCCGCCGAGTCGACCGAAGTCATCGATGGCGGAGGCGACGGACGGCGCATTGTCCGCGTACGCAGCGGCGACCGCCGCGAGGTCCGCGATCAGCGTGTTGATCAGCTGGCCGTTCCCGACCAGGCCCTCCGACGCCGCGTCGAAGATCGTGCTGAGATCCTCGACCGCGAGCGCACCGACGAACTCGGCCGCGCGGCCGGCGATCTGCTCGATGTCGGCAACGATGTCGGTGTCCTCGATGATGTCGCCCGAACGGAGGAACGGCCCCGCCTCCGGGTCGAAGTCTTCCGGGAATCGCAGGCCGACGAAGTTCTCGCCCAACAGCGACGTCTTCTGGATCGCCGCGACCGTGCCGACCGGGATGCGCACGTCGGGCTGGATGATCATCGTGACCACGGCGCGGTAGTCCTCGTCGAGCTCGACGGTCGAAACCGACCCGACCTGGACGTCGGCCACCCGCACGGCGTGTCCCGGGACCAGGTTGCGAACGGTCTCGAACCGGGCACTGATGAACTGCCCATCCGACGGCGCACCTGCGGTCTGCGGTGAGCATCCAGCGATCACCAGCGCGACCGCGAGCAGCCAGCCGACCATGCCGGCAGGTCCTCGGAGCGTGCCCATCACTCGCATGTCGTGTCCGGCAGCTCGATGCAGATCGGATCCACGCCCATCGCGGCCAGCAGGTCGGCCAGCAGCTCGTTGAACACCGGCCCGCCGCTCACGCGGATGACGATCGAATGGGTCTCGGGGTCGTGACCCTTCCGCAGCACGTCGGCGACCGGCGGGAGGGCAGCGATGAACTGGTCGAGCGAGGCCACGTTGGCCCGCATCACCAGCGCGATCTCGGCGATCTGGGCGAGATCCTCGGCCAGGTGTTCCTCGTAGGACTCGATGAGGATGGCGCCCTCGTCCATGAGCCGGGCCGTGGCCTCGATGAACTGCTCGATGGCGGCGCGTTCCTCGGCGAGGACCTTCGTCGTCGCGGCGTACGTGCTGATCAGTCGGCGCAGCTGGGCGTCACGGGTGTTGAGGCGCTCGGCGAGCTGCCGCAGGGTGTCGGCGACGGCGAGCAGCTGCTGGTCGCGTTCGGCGATGACCTGCGTGAGGCGGGCGCCCTGTCGAACGGCGTTGTTGAAGGCCTCACCGCGCCCGTCGACGGCGGCAGCTGCGTCGGCCAGGAACGCCTCGACACGTTCGGGATCGATCGCGTTGACCAACTCGGTCAGGGCGTCGAGGACGTCGTCGGGTTCCACCGGCACGCGGGTGTTCTCGATGCGGGTGCCGGGTTCGATGAGGTCGTCGCCGGGCTGCCAGGGCGGGAACAGCAGGATGTTGCGCTCGCCGATCAGGGTCAGCGGCAGGATGGCTGCCTGGACGTCGGCGGGCAACGGCACCTCGGCGTCGATCTGCATGCGGACACAGACCTGGTCGCCGTCGATCTCGATCGAGTTGACCAGCCCGACGTCGGCCCCCATCACCTTGACACGTGACTGTTCGAACAGGGCCACGGCACGTTCGAAGCAGGCCGACAGCTCGTAGCCGCCGTCGCCGGGGCGGCGGCAGCCCGTCGCGATGATGGCGAGCGCGAGCAGGCCGGCGACCCACCGCACGCGGCGGGGCCATCGGCGCATGTGGGCATTCACTGGTCGAAGTTCACGGGGCCGAGCTCGTAGACGACGAAGTCGATCCACGGACCCGCATTGGTGACCGAACCGAGGCCCTGGAAGGTCGGGCCGAACAGAGCGAGTCCTTCGTTGAGCTGCGGGATGCGCTCGCCAGCAGCGAGCAGCGTCACGTGCAGGTCGTCGGTGATCTTCTGGATCTCGGCGCGATGGTCGGCGATCAGGGTCGCAAGCGTGTCGACCGCGTCGGCCCCGTCACCGAGGATCGCCCGCAGCAGCTCCTGGCGCGTCTCGAGTTCGTCGAGGAGCTCGTCGGCAGCGTCGATGAGCCGGAGGATCTCGGTGTCGCGGGCGTTGAGCGTCTCCAGCAGCGACTGGCCATCCTCGAGCAGCCGGGTCAGCTCGGCCTCGCGCGACGACAGCGCGACCGCCACCGTCTCCAGGTTGGTCACCAGGTCCGGCAACGAGTCGCGGGTGCCGGCCATGATCTCGGCCAGCTGTGCGGTCACGTCGTTGATCAGGTCGGAGTCCAGCTCCTCGATGGTCCGGGTTGCGGCATCGAAGGCCTCGATGACGCCGATGGTCTCGTCGGTGCGCTCGAGGGGGATGCGCCGGGCGTCGGGGTCCTGGTCGGCGACGAAGCAGGGGTTGTCGGCCGTGCCGTCGCAGCCGGGGGCGGGCTCGACGATGCTGGTCAGGCGGATGTAGTTGCCCCCGAGCAGCGAGCCGAGCGCGATCTTGGCCTCGGTCTCCAGGCCGAGGTCGACCGCCCGGTCGACATGCCAGGTCACGACGACCTGGCCCAGCTCGAAGTCGGGGAACACCCCGGTGACCTCGCCGACCTCGACCCCGGCCAGGCGCACGGGCGCGCCGCCCTTGATGCCGGAGCCGTCCTCGAACACACCACTCATCTCGTAGGTGTCCTCGAGGAGCCCGAGCGATCCGATGGCGAAGGTGATCGCGACCAGCGCCGCCACGGTCGCCATCCCGAGCACGCCGACGGTCGCCCGATTCATGTCCTCGAACGAGAACTCCCGCCACCAGTCCCTCATGGTGCGAGACCTCCGAGCATGAGCCACCGGATCGATGACGTCGACGCGTTGTTGGAGGCACCGAGGCCCTCGTTGGACGGGGCCAGGCACGGTGGCAGCGAGAACTGGAGGCAGTCGAAGTCGATGTTGAGGAAGTCGCCTCGGCGGGTGGTCGAGAACAGGTCACGGGCTGCGGCGGGCAGCTCGTCGACGATGTTCTGGAGGGTGTCGAGACGGTCGACGGCGATGTCGGTGATCCCGGCGATGTCGGCGATGACCTCGCCGAGCGTCTGCTCGTTGCGCTGGAGGAAGCCGTTGAGCTCGGCGGACAGACCCCCGGCATCCTCGAGGGCGGCGGCCAGCAGATGGTCGCTCTCGGCGAACTCCTCGGCGATGAGCAGCAGGTTGTCCACCATTGTCTTGAGCTGGACGTCGCGTTCGGACAGCGCGCCGGCGACGGTGGCGTAGTCCTCGAGCAGCCGCTGGATGGTCTCGTCGCGATCGGCCAACGTCGCCAGGATCGTCGTCACGTCGGCGGCAAGGCTGGAGACGTCGCCTTCGCGGCCCTCCAGCGCGACGAAGATCGTCTCCAGCAGCTCGTTGATCTGGGCGGGGTTCAGGACCTGCGAGAACGGGCCGAGCTGGTCGGCCACCGTGCCGATGTCGGTGACGGCGATGGTGTTGACGATCCGGTCACCGTCCGCGAAGAACGTCGAGGATTCGCCGGGGATGATGTCGACCTGGCGCTGACCGATGAGGTTGAGCCAGCTGACGGTCACGGCAGAATCGTCCGGGACCGGAAAGTCGGCGTTCACGTCGAACTCGACCACCGCCCGACCGGCATCGACCTCGATGCCGGCGACCTTGCCAACGGTCACACCCGCGATCCGAACGTTGTCGCCCAGGAACAGGCCCGTCACGTCCTCGAACTCGGCGGTGAGGGTGACCTGCTCGTCGAACGTGAACTTGACGATGGCGGCGCTGATCCCGAACGTCAGCAGGCCCGTCGCGACCGTGAAGAGCAGGAACCGGAACCCGGCGGAGCGCAGGTTCATGGCAGCAGCTCGGTCGGACAGAACTCGAAGAGCTCGCACGGGTTGTCGGGCATGAAGCTCTCGATGCCGCCGATGACCTCGCCGTTGGCACCGGGCACGTGGATGACGTCGCTGAGGACCTGGAAGAACCGCGCGAGCGCTCGAACGAAGTCGGGCAGGGCGTCGAGGTTGCTGGAGGCTGCCTGGAGCGCCGGGAAGGCGATCGTGACGAGCGTCTCGAGGACGTCGCTGATCTCCTGGGCGTTGTCGGTGAGGAGTGCCGTCGTCTCCTGGGCCAGCCGACTGGCCTGGTCCAGCAGCTGGGAGAAATCGTCCTCGCGGTCGGTCAGGTCGGGCAGCAGCTGGTTGAGGTTGCGTGCCGTCCGGACGATCTCGTCACCGCGTCCGCCAACCGCACTGCCAAGTCGCGCCGCGTCACCGACGAACTGACGGGCCTGGTCAGACGTCTCGCCGGCGAGGTCCCCGAGGATCGCGAGGTCGTCGAGGATCCGATCGAACCGAGCACCGTTGCCGTCCAGCGACTCGGCCAGGTTGTGGACGATCGTCAACAGGTCCTGCGGCTCCATCGCGTTGAGGACCTCGTCGGCCCGATCGAACATGTCCTCGAGCGAGGTCGGGGCGCGCGTGTCGAGAATGATCGGCGGGTTGTCCTCGTCGGGCTACAGGAACGGTCCGCTGATTTCGCCAGCCCCGAGATCGAGCTCGATGAACTTCGGGCCGAAGATCGACAGCGGCTCGATGGAGGCCGTCGCGGTGGTGGCGATGCGTACGTCGTCCTCGATGAGCATCGTGACGACCGCATTGCCGTTGGCGTCGAGCTCGAGGTCGGTGACGCCACCCACGCGAACACCCCGCACCCGCACGTCGCTGAAGGGGTCGAGGCCCTGGCCGACGTGCGTGAAGACGGCGCGGATCTCGTAGCCGCCCTCGTAGACACCGGCCGTGATCCGCAGGCCCGCCCAGATCAGTGCGAGGACGACGATGAAGCTGGCGGCACCGACCAGCAGCTTCTCGCGATCCCCCATCGACTCCAGCATCAGTCAGCCAGTGATCGTGACGGTCGAGCCGCCGCCCCAGAACACCCAGGACAGGAAGAGGTTGACGACCACGAGGGTCATGATGGACGTCCGGACGGCACGCCCGACGGCCTGGCCGACGCCGGCGGGCCCGCCGAATGCGTGATAGCCGTAGTAGCAGTGGATGAGCACGACCAGGATCGAGAAGATGATGACCTTGAGGACGCTGTAGAAGATGTCGATCGACGGCAGGTAGGCCTGGAAGTAGAAGTCGTACACGCCCGGCGACAGCCCGAAGACGTCCACCGACATCAGGCGGGTCGCGAAGAAGCTGACGTACAGCGAGATCAGGTAGAGCGGCACGACGGCCAACAGCGTCGCGACGAGCCGCGTCGACACCAGGTAGGTCATCGGCGGCAGGCCCATGACCTCGAGCGCGTCGATCTCGTCGGAGACGCGCATGGCGCCGAGCTCGGCCGTGAAGGCCGTGCCCACCTGGGCGGCCAGCGCCGCGCCTGCGATGACCGGGGTGATCTCGCGGACGTTGGCGAACGAGCCGGCGAGCCCCATGAAGGACTCCGCGCCGATCTGCGAGAGGCCCGTGAATCCCTGCAGACCCACCTCGGCGCCGGCGAACAACGACAAGGAGACGATCACGAAGACCATCCCGCCGCCGATGACGAAGCCACCGACACCGATCGTGATGTCGGAGATCTGGTTGATCACGACGTTGCGGTAGCGCAGCCGTCCGATCACCGTTGCGACGGCGTGGAAGACGACCGGCACGACGAAGCCGGTGAGGAACCCGCCGAAGGCCCGGATCCATTCGGCCGCCTGGCCGACGGTCCGTACCGCGACCCGCATGGGGAAGGACCTGCTCGGAACGACCTCGACCGTCATGTCACAGCTTCTGGGGGATCAGCACCAGGTAGATGGAGCTGATGACGTAGTTGGCGGCGAACAGCAGGACGAAGGTGTTCACCACCGCGCGGTTGACGGCGCGACCGACGCCGACGGGGCCCTTGTCGCAGTTCATCCCCTGGGCGCAGGCGACGACGGCCGCGAGGAATCCGAAGACCCCGGCTTTCACCAGCGCCTGGACGAGGTCGGCGAACTGGAGGAGGGTGGTGGCGCCGGCGAAGTAGGCGCCGGGGGTGACGCCCTGGACGATGACGTTGAAGAAGTAGCCGCCACCGATGCCGGAGATGATGACCAGCGAAACAAGCAGCATGCCGGTGACGACGGCGGCCCAGATGCGCGGGGTGACGAGCCGATGGATCGGGTTGATCCCCATCACGTCCATCGCGTCCAGTTCGTCGCGGATCCTCCGCGAGCCCATGTCCGCCGAGATCGCCGAGCCGCCCGCGCCGGCGATCAGGACGGCGGTGGCAATGGGCGCAGCCTCTCGCACCACGCCGACGGCGATGATGGCGCCGGTCGAGGACTGGGCGCCCAGCTGTCGCGCAAGGTCACCCACCTGCAAGGAGATCGTCGCGCCGAGCGGGATCGAGATGAGGAAGACCGGCAGCGCCGTGACCGACACGAGGAACCAGGCCTGCTCGAGGAACTCGCCCCACCACTGCTTGATCCGCCACGTGTTGCGCAGTCCCTCGAACGCCACCGCGGCCATGGCACCAGCGGTGTCGAGGACCCCGGCCGCACTGCGAACGAGGACGTTGGAGCTCACGGCGACTGCCTCCCCCGGCGTTGTCACATCCCACTTGACAACGAGGACGGAAAGTAAAGCAGCATTCCGATGGGTATGTGTCACCGATTCTCGGGGCGTTCCGCCGGTGGGTCCGAGCCGGGCCGCTACCCCAGGAGGCGCTGTCGCAACCCGTCGTGACCGAGGCGGGAGGCGGCTTCGTCGAAGCGCGCAGCGAGCCCATCACCATGTCGCTCGATGATGGCGGCCAGGCGCTCCCGGACATCCGGCGGGAGGTGCTCGGCGGCAACGCCGGCATGGACGAGCGGTTCCCAGATCTCGGAGGAGACCGCCGCCTCAACGGCGCCGTCGATGACCGCCTCGTCCAAGGACACGAGGACCGACGCGACCTGGCGAATCTGCTTGCCG
>JAWWBG010000110.1:0-8899 GCA_033721095.1 Nitriliruptorales bacterium
GAGGAGCTCCGGAAGGTCAACCCGAAGATCGTGTTCTGTGCGGTCAGCGGCTACGGCATGACGGGCCCCTACAAGTCGATGCCGAGCCACGGGATCGCGTATGACACCTGGGCTGGCATCGTGACGCCGCAGGTGGACGACGACGGATTCACACGCATTCCCGAGCACGTCTCGATTGGCATCTACGCCACGCCGATCATCGGTGCGTTCTCGGTCCTGGCCGGCGTCCTACGTGCCCGTGAGACGGGGGAGGGCTGCTTCATCGACCTCGCCCAGTCCGACGGCGCCGCCTTCTTCGACTGGTACCGGTCAGAAACCTGGTTGGCCTACCGCCGCCCCGAGGACGAGGTCACCGGCAACAAGGCCGACAACTGGGAGCGTCGCGCACCCGGGACGGCCGGCATGTGGGAGGGCGTCCGCTACCAGATCTACGAAACGGTGGACGGGCACGTGCTGTTCATGGCCTCCGAGCAGGCGTTCTGGAAGAACTTCTGTGCCGCGCTGGACCGCATGGACCTGTTCGAGAAATGGCCCGGCTCCGAGTATGCCGACCATGCCAAGGGCAACCTCGAGCTCCAGGCCGAGCTTCGCGAGATCTTCCGCACGAAGACCTCGGCCGAGTGGCTGACATGGTCCGACGAGGTCAACACGCCCATCGCGCCGGTCAACACCCCCGAGAACATCGTCGACGACCCGCAGTTCCAGGCTCGCTTCTCGATCTTCCCGCACGCCGAGCACGGTGCCGACATGCTCTCGTTCCCGGCGCACTTCGGCAACGAGACCCTGCCGCCGCCACGGATGGCGCCGACGATCGGCGAGCACGAGGCCGAGATCCTTGCCGAGCTCGGCTATGACGATGCGCGCGTGGCGACGCTGCGGGAGGCAGGTGCCCTGCCGGACTGAACCGTGTGCTCTCAGCCCTGGGGCGAGAGGCTCGTGAGCGTGAACGTGACCGACTCGGTGTAGGTGACGCCCGCGCCGAATCGGTTGGTCTTCGACTCCGACCAGCGGATCAGCTTGAGCGGCAGCCCGGTCTCGGCATGCGCCCACAGCTCCATCCGCGAGGTTCCCGTCGCCTCTCCCGAGGAGACACCCTCGATCGTGACGTGCATGGCCCGAACCTCCTGTCCGCCGATGGTCAGGGTCGTGAGTTCATGGAACGTGGCCGTTCCCTCGGAATGGACCGTCTCACCATCGCACGACCCCGTGCGCGTCGACCCGCTGGGAGCCTCGAGATCGCCCTGGATCACCGGCGGGTCGCAGACGAGGATTTCCTTCTCGCGGGCGCCGAAGAACTCGATCGTCGTCTCGTAGCGGGACTGGAGCAATTGCGAGCCCATGGAGCAGTAGGTGCTCTTCTCCTCGTGCTGCTCGAGGATCTTGCGCTCCATCGTCCAGCCACAGCCGTCCAGGTGTCGGACGACGCCGAACGTCTCGGAGGGGTACTCGCGCGATCCTCCCGGCAGGCTGACCGACTCGCCACCTTCGGTCGCGTAGACGTACACGCCCGGGACGGGGCGGCGAAGGCCCGTGTTCGTGGGGCTCGCCGATGGGCGTGGCGTCGGTGCCATCGTCGGCGAGCCGGTCGGCGCCTCGGTCGCATTCGCTGTCGGTGACGGCACTGCGCTCGGAGATCCGAATGGTGCGTCGGTGGCATCGCTGGGCGAGGCCGGACGGGGCGAGTCCGAGGAATCCGGGGACGCCTCGCTGCGGAAGTCGGCGATCACGTCCTCGAGGGCGACCTCGTCCGCGTCGCCTGCGTAGGCGAGGAGGAACGCGTCCGTGCCGCCGACGACGACAGCCACGAGCCCGATGAGGGCGGTCATGCCAGCCCGAAGTCGAGGGCCGTGCGGCCAGGAGGCGAGGCGAGCCACGTGATCCCGTTCCGTCGGCCCTTGTTGGATACCGACGGTATCTGACCGGCCGGGACGACCCGGACGGTGCACCGTCCCGATGGACAGGTCGTGCGCGTGGCACGATGCGCACATGACGGACGAGATCACGACTCCCGAGGCACGCCGGGAGCAGACCCGCCGGTCCCTGTTGGCCTCGGCGGAGCAGCAGTTCCTCGAGTTCGGCTACCACAACGTGACGCTGGACGGCGTGGCCGAGGGGGCGGGGCTCACCAAGGGCGCGATCTACTCGAACTTCACCTCCAAGGTCGACCTGTTCTTCGCGGTCCTCGAGCAGCGCTCCCGCGAGTCCATGGAGCGCTACCAGCGGGCCGCCCTGGCCGAGGACTCGCTCGAGGGGGTCATCGGCGCCGTCACCTCACCGACCGGACCCTCCAAGCCCGAATGGGAGTGGTCCAACCTCGACGTCGAGGCGCGCGCGCTGGCAGCGCGCGATCCGGAGGTCAGCCAGCGCCTGGCCGAGCTCCAACGCCGCCAGATCGACCGCGTCACGGACCTGTTGGAAGAGGTTTCCGATCGGCTCGACGTCGAGCTCGCGCGACCGCCGGAGCAGGTCGCCGTCCTCGCCGTGGCGGCAACGACCGGCCTGGCCGACCTGGCCCGGGCGCATCCGGACGCGGACTACGAGCCCGAGTTCCACGTCCTGGTCGAGCTGTTGGCCCGTCTCGCGCTGGAGGCATGACGGCGCCAGGCCGTCACTGGTAGGACACGAACAGTGGCGAGGGCGACTGGCTCATCGTGTGCTCCGGGCTCGGCGTCGGCGAGTCCTCGTCGTAGAAGTTCTTCCACCCCCACCAGACGCGGTCCTCGAATCCGGTCGTGATCGCGCGGTACGTCTCGCCCTTGGTGTCGATCGGCCCTTGGCCGTCCATGTGGATCAGGACCGCCAGCTCGGCCGGGTGCTCGAGGACGTCGCGGTCGCGGATCATGCTCAGTCGGAACTGGTGGACCACGAGCAGCTTCTGGGGCAGTGCATGCTTTCGGACGAGGCCCGCGAGGTAACCGGCGACGTCGTTGATCTCGGTGGCGGACACCGACCCGACCTGTCGCAGGTGCACCTGGTTTGGGCGCAGTCGCCATTCGGGATCCAGGGCAACCCCGACGTGCGGCAGCAGCAGGAACTCCTCGTACATCGGGACCTGGTCCATGAAGCTCGATCTGCCCGGCTGGAAGTCGAGCAGGACGTACATGCCTGCCTCGCCCGCGGCCTCGACCCACGGCCGGACGACGTCGGGGTCGAGCGGTTCGCTGTAGTCGCCGTCACCCGTCGGACCAGCGGAGGCGAGGGTCGTGATGAGGTCGAATCCGGCGACCACCGGCACATCGCCCTCGGCGTACGGTGCCGCGACCTCCATCGCCCGCGCGACGGCATCGGCCGGGCCCTGCTCCCCGAGGACGCCCAGCCCGGCGAAATTGGGGTGCCCGTAGAGCGCCACGATCCTCCTCGCCGGGAAGATCGTGTAGCCGCCGCCCGGCAGCTGCGTGCCGCCCAGCACGACGTCGAGCTGCCATGGGTCCCAGGCCGCGATCGTGGCGCTGCGCCGGATGTTGACGAGCCCGTCGCCGAGCTCGTCGATCAGCTGCTGGAGAGGTCGATGCGTCCGGGGGTCGTCGGCGACCGCGAGCACCCGTTGCGCGCGTGTCACGGCGGCAGCCACGTCGAGCCACGGCCGCTCGAGGTCGGTGTCCTCCTCGACGAGCCAGAGGTCGGTGCCGGGCTGGGGGAATCCAGGCGCTGCGACGGCGGCTGGTGGCGCGGCGTGTGGACTTGCCGAGGAGGGTGGCGTGACGGCCGGAGCAGGCTGCGGGCTGACTGTTGCGACCTCGAAGCCCGCCTGCCGCAGGTCGCCGACGAGCTCGTCCGAGCCGTCCCACGGCAGGAGGATGCCGCCGTGTGCGGCGACCTCGCGCAGGCCGACGAGCAGTTCGTCAGCGGGTCCGAGCAGCACCGCGCGGCGGTCGTGGGTGCGTCGGGCGACCGCCGCCGCCAAGGACGTCGGCGTCGGTCCGGCCAACGTCACGGACGTCGGGTCGGTCGCCGGGCTGCGCGTTCGTCCGGGCGTCGCTCCCGGTCCGGTGCCGGGCTGCGGCGTCGGCGACGCCCGGTGGTCGGTGACGACGATGGTCGCCAGTTCCGTGGACGCGGCCGACTCCGCATCCGGAAAGAACGGCAGGCCGAGGCGCGCCGCCAGGCCCGCGGCGACGACCTGCACGAGCTGGCCGGGCCTGTCGGCCACAACGACCTGGGCCGCGCACGGAAAGGCGACGGCGCCGACCGTGGTCGGGGTCGGTCCAGCGGCGACCTCGACGACCCGGGGGCTGCCGTCGTCATCGCAGGCGGCCACGACCTCGACGCCGACCGCCGCGGGATCCGGTGCTGGCGTGGGGGATGGGGAGGGCTCACCAGTTGCGCGCCAGGAAGAACAGGCCGCCGCCATCGCGACGGCCAGCGCCATGCCAGCCAACCATCGTGCGCGCATCGGTCCTCCGGCGCGCGAGGCTATGAGTCCGGCGCTGACCCCAACACTGACGCTCGTGTCAGGTTTGCGGTGTGGGACCTATGCTGCCCCTGTTCGGGATCGGGCGCGGCCGGGAGGGAGCGTGGACGAGGTCGTCGGCACGCTGGTCGGCCGCTGGTACGTGACGCTGTTCGGCATCGTCTTCTTCTGGCGAGCGTCCCGCGACCTCGGCTGGCGCCGGACCGGCATCTACTTCGTCGGTGCTCTCCTGGTCGGGGTGATCTCCGAGAACGCGTCGGTCCGTTGGGGGATCCCCTACACGGGTTACGAGTTCAACCAGGCACTCAAGGGCGAGGAGCTCTTCATCGGCGAGGCGCCGTTGATGGTCTCCTTCTCGTACACCTTCATGGGGTACTTCGCATATGCCGGCGGGCGCCTGCTGGCCAGCGGACCGTGGCGGACCCGTGGGCGCCGCACATGGCACGAGCTGGCACTCGGCGTGATGCTTGCCGTCTGGGCCGTGTTCCTCTTCGATCCGATCGCCCAGCTCGGCGACCAGTGGTTCCTCGGCGAGGTCTTCGCCTACGACGGCGACGGCTTCTGGTTCGGCCTCCCCGTCATGAGCCAGGTGGGGATGTTCTTCATGTCGCTGCTGACGGTCGGGCTCGCGACCTGGCTCGGGCGTGACCAGGCTGACGAGCCCGTCGACGGCTTGCTTCGCCACCCACACTTCGTCGCGCTGCTGACCTACCACGGCCAGCTGGTCTGGCTCGGGACGACGGCGGTTTGGCTCGGGGAGACCGAACTGGGTGGGTCGGTCCTGCTGATGTGGGTGCCGGCAGCCCTGGTGACGGCGGTGGCATGGAGCAACCAGCGCGCGGCCCGGGCCGCGGAGGTGACGTGATGGGCATCGGACAACAGGACTGGCAACACCTGTTCATCGGGGGCGAGTGGGTCGCGCCGTCCAGCCGGGAACGAATCGAGATCGTCTCACCGCACGACGAGACGCTCCTCGGGTCCTGTCCCGCGGCGAACGAGGAGGACATGGACCGGGCCGTGGCGGCGGCACGACGTGCCTTCGAGGACGGGCCCTGGCCCCGGATGGCGGTCGAGGAACGCGTGGCCGCCCTCCGCCGGCTGGCCGATCGCTACGAGGCTGGCCTCGACGAAATGACCGATCTGCTCACCGAGGAGATCGGCACACCGATCGCGTTCGGGCGCCTGGGACAGAGCTGGGCCGGGTGGGCCCTGCTCGACACGACCCTGCAGCTCGCCGACGACACGCCCTGGGAGCAGGAGCGACCATCCATGATCGGTGCCAGCGCGCTGGTGCGACGGGTCCCCGTCGGCGTGGTGGCAGCCATCGCACCGTGGAACTTCCCGCAGGTGACGATCATGGCCAAGCTGGCACCAGCACTCCTCGCCGGCTGCACCGTCGTCGTCAAGCCGGCGCCCCAGTCGCCGTTCGACGCGCTCCTGCTGGCGCAGTGGATCGACGAAGTCGGGTTGCCCGAGGGGGTGGTCAGCGTGGTCCCGGCTGGAAACGACGCGGCCGAACACCTGGTTCGGCATCCGGACGTCGACAAGGTGGCCTTCACGGGTTCGACGGCTGTCGGTCGTCGGATCGGCGCGATCTGCGGTGAACAGGTCAAGCGCTGCTCACTCGAGCTCGGCGGCTAGTCGGCAGCGATCCTCTTGCCCGACGCGGATCCGGAGGTCTTCGGTCCCGGCCTCCGGTTTGCCTCCTTCATCAACGGCGGGCAGGCATGCATTGCCCAGTCGCGCGTGCTCGTGCCGGCGCAGCAGCACGACGAGTTCGTCGACGCGCTGGCCGACATGGTCGACGATCTCGACGTCGGCGACCCGCACGACGAGCAGACGTGGGTCGGGCCGATGGTCTCCGAGCAACAGCGCGACCGCGTGTCGTCGTGGATCGACGTCGGGATCACGGAGGGCGCGAGGATCGTGCGTGGCGGTCCCGGACGTCCGGAGGGCCTCGCACGAGGGTGGTACGTCCGGCCGACACTGTTCGACGGTGTCGACAACGACATGCGGATTGCCCGCGTGGAGATCTTCGGCCCGGTGATCTCGGTCATCGGCTACGGCGACGTCGACGAGGCCGTCAGGATCGCCAACGACTCCGACTACGGGCTTGCCGGCTCCGTCTGGGGTGCTGACACCGACCGGGCGATGGACGTCGCCAAACGGCTGCGGACCGGGACGGTCGGCATCAACAAGTACGCCCCGGACTTCCGCGCGCCTTTCGGCGGCTTCAAGCAGAGCGGCATCGGTCGCGAGTACGCCGTCGAGGGCATCGAGGAATACCTCGAGATCACCTCCATCGCATGACGGGGTCGACATGCGTCCGCTGAACATCGTGGAACTGGCTCCATGACCGGGCCCGAGATCGAGATCAAGGACCCGTTCGGGGGCGCGGCTGCCGAAGCGGCTCCCAAGACGGTCGCCGACGTGGTTGGGCGGCGGGCCGGCGACCCCAATGTCGGCCTCCGCTTCGAGGGACGGACCTGGACCTGGGCTGAGGTCCACGACGAGATGCAGCGGCACGCCGACCTGCTCGCCTCGCTGGTCGAGGGCGTCGAGCACCGCCACGTCGGCGTCCTGCTGGACAACGGGCCGACCTACCTGTTCCTCCTCGGCGGCGCGGCGCTCGCGGGCGTCGTCCTGGTCGGCGGGAACGCGACCCGGCGGGGCCAGGAGCTCGAACGCGACTTCGCGCACACCGAGTGCGCCGCGATCATCGCCGCCCCCGAACATGTCGCGCTCCTCGAGGGCCTCGACCTCGGCCCGGCGAGCAACCGTGTGCTCGTCGTCGGCAGCGACAGCTTCGACTCCGCGATCGATGGCGCCCCCCCGCGCGACGCGGTCGCGGTTGCTCCGGACGACCTCTACCTGCTGATCTTCACGTCCGGGTCCACCGGTGCGCCCAAGGCCGTGAAGATGTCGCACCGCCGGGCCGCCGCGGCGGCGGTGCAGATGTGGTTCACCCCCGCCGACGTCCTGTACTGCGTCATGCCGATGTTCCACAGCAACGCGCTGGTCTCGATGGTCCTGCCGGCAATCGCGACGGGCGCAACGCTCGTGATGCGTCCCCGCTACAGCGCCAGCGTCTTCATGGAGGACGTGCGCGCGCACGGCGTCACGTTCTTCTCGACCGTCGGTCGCGCCCTGTCCTGGGTGCTCGCCCAGCCCCCGTCGCCGGACGACCCCGACAACCAGCTGGGCATCGTGCTCGCCCCCGAGTCCTCGCACGCCGACGCTGCCGCCTTCGGCGAACGGTTCGGGTGCTACGTGATCTCCGGCTACGGGTCGTCGGAGAACGCGGTGATCATGGCGCCCAATCCCGAGCTGCCTCCGGGCGCCCTCGGCGTCCCGATGGAGGGCATGGACGTCGCGATCGTCAACCCCGAGACCCTCGAGGAGTGCCCGCCAGCCCGCACGGACGCCAACGGCCAGATGCTCAATGCCGACGAGGCGATCGGCGAGCTGGTGGGTCGCAACACGCTCGACCGGTTCGAGGGCTACTGGAACAACCCCGAGGCCGAGGCAGCCCGTTCGCGCAACGGGTGGTACTGGACGGGCGATCTCGCCTACCGCGACGGTGACGGTGTGTTCTGGTTCGCCGGTCGCACCAACGACTGGCTGCGCGTCGACGGTGAGAACTTTGCCGCGGCGCCCGTCGAACGGCTGTTGCGCCGATGGGAGCCCGTCACCGACGTGGTCGTGGTCGGGGTGCCCGACGAGGTGACCGTCGATGACCAGGTGTTGGCCGTGCTCGAGCTCGTAGACCCGCACATGTTCGACCCGGCCGACCTCGACGCGTTCCTCGACAGCCAGGCGGACCTGGGGTCGAAGTGGCGGCCGCGCTGGGTGCGCGTGCTGGGTGCGCTGCCCCTGACACCCACCAACAAGGTCGATCGGACCCGGTTGCGTCAGGAGGGCTGGGACGTGGACGCCGGTGTGTGGTGGCGGCCGAACCGTCGGGGCCCGCTCGTGCCGCTCGAATCGGCCGATCGGGCCCGAATCGGGCGGTTGATCGCAGATCGCTGAGGGCTTGCCGGGCCGGGCGGCGGGTGGCAGCCCTTGGGATGTCACGGGTGACCTGGTTTGTCCGCTCAACGCGCGCCGTGTGCAGGACATCGCACGATCGGCGTCGAGAATCGCTACGGTTCGCCCGTTGCTCCTACGACAGTCGTAGGGAGCCACGCCTGCTAGCAATCCTGGAGGAGCACCAAAAAGATGAAGATGTCCAAGAAGCTGCGCGTGTTCAGCGCACTTGCGGCCATGGCGTTGATCGCCGGGGCCTGCGGTGGCGATGACGCGACAGACGAACCCACTGGTGATGGCACCGGTACCACGGTCGCCTCCGGCGACTACGACTGGTCCGACGTGCGCCTGCGCCAGGCCGTGTCCATGGCAATCGACCGCGAGGCGATCACCAGCACGATCTTCCTCGGTGCACGCTCGCCGGGCGACGACTGGTGGCCGAGCACGTTCCCCGGCTACCGC
>JAWWBG010000111.1:0-8764 GCA_033721095.1 Nitriliruptorales bacterium
ACGTCGTCCAGGAAGGGATGATCGGCCTCTACAACGCCGTCCGTGACTTCGACCCCACCAACGGCGCGTCGTTCCGGGCCTTCGCGGACCTCTGCGTCACTCGTCAGGTCCTCACGGCAATCAAGACGGCCACGCGCCTCAAGCACACGCTGCTGAACATGTCCGTGTCCCTGGACCGGCCGCCGGATGGCGAGGACTCCGATCGCACGGTGGCCGACATCGTGCCCGAGCCGGACTCCGATCCGCTCGACCACGTCATCGAGAACGACTCGCTGCGTCGACTGCATCGCACGGTCAACGAGATCCTGTCCGACCTCGAGGCGGACGTCCTGCGCCTCTACGTCGAGGGGCGCTCGTACGAGGAGATCGCCGAGTCGCTGGGTCGGCGCACCAAGTCGATCGACAACGCGCTCCAGCGCATCAAGCGCAAGGTCGAGCACCAGCTCCCGGTCAACGCTCGCGCCTGAACAACGGCCGCGTCGGTCCGGGCCCTGACTCAGTCGGTCGGTTCCCGACCCGTGCGGGTGATCTGCCAGAAGTGCCACGTGTGGATGGCCACGCCGAGCGTCATCACGGCGCCCGGCACCCAGAACTCCATGGTGAACAGCACGATGGCCGCGACGGCAGCCATCACGGTGAGCAGCGCACGCATGGTGTTCAGTGAGTCCATGCCGCAGACGGTACCCGCCGGTGACGGCCCTCGATTCGCCCGCTCGTGACTGTTTGGCGGCTGTCGGCGGGGTTGACGGCGACAGGGGAGCCCTCGGGTCCCACGTCCCTGCTGCCGGGTTGCAGATTCCCGGCGATGCCTTCGAGGTCGTCGACACGGGGCCGGTCGTCACCGGCTGACGTGCTTTCCTCTCCCTCACGAACAGGCGGGGGAGCCCATGCCAGCCATCTTCGTGTCCGGCGCAGCAGCCGGAATCGGCCGTGCCATCGCCGTCCGCTTCGCCCGCGAGGGCTGGTCGGTGGGCGCTGGCGACGTCGACGAGGAGGGGCTGGCCTCCCTCGCAGCCGAGCACGCGAACATCAGTGGTGGCCCGCTCGACGTGCGCAAGGCCGCATCCTGGAAGGCAGCGCTGGCCGCCTTCGCCGACGTGACGGACGGACGGCTCGACGTCCTCGTCAACAACGCCGGCGTACTCGAACAGGGTTCGTTCGCCGACATCACGCTCACCAGTCACAGGCGCCAGGTCGAGGTCAACGCGCTCGGCGTGCTCCAGGGTGCCCATGCTGCCCACCCCTGGCTGCGGGCCACGCCGGGCGCCCGGTTGGTCAACATGGCCTCGGCGTCCGCGGTCTACGGCACCCCCGGCCTGGCGACGTACTCGGCGACCAAGCACTTCGTGCGGGCGCTGACCGAGGCCCTCGACATCGAGTGGCAGGACGACGACATCCGCGTCATGGCGATCTGGCCCCTGTTCGTGCAGACCGCCATGGTGGATGCCCAGGAGGGTTCGGCCGCCCTCGAACGCCTGGGCGTCAAGTCCACCCCCGGTGACATCGCCGATGCGGTGTGGGATGCCGTCCACGACCGCCGACCCGACCATCGCGTCCACTTCACCGTCGGACTGCAGACCAAGGTGCTCTACGGCGCGTCGAAGCTGTCGCCCAACTTTCTCAACCGCCTGCTGACACGTCGAATGAGCCGGTGAACGCGGGAGCCGGGTGTCGGAATCGAACCGACGACCTACTCATTACAAGTGAGTTGCTCTGCCGACTGAGCTAACCCGGCGGGTGCCGTGACGCACCGGACGGTAGCGGCAGGCACTCCCGCCGAACGGCCACGGGGCACCACGACGGCCTCGGTACGGTCGCGGGCCGTGACTCCATCCTCGCCACCCGCTCAGCCCGTCTGCTATCGCCACCCGGATCGGCCGACCAGTGTCGCCTGCACGCGATGTGGTCGTCCGATCTGCCCCGACGACATGATCGAGGCACCGGTCGGCTGGCTGTGCCCGGTCTGTGCGCGTGAAGGCCGCCAGCCGGCTCGCGTGCGTTCGTTGGGCGCACCGCCTCGCGTCACCTACGCCCTGCTCGGCCTGATCGCGGCCGGGTTCGTCGCACAGGTCACCCTCGATGGCGACACGTTGGCGGTCACGGCGCGGCTGGCCACGTGGGGGCTGGCCATCGACCTCAATGGCGAGTGGTGGCGGGTGATCACAGGCGGGTTCGTCCATTCGACCGGCAACCTGCTGCACGTGCTGTTCAACGGTTACCTGCTGTATCGGCTCGGCCAGCTGATGGAGCCGGCCCTCGGCCCCGCTCGCTTCGGCGCGCTGTACTTCACGTCGTTGGTGGGCGGATCGCTCGGCGCCGTCGTCCTGGCCCCGACATCGCCGGCGATCGGTGCGTCGGGGGCAGTCTTCGGGCTGATGGGTGCACTGCTGGTCGTCTACCGGCAGCGCGGGCTGAACCCCTTTCGCACCGACATCGGCACCCTCCTGTTGCTCAACCTCGTGATCACGTTCGTCGTGCCGCGCATCTCGATCGGCGGCCACATCGGCGGGCTGGTGGCGGGGGCGATCGTCGGCGCGCTCTACGTGCGCATGGCTCGCACGCCAGACGCACGGCTGCTGTCGGCACAGCTCGCGGTCGGGCTCGGCTTGGTGCTGTGGATCGGAACGGTCGTGGCCGCAGGCGCGCTCATCCAGATCTAGCGCCGTCCCGCAGCGAATGACACCAGTGTCATTGCATGGGTGTGATTTGTGGCTACGCTGGCCCAAACGCCCAAGATCGACGTCTGGACGCGCTGTGTCACCATTCCACGATGGCGATCGCGACACCTCTGGGCTGACCGACGAGGCCAAGTCCCTGCTCGACTTCGAACGCGAGTGGTGGCGGTACGCCGGGGACAAGCAGGGTGCCATCAAGGAGCACTTCGGCTGCTCGCCAACCACCTACTACCGCTTCCTCAACGAGATCATCGACGACGACCGTTCCCTGGTCTACGACGCGATGCTCGTCAAGCGGCTCCGGCGGATGCGGGCCGCGCGCCAGCGCCAGCGAGCGGACGCACGCGCATCCGGGGCACACTGAACAAGCCAAGGACCTGACCGTGGTGGACCCGGCCCACAGCCCACCTGGCGACACGTCGTTTCGCGACTCACTGGTTCGCAACGCGGCATCTGCCGTCGGCCTCGTGATCGTCGCCGCGTTGGTGTTCTGGGGGCTGAGCGCCATCGGGAACGACGACGGCGGGGTCGTCGTCGCGAACCCCACGCCCACGGCAACCCCCACCCAGGCCCCGACCGGTGCGCCCACCCCGACCGTGGCGCCCTCGCCGACGCCGACCCCGACGCCCACCCCCTCGCCGACGCCGACGCCGACTGTCACGGCCACACCGGAGCCGCCGGTGACCAACCCTTCGATCCAGCTGATCGATGCCGTGCTCGACGACGACGGCGCCGCCTTCAACCGTGTCAAGAGCCAGTTGCAGGCCGCCGGCTGGACCATCCGGTTCGAGACGTCCTCGTTTCGGGTCCACGACGAGACCAAGATCTGGTTCACGCCCGGCAACGAGTCGGTCGCCAACGAGATCCGCGCAGATCTCGGGTTCGGGATCGTCGAGCCGGCGCCCAGCAACGTGAGCGCATCCGTCAACGTCCACGTGGTCGTGGGCAAGGACGCCTGAGGGACGCGTCGAGCACCCAGTCGGCGATGGCCAGGGCGTGCTGGGTGCCGGGCGGTGCGGCCTCAGCTCTCCTGCAGCATCTGGAGCTTCTCGAGGACCAGCCGGCGGCGCCGTTCCTCCTCCTGCGGGTCCGTCTCGATGACGTCCGAGACCACCTGGCTGAGCGCCAGTGGTGAGAAGGGCTTGGTGATGTACTCGGCTGCCCCCGACGTCCACCCGCGCATCTGGTCGGTTTCCTGCGCCTTGGCGGTGAGCATCACGATGGGGATGTGGGACAGGTCCTGATCGGCCTTGACGGTCTCGAGGACCTGCCAGCCGTCGACCTTGGGCATCATCACGTCGAGGAGGACGGCGTCCGGCGGGTTGGCGCGGATCTTGTCGAGGGCTTCCTCGCCATTGGAGGCTTCCTCGACCTCGTAGCCCTCGAACTCGAGGTTGACACGGCACAACAGCAGGACGTCAGGCTCGTCGTCCACGACCAGGACGCGTCCTCGTGACGTCATGTCGCCTCTTTTCCGGTCCGGGAACGACCCATGGCCGTTCTGCCGCTGGGGACCGGACACCCGTTGCTACGGTCCGGCCAGCCCCGAGTGGCGTTTCGTGAGGGAAGTGTGCCCGACGACCCCGGTTCCCACCACCCCCACCCGGACGCGAGTCCCGAGTCCGCGGTGACGCCGCTGCTGCGATCGACGTGGCTGCTGATCGGCGTCGGGATCGTGCTGTGGGCCGCCTGGCGCATCTTCCACGAGCCCATCGGCGTCATCCTGCCGCCGCTCGGCCTGGCCGGTGTGATCGTCTACCTGCTGAACCCCCTGGTCAGCTGGCTCGAGCGGCACCGGCTGCATCGCGCCATTGCCGCCGCCCTCGCGTACCTCGTCGTCGCCGGTGCAGCGGTCGGGCTGGGGTTCGCCGTCGGCCCGGTCATCACCGACCAGGTTGGCGACCTCATCCGCGAGTCGCCCAACATCGCGGTCAGCACCCAGGACTTCATCAACGAACGGTTGCTGGACGCCGGCATCGACTACGAGGTCAGCTTCGACTTCTCGGACGAGCAGACCCAGCAGTCCATCCGGGAGTGGGTCGAGGCGAACAGCGACCGGCTCCTCGCCCTGGCGGGCGGTGCCTTCGATCTCGTCGGCCGGTTGTTCCACGTCGCGCTGACCCTGATCCTGGCGCCGTTCCTTGCCTTCTACATCCTGGTCGACCTCCCGAAGATCTCGTCGACGCTGACCCGGCTGGTGCCGCCGGGCTCGCGCGGAGAGGTCATCGTCGTCGCTGGTCGCATCGGCTCCCTGGTCGGCGCGTACTTCCGGGGCCAGCTGCTCGTGGCGGCGTTCGTCGGTGCCGCCAGCTCCGTCGCCCTCTGGGCGATCGGGCTGCCGTTCTGGGCGATCGTCGGGCTCACGGCAGGCGTCTTCAACCTGATCCCACTCATCGGCCCCTTCGTTGGTGGCCTGATCGGCGTGATCATCGCGCTGACCGTCGGCGACGGCCTGCAGCAGGCGATCCTCGTGGTCGTTCTCCTCACCGCGGTGCAGCAGATCGACAACCACGTGATCACCCCCAACATCATGTCGCGGACCGTGAAGGTCCATCCGGTGACCGTCATCATCACGTTGGCCGCCGCCGCCACCATGTTCGGGATCCTCGGGATGCTCGTGGCGATCCCGCTGGTGGCCGCCGCAAAGCTGGTCGTGATCTACCTGCTCGTCACCCGTGTGCCCTCCATGGCGCATCTGGGTGGGGACACCGTGGAGCTGTTCGACGAGGACGGCATGCCGGTCGACGCGCCCAGGAGCGACGACTCTGCGCTGTTCGCCATGGGGCGTGATCTGCGCGCCGCATGGGAGAAGGTCCGTCGCCGGGACGGCAGCGACGTGGTGGGCGACGTCGGGACGCTCGACGAGGTGGTCGACGCCGGGACGCTCGACGATGGGGGCGACGAGACGGGCTGAGCCGTCAGCGCTCGTCGGCGCGGCGCCGGAGCCAGTCAGCCAACGGCGGCCGCTCCCGATGGGCGATCGGGCTGGTCCGATGGCCAAGGGTGCCGTCGTGAGCGCGCATCGGCTGGTGCAGGAACTCGCCCACCGGGTCGGTCAGGACGAGCCGGTCCTCGTCGGCGAGTCGGTCGACGGCCACCTGGAGGATCTCGGTGGCCATGCGCCCGAGTGCCTCCAGGCCCTGGTGGTCGTGCACGCGACGGCCGAGGTCGACCTGCGCGATGACGGACGGGCCGAATCGATCGGCGATGTCGATCAGCAGCGCGAGCTCCACACCCCATCCCTGGACGAAGGGAACCGCTTCGAGCACATCGCGACGTCCGGCGTACTCGCCCGACAGGGGCTGGGCCAGCCAGGCCAGGTCCGGCCAGAAGGTTGCGAGCAGTGGTCGGGCCATCAGCTCGGTGACGCGGCCGCCGCCGCTCGGCTCGATCCCCGCCGTCGTCTGGAACGGCCGGTCGTAGGCCGCCTTCACGAAGCCGATGCCTGCGTCGTGCAGCAGGGGTCCGACCAGGCCCGTGACGAACCGCTCGTCGATGTCGTGGATGTCGGCGTCGACGAACACCACGAGGTCGCCGGTGGAGGCGGCGAGTCCCTTCCAGAGCGCCTCGCCCTTTCCGGGTGCCGTGCCGGCGTCGCCGAGGATCTCGCCCTGGTGGAGCACCTCGGCACCGGCCGCGGCCGCCACGGCTGCGGTGTCGTCGTCCGAGTCCCCGTCGACCACGATGAGCTCGTCGACCAGTCCGGTCGCCTCCATCGTCGCGACGCGCAGCGTGGCCACGACGCGTCCGACGGTGGCTTCTTCGTTGCGTGCCGGGATCACCACGGAGACGCGCTGGTTGCGTTCGCGCTTGGCCGACACGAGCTGCGGAATCGTCCAGTCCGTGGCGTGGAAGCTCCGCCCGACGGGCGTGATCGTGTCCGTGCGGTGATCGTCGAGCACGCAGATTTCCGGGGGAGCGGGGTGCCATGGTGCCGAATCCGACGAGTTCCTCCAATGCCACTGCGCCTGCCCGGCTCACGGCTGGTTTGCGCCCGACGTCGCCGGCTGGTTCCTTGTCTCCCACTGGTGCTCATCCAGAGAGGTCGAGGGCTCGGGCCCGCAGACGCCTCGGCAACCTCCGCTCCGGCGGAACGGTGCCAAACCCGGACCGTCGGTGCCCCCGGGCACGAGGCAGGTCGATGAGCAGGCGCCACGCCAACTCAACGGCCTCCGAGACGGAGGCCGTTTCTTGTTTCGCGGCGGCCTCGAAACCGGCGGTCGATGACAACGGCCCGTGGCCACCAGGAGGATGTCATGCCCGCCAAGCAGCCGGGAGCCCCGGCGTTGGACGCCAACGTGCTCGGCCTGCGCTGTCGCGAATGCGGCGAGCAGGAGGAGTTGGGTGCGAGCCACGTCTGCGGCTTCTGCTTCGGGCCGCTCGAGCCGGTCTACGACACCGAGTCCATCGGCGCCCGGATCTCCCGCGAGCGCGTGGCCACCGGACCCCCGTCGCTGTGGCGCTACGGCGACCTGCTGCCAGTGCTCTCGGGAGATGACGCCACGCGCGTCGACCTCGGAACCGGCTTCGCGCCCCTGCGTCCGGCCCCGCGCCTGGCAGCAGCACTGGGCCTCAGGGACCTCTGGCTGAAGGACGACACCCGCAACCCCTCGGGCTCGTTCAAGGACCGGGTCGTGACCGTTGCCCTGTCGGCGTGTCGTGCGCTCGGCATCAAGACCATCGCCTGCGCATCCACCGGCAACCTGGCCAACGCCGTGTCGGCGCACGCGGCCGCCGTCGGGATGCCGGCGTACGTGTTCATCCCACATGACCTCGAGCGCGGCAAGGTGGTCGGGTCGGCCGTCTACGGCGCCAACCTCGTGTCCGTCAAGGGCACCTACGACGACGTGAACCGGCTCTGTGCGGAGATCGCGGATGCGCGCGGCTGGGGCTTCGTCAACGTCAACCTCCGCCCCTTCTACGCCGAGGGCTCCAAGTCGATCGGGTTCGAGATCGCCGAACAGCTGGGGTGGCAGTTCCCAGACCACGTGGTCATCCCCGTGGCCTCCGGGTCGATGCTGACCAAGGTCGAGAAGGCCTTCAACGAGCTTCGCCAGTACGGGCTGGTCGACGGCGACCTGCCTCGGATCTCGGGCGCGCAGGCCACCGGCTGCTCACCGGTTGCAGAGGCGTTCGAGCGCGACTCGTTCGACGTCAAGCCCCAGATTCCCGACACCATCGCCAGGTCGCTGGCGATCGGCAACCCCGCCGATGGCTACTACGCCCTCAAGACGGTCGCCAACACGGGTGGGGTCGTCGGCCATGTGCCGGACGAGGAAGTCGTCGCCGGCATGCGTCTGCTGGCCGAGACCGAGGGCATCTTCGCCGAGACGGCCGGCGGCGTGACGGTTGCCAACCTCCGGCGTTTCGTCGAGGAGGGGTCCGTGACGGCCGACGAGCGCGTCGTCGCCGTGATCTCGGGCAACGGCTACAAGACCATCGAGGCCGTGGAACCTCACGTCGGTCCGACGTTCGAGGTCACACCGGCCCTCGACGACTTCCAACACCAACTCGAGTCACGGGAGAGCTGACATGCCAACCGTTCGCATTCCGACACCCCTGCGCAAGCTCACCGACGGCGCCGCGCAGGTGACCGTCGACGGCACCAGCGTCCGCGCGATCGTGGATGGCCTCGAGGCTGCCCACCCGGGACTCGGGGAACGGCTGCTGGACGAGGACGGGTCACTGCGTCGCTTCGTGAACGTGTTCGTGCGCGACGAGGACATCCGGTTCCAGGACGGGCTGGACACGGCGGTGGACGCCGACGACGTGGTCAGCATCGTGCCGGCGGTAGCCGGCGGCTGACGCGGTCCCGGCCGCAGCCCGCCTCAGGCGGCCGACGTCGCCTTCGCGGCCGGCCGCTGCCGGCGAGGTGTCGGGTCATCGCGGCCCACGACGCCGTCGATCCACCGGCCCACGAGGCTGACGCCCGCCGCGCGCGTGAAGGCGTCGCGACGACGGACCTCGTCCACGAGGTCCTCGGGTGTTCGGCCGACGGCAGCAGCCATGCGTTGGCCGCGCTCGCGTTCCATCCAGCCGGCCAGCGTGTCGGGCGTGATCTCGGCGTGGAACTGGACGCCGTAGGACAG
>JAWWBG010000112.1:0-8472 GCA_033721095.1 Nitriliruptorales bacterium
ACGGCCGGGTCGAGGTCGGTCTCCACCGACAGGATCAGGAACACCGCCCGGTCGCCGGCCTGGGCAGCAGCCTGGTTGGTGTCACCGAGCTGTGCGCGGCACTTGCTGCACCAGGTCGCGAACGTCTCGACGAAGACGGTCTTGCCAGCGAAGTCGGCTGGCGTGAAGGTCGAGCCATCGGGTGCGATCGCGACCGCCTCGGTGACCGCCGAGGACTGGTACGCGACACCGTCGGGGCTGCCCGCGGTGCCGGGGTCAGACGACGTGGGGGCGGGCAGGTCCGTGTCGGTGGCTGACTGGCCGCCGACCGTCGGTTCGGCGACCGGCGGCGATTCGGCCCCGCCTGCTGCTCCGATGATCGCGGCGACCGCAGCTGCAGCCAACAACGTGCGTCCGCCGCGGTGACGTGCCCGAACCGTGGTGCTCACCGATGTGCCCTGTGGATCGACGCCGAGATCAACGATACGACCCGGTTCATCTGTTCCGCCCAGTGCCGATGAACCCCTGATGAACGTTCGCCTTCCGGCCGGGGGCCCAGCGCCGTCAGAAGGTCGACTCGGCGTGCCGCTTCAGGGCGTCCGCGAAGGCGACGAACGTTGCTCGGGCGTCTGCCTCGCGTTCGCTGCGTTGACGTGCCGCCTTCCCCGTGGCGACGTCCTGGATGCGCACGTCAGTGGTGCCGTCCGGTCGCTCCTGCAGCTCGAACGTGCGCGTCCCGATGGTGCGGCCCAGTCGGCCCCGGCGCTGCCAGGTCATCCGTTCGTTGCGTGCCAAGTCGACGATCCTGATCGTCGTCGCCTCGTCGTCGGCCCAGATGCGCACCGTGGCGCCCTCCTCGATCTCGCCCTCGATGCGGACGATCCCGTTGTCCCAGTCCGCGTACCCGGCCGCGTCGGTCAGGATCCGCCAGATGCGGTCGGCCGGTGCGGCGATCTTGCGCTCGACGTCGAATTCCACGACTCCCTCGCTTCGGGCCTCGAGCCCGGGCCGGCCGCCGCCCTCGCGGCGGGCGCACATCAGCGTGGCAGACCGAGCAGCCGTTCGCCGATGATCCTGCGTTGGATCTCCGACGTCCCACCGGCGATGGTGGCGGCCTTGGACCACAGGTGCTGGCGCTGCCATTGCTCGTCCAGGGGGAACAGCTCGGCCCCCAACTCGGACAGGTGCTGGGTCATGGTGGACCACTGGAGCTTGATCCAACTCGATTCGGGTCCGGGTTCACCGCCCTTGGCGAGATTCGAGAGCATCCGCAGGTTTGCCAGGGCGAGCAGTCGCAGCTCGACGAAGCTGGACGCGAATGCCTCGGCCACGATCTCGTCGTCGAGCAGTCCAGCCTCGGCCGCCTGCCGCAGGAGCCGGTCGAAGTACACCTCGTGGACGACCTGTTCCTTGAAGGGGAACGTCGTCCCGCGCTCGTGTGCCAGCGTGGTGTTGGCGACCTTCCAACCTTCGTTGAGCTCGCCGACCAGGTGGTCGTCGGGCACGAACACGCCGTCGAGGAAGACCTCGTTGAACTCGGCCTCGCCGGTCATCTGGGTCAGCGGGCGAATCTCGAGGCCATCGGTGTCGATCGGCACGACGAAGTAGGAGATCCCGCGGTGCTTGGGCGCTTCCGGGTCGGTGCGGGCCAGGCAGATGCCCCAGGTGGCGAACTGCGCATAGCTGGTCCAGACCTTCTGGCCGGTCAGGGCCCAGCCGCCGTCGACGCGCTCCGCGCGCGTCGTCAACGAGGCGAGGTCGCTGCCGGCGCCCGGTTCGCTGAACAACTGGCACCAGATCTCGTCGGCCCGCAGCAGCGGTGGGAGCCAGCGAGCCTTCTGGTCCTCCGTGCCGTGAGCGAGCAGCGTGGGGCCGGCAAGGTTCAGCCCAACCCGGTTCACGGGCTGCGGCGCACGGGACCGGGCGTACTCGAGGTTGAAGATCGCGACCTCGACCGGGCTTGCACCACGACCGCCGTACGCGGCCGGCCAGGACAGGCCGACCCAGCGGCCCTCGGCGAGTCGCCGTTGCCAGTCCCGGCCCCAGGCGATCTCCTCGGCCAGGTCGGCGAACGGCTGCTCGGGCAGCTCGAGGTTGTCGTCCAGCCACGCGCGAGCCTCGTCGGCGAAGGCACGCTGCTCCCGGGTCCAGGACAGGTCCACGGTCAGCTGTCCCAGAATCGCAGGCGGTCGGCCGCCTCGAAGGCCGCGTGGAGCTCGGCCTGCGCGTCCTCGTCGAAGCGGACGAACGGCCCCGCACGATTCGGCCGGTGCCAGAGATCGTCATCGCCGACGCGATCCAGCCGGAATCGTTCGTGTCGCAGCTGCCGGGTCAGGATCTTGTTCGTGCCCGTCGTCGGCAGCTGTCGCGAAGCGCGGACGAACCGAGGGCGGTGCTTCTGTGCCAGGTCCCGACGGCCGTCGATCCATGCCGCGAAGGCCTCGCCATCCAGCGACGCCCCCTCGCGCAGGACGAGCGCGGCCATCACCTGGTCGCCGGCCTCGGGATCCGGAACGGCGTAGACCGCCGCGACCACCACGTCGGGGTGCTCGGCGAGGATCCGCTCGATGGGCGCGGCCGAGAAGTTCTCGCCATCGACCCGGATCCAGTCGTCGTTGCGCCCCGCGAACCAGAGGAAGCCGTCCTCGTCGATCCAACCGAGATCGCCCGTCCAGTACCAGCCGTAGCGGGTCGCGCGGTGCGAGGCGGCCTCGTTGCCCCAGTAGCCCTCGAACGGACCCGGTCCGGCCGTGTTGACGATCTCGCCGACCTTGCCCGGCGGCACGGGGTAGCCCTCGGTGTCGACGACCTGGACGTGCTCGCCGGCTCGACCCAGCGCGCCGGCGGGCGTGTCGGGATCCGGGAGGATCGCGATGCCACCCTCGGTCGGCCCGAAGGCGTCGATCAGCTCGACGCCGAAGCGCTGCTCGAAGGCCTTCACGGTCGCCGCCGAGCCCTCGTTGCCGAAACCGCGGCGCATGGGGTTGTCGGCGTCGTCTGGCTGTTCGGGCGTGGCGAGGATGTAGGCCAGAGGCTTGCCGGTGTAGTTGAACCATGTTGCCCCGTGGCGCCGGACGTCGGGCAGCCAGCCGGAGGCAGAAAACCGCCGCGCAAGGGCCACCGACGCACCGGTGACGAGGGCAGGCATCACGCCAACCATCAGCGAGTTGCTGTGGAACAGCGGCATCGACACGTACCCGACGTCGTCGGGGTTGATGTCGAGGACCAGCCGCATCCGTTCGCCGGTCGTCAGCATCCGCCGCTGCGAACAGATCACGGCCTTGGGATCGGCGGTCGAACCGGACGTGAAGACCAGGCACCAGGTGCTGGCCACGTCCGGCTCCTCCAGCCCAACCGGATCGGTCGCGTCGAGAAGCGGGTCGAGGTCGTCGACGTGCAGGGTTCGTTCCGGCTTGGTGAGGGCGGCGAGGGCGGCTGCACGGTCGCCGTGTTCGTCACCGTGCACCAGCACCGAGACCTCCGTGTGGGTCGCGTCGCGCACGACCTCGTCAGCGGACCGCGTCGTGTTGATGCCGACCAGCGTGGCACCGGCAATCCCGCACCCGCCGAGGGCAACCAGCCACGCCGGCACGTTGTCGAGGATCACCCCAACGTGGAGGCGGCCGTTCTCGTCGGGACCGAGACCTTCCAGCCACGTCGCAAACCGTCGACACCGGTCGACGTACTCGGCGTGGGTCCAGACCTGGTCCTCGAAGCGGAGGAACGCCCGGTCACCGAATCGGTCGGCGTTGCGGGCGAGGAGCGCCGCGACGTTCGGGGCCGGCAGAGGCGCGTTCCCGGCCCCCGGATCCCGTGACGTCACGTTCCCTGACATTCGCGTCAGGGTAGTTGGGCATGCAGGACTGCCCGACGACGAGGAAGCGGTGTGGGCGTCGAATGAGGCCTTTGACTTCGCGGCAGGGTGCAGGCAGGCTCGGCACGGACGAGGAGGCCGAGCATGCGGGTCGATGGCTCGATCATGATCAGCGCGCCGGTCGAGACGGTCTTCGATGGCTGGGCCGACCTCGAACGGGCTGCGGAGCATCAGGCACCGACGAAGGAACGCCGGAAGCTCACCGATGGGCCCGTTGGCGCGGGCACTCGGTACGCGGCGGTTGATCGATGGCCGGGGCGCGACGTCGCCTTCGAGATGGAGATCACCGAGTACGACCGGCCGTCCCACCTCGCCGCCGAGTGGTTCGAGCCAATGTCCGGATCCTGGAGTGCCGACTTCGTGGAGGCTTCGTCAGGCACGACGAAGATGGACTTTGTGGCCACCATCGAGCCCGGAGGATTCATGGCTCTCCTTGCTCCACTGATGCGGCCCTGGGCGCGGCGACAACTGGCCAGTGGGTTGGTTGCCTTCAAGGACTGGGTTGAGGCGGAGGCCTGACGGAACAGGAGCGTTGCCGCTCGACGTACCCTGACGTCCACGTCAGCAAACGGGATGCAGGTGGCCGAGCCGGGAGTCGAGCAGGCGCCGAAAGGCGCACCTCGCGGGATGGTCGATCTCCTCGCCGATGACGAGGACCTCGCGGCGCTGCGCGCCCTGGCTCGCGAGCTCGCGGACAAGGAGCTGGCGCCCCGCGCCGCGGAAAATGACGAGGAGGAGGCCTTCCCCGAACACGCCTGGAAGGCGCTCGCCCAGGCGGGCCTGTTCGGCGTCACGGTCGGGGAGCAGTGGGGTGGCGCGGGGATGGGCGATCGCGCCTCCGCCGTCGTGCTCGAGGAACTGGCCCGGGCCGACGTCTCCGCCGCGATCATGATCCAGCTGGCGATGAACGGCGCACCGCGGGCCGTCGAGCACCTCGCCAATGACGCCCTCAGGGACCGGTGGCTGCCACGCGCCGCCTCCGGCGAGGACCTGTTCTGCATCGGCATCACTGAGTCCGAGGCCGGTTCGGCAACCCAGAACATGCTGGCCCGCCTCGAACCCGACGGGGACGGCTGGCGCCTCCACGCCTACAAGAACTACGTGACCGGAGGGCACAAGGCGTCGGCGTGCCTGGTCTGGGCTCGCTGGCCGGGCGGCGATGGCGCCAAGGGCATCGGCGGCGTGCTCGTCGACCTGTCCGCGGAGGGCGTCAGCGTCACGGGCATCCACAAGAAGATGGGGCTGCGCTCGATGTCGGAGGCCGAGCTCGCGTTCGATGGCGTCGCGATCACGCCCGACGACGTCGTCATCGCGGGAAACCCGGACAACCACGACGCATTTCGGACCCTGCTGGGCCACCTCAACCACGAGCGTGCCGGCAACGCCGCCATGTGCATCGGCGCCGCCCAGGGCGCCCTCGAACACGCCGTTCGGTACGCCAACGAACGGATCCTCAACGGCCGGCCCATCGCCGAGCTCCAGGGCATCCAGTGGAAGTTCGCCGACATGGCCGTCGCGCTGGAGTCGGCGCGGCTACTGCTGTACCGCGCCGTGTCCCTGGCGCCAGAGCACGGCACCCCGCCCGCCCTCGAAACCGCCATGGCCAAGACCGCCGCCAACGAGGCCGCCAAGCAGGTTTGCGACGAGGCCATCCAGATCCTCGGTGGCTACGGCTACTCGCGCGAGTATCCGGTCGAGCGGATGTACCGCGACATCCGCGGCCTGTGCATCGGCGCCGGCACGATCGAGGTCCAGAAGAACTACGTCGGCTCACGGGTGTCACGAGGCAGCGCACCCGCCGGGCCGGCCTGGCGCAACCCGGTTGGCTGAGTCTGCGCCAGCCGCATCGTTGGCGGACCTGGCGCCGCCGGATGTCGTCGACCCGTCCGTCGATCTGGCGCTGAGGAGCGAGCAGGTCGGCGGCCGTGCCGATCTGTTCGTCGTGCAGCTGCGGGATGCGGGCGTGGTGGCCGGCGACACCGTCGCGTGGCAGCTCCCGAACTGGTGGGAAGCCCTCGCGCTCTTTCATGCGTGCTGGCGGCTGGGCGCGATCGCCGCGCCGCTCCATCACCGGCTGACGCCGGACGAGGTCGACCGGCTGGCCGAGCGCATCGGGGCCCAGGTCCTGGCTCGACCGTCTCGCCCACTCGCCTTCGAGACGCTCGACTCCGTGGCCCGGGTCGAGCGTCCAGACGACGTGGCCGCCCTGCTCGCGACGTCGGGATCGACTGGCGAGCCCAAGATCGTCCAGCACACCTCGGCGGGGTTGGCGGGGAAGGCCGCGACCATGGTGGCGGCCCACGGTTTGACGGCCGACGACGCGATCCTGATGCCGGCACCGCTGGCCCACATCTCTGGACTGCTCAACGGCGTCCTGCTGCCCGGTGCTGCCGGGATGACCACCGTGCTGATGGACCGCTGGGAGCCTGCGCGCGCTGCCGAGCTGATCGAGGAACATCACGTCACGTTCATGATCGGCCCACCGACGTTCTTCGTTGACCTGATGGCTCTCGACGAGGTGCCGCAGGACCTGCGACTGATCTCGTCGGGTGGCGCGAGTGTCACGGAGGCCTTCGTCCGCCGAGCTTCGGCCGCGTTTGGCGCCGTCGTGAAGCGCACCTACGGCTCCACCGAGGCGCCGACCGTCACGACCTGGCACGTCGGAGATCCACCCGACAGGGCCGCAACAACCGACGGCCGTCCGACCGGCGCTGTCGAGCTTCGTACGGACGAGGACGGCGAGCTGTGGGTCCGGGGACCGGAAGTCTTCGTGGGCTACGACGACCCTGCCGCGACGTCCGCGGCACTCGACGACGGCTGGTATCGCACTGGTGACCTGGCCACCATCGACGCCGATGGCTGGCTGACGGTCCTCGGGCGCGCGACCGACACGATCATCCGTGGCGGCGAAAACATCAGCCCGGCCGAGGTGGAGGCCGCCTGCATGACGATCGACGGCGTGTCCCAGGTCGCTGCCGTCGGCATCCCGGATGATCGGCTTGGCGAACGCGTTGCGCTGGCCGTCGTCGCGAAGCGCCCGCTCGAGCTCGATGAGGTCGCAGCGGCCTGCCGTGCTGCTGGACTGGCAGCCTTCAAGGTTCCCGAACAGCTCCTCGTCCTCGAGCAGATGCCCACCCTCGCGGCGGGCAAGCCGGACCGTGAGCGGCTGCGCGAGTTCCTCAGCGGGCCTGGGCCGGACTCGGCACCGCCTGCCAGTTGACGATGACGGCCAGTGCGGTCACGAGCGCCAGCGCGATGCCGATCACCGACAGGATCACGTAGCCCAGCGCCGACATGAGGACCCCGGACGAGACGCTCGCGATGGTGGCTGCCGCGTAGACGACGCTGTCAACCGAGCCCTGGAGCTGCGCGAGGGCCGGACCCTCCTCGCCGTGCGCCAGCATGCCGCTGGACGCGACGAAGCTGAGGCTCCAGCCGATGCCCAGCAGCCAGAGGGCGAGACCGAGCTGGAGGGTCGCCGTTTCGGGGGCCGTGGCGCCGACCACGGCCGAGGCGGCCAGCAGTCCGAGTCCGGTGAGCACGACCGGTGCCGCACCGAATCGGTCCACGACCCAACCGATGGCAGGCGTGAGCAGGTACATCCCGAGGATGTGGGCACTCATGATCGTGCCGACCGTGCCGAGCTCGTGGCCATGGTCGCGCATGAACACCGGCGTCATCGTCATGATCAGGACCATCACGAACTGGCTGATGACGATGGCGGCCACGGCGACGCGGACCACGGGACGTTCGAGTCCGGTCCGCAAGGTGGCCAGCGCGCCGGGCTTGCCGCTGGCGTGCTCGGCGTCCTCGCGGGCGAGAGGGACCGTCACGCACAGCATTGCTGCCCCCAGGAAGCCCAGTCCTCCGAGCATGACGGCGCCCGTGAGCTCGGGCAGGCCCAGGGCCTCCGCGGCCCGTCCGGCTGGATCGGCCAGGCGCGGGCCGACGACCGCGCCGAGCGTTCCGGCCCACACGACCAGCCCCACAACCGCAGCGCGGCGGTGTTCGGGATGCACTGCCGCGACGGCGTAGCGGGCGAGGAGGATTGACGCGGTCCCGGCGCCGAACAGGGCCATGCCGACGACCAGGAGCGGCAGGCTCTCGATCACGCCGGCAACCGTGCCGAGCGTTGCGCCGGCGACCCCGGCGATGAACCCGACGAGGAGTCCCACCCGACGGCCGCGGCGTGCCGACACAACACCGAGGGCTGCGGCGCCGACCGCCGTGCCGGCGATGGCCGCGGCGGGCCCCAGTCCGGACAGGCCCGTCGAGCCGGCGACGTCCTCGGTGAGCAGCGGGAGGACGGTGAAGGTCGCGAACTGGCCCGTCAGCGCGAGCCCGACAGCGACAAAGACGGTGCCGGTCACGCGGCGCCGCAGGTGGCGTTGGGCTTCGCTGTTCACGGCGACGGCAACGCCGATTGGCCTTGGTGGCTTCCGCAGGTGCGGCGCTCGCTCACCAGAGCTCGGCGCCGGCCTCGATGCGCTCGCGCAGCATGGTGGCAAGGCGGTCGCGATGGAACCGACCCGTCCCGAACGTTCGAGCCGACAGGTGGGCCCGCTTGAGGTAGTAGTGGAGGTCGTGCTCCCACGTGAACCCGATGCCCCCGAGGACCT
>JAWWBG010000113.1:0-8435 GCA_033721095.1 Nitriliruptorales bacterium
CGGCATCTTCCTGCTCATCGAGGCCGTCCAACAGCTGCGTCGTGAGGCCGGCCAGCGCCAGGCCGGCGAACCGAACGTGGCCTGCGTCAACGGCACCGGCGGCTGGTTCAGCAACGCCAGCACCGCGATTCTCGGCACCAACGCAACGCTCGGCTGAGTCCGTCCGCTGTCACGGCACTGGCAGCGCCATTGCCCGCTGCACGCTCGCCTCTTCACCCCGCGACGTGATCAGGCCAGCACGGTCGAAGTCGTCGAGAATCCACTCGGCTGGAGCGCATTCGATTCCGGAATACTCCTGCATTCTCACCTCGACGCTGTATCCGTCGACGGATGGCATTCGCGGACGCGGCGCGTTGTCTGCCAGTTCGAGGCGTTCCAGGTAGCGCTCCCGCTGGATCAGGAGGGCCCGCCAATCGTCGATCCAGCGGTCGAGCGGTGGAGACTCTGCGGCGACCTGGTCTGCGTCGAGCGACTCCAGCGCATCGACGAACTGCGCGAGCGCCCGATTCTCGTCGCCCACCGAGGCGGCCGGGGCTCGATCCGGATCCCCATGTGGCTCGTGCGGGCAGGAGCCATCGATCGCGGCTGCCAGAGCCGCATTGGCGACGCGGGGGAACATGATGGCGTGCGCCTCACCTGACGCCCGTATGTAGAACCACACCATCGTGAGGTACCCCGCGAGGAGGCTGATTATTAGTCCGCCGACAAGAAGCCATCGTCGTCGTGTCATGTCCTCAGCTCCGATTCACGAGGTGCGCTCGGCCGGGACGTGGAAGATCACCCTTCCAGTCGAGAAGCAACCAACCCGGGCCCTCAGGACTCAACGGGCGGACCGTGGCCGCGGTTCGTTCCGAACGCTTGACGCACACAAGGCGTTGCGTCGGGCCGCGCGGTCCGGTGTCTCGGCTTCGGTCTCGTGACCTCGTCGCTCCTCGTTCCTTCTGGATTTCCACAGACAGCTCGGCGGGCGGACTGCGCGTTCCGCACGACCCGTACGGTTCGAGCATGAGTGAGCGACTCCCGTCTCTGGATCTCTTGCTTGACCTCGTGCAGCGCGAACGGGACAAGCAACTTGCGCATCACGACGCGCTCGACAACAAGGCAGGGATCGTGCTCGGCTTCGCCGGCCTGCTGATCACGTTCGCGCCGAATGTCTGGGTCGGCTTCCGGATCGCCGGCGTGCTCGCGGCTGCCGGCAGCATCGCCCTTGCATTGGCGGCGTTCTGGCCTCGTCGGTTTCCGGTTCTCCAACCGTCGGCCCTCCGTCGCTACCTCCGCGCCGAGGAGTCGTTCACGCGCCTCACGGTCCATGACACCTTCGAGGATTTCGTGAACGAGGGCAGCGACATCCTCCAGGCGAAGGGCCGCCGACTCGGGCGTGCGCTTGCCCTCCTGTCCCTCGCGGCGACCGTGCTGGCGCTCGGTATCGTGGTGGAGACGCTGTGAGGAGCGACCCCATGCCGGAGCCGAAGGGTGAGGACAAGCCGCATGTTCCCCCGCCTCCGCCGCGGCAGCCCGACGACTCCCTCAAGGGCTACATCGAGCGGGGCAACACCTCGCGTCCCGAGGCCGAGAAGCGAACGACAGAAGGCCGCTGATCCACGTCCGCTCTCGTTCAGACAGGCGCCGCACTCGCGCGATCCTCACCTCGGCTTCTCGCCCCGTCGGCCAGTCGACTAGCGGCCCTTCCAGTTCGGTGGGCGCTTCTCGAAGAAGGCCGTGACGCCCTCGATCACATCCTCGGTTGCCAGCAGCCGTTCGTGTGCCGCATCGGAGCGCTCCCACGCGTCGGTCTCGTCGCCAGCGACCTCGTGGTTGACCAGCGCCAGGGCCTCACGGACGGCGACCGGAGCGTTGGCCGTGATCCGTCCGGCCAGTTCGAGTGCGGCGTCCAACGCCTGGCCCTGCGCCACCACGTGGTTGACGAGGCCGATCCGTTCGGCCCGCTCGGCCGTGATGGGGTCACCGGTCAACAACATTTCACGGGCGACGTTGGGCGGGATGAACCGGTGGATGCGGATGGCGCCACCGAAGTCCGGCATCAGGCCGCGCTTGACCTCGGGGAACGCAAAGGACGCCTCGGACGACGCAACCACCATGTCGCAGCAGAGCACGAGTTCGAGGCCGCCGCCGACGGCGTAGCCCTCGACGGCGGCGATGAGCGGCTTGGTTCGATGACGGCGGATGAGGCCAGCGATGCCGCCTCGTTCGGTCGGCTCGCCCGGGCCCTCGCCCAGGTCGGCGCCGGCGCAGAAGACGTCGGGTCCTCCTGTGAGGACGCCGACCAGCAGGTCATCGTCGTCCTCGAGCACGTTCATGGCAGCATCCAGCCCGGACGTCAGCTCGGGGTTGATGGCATTGCGCTTCGCGGGACGGTCGAGGGTGATGACCAGCACGCGGTCGTCACGTTTGGTACGGACACTCACGAAGACGTTCCTTCTCTTCAGACGGGGCGACGGACGACGGTGTCGCGGGCCCGCTGACGCACAGGCTCGAAACCACGTTCGTCGTACAGCGAGCGGGGACCCCGAAAACCCCCCGCATCACCCTCGCGATCCTCGGTGAAGGGGTAGCCCTCGGCCCAGCCCGCCCCACGCGAGGCAGCGTCGGCGAGCACGCGGTCCAGCAGCGCGGCGGCGATGCCGTGCCGGCGGTAGGGCGGGGCGATGATGAAACACGACACGCCAACGACCTGCTCGCCGGGAGGATCCTCCTCCTCGCCCGTATGCAGCGTGTACTCGGCGCGCATCGACGCGTTCACCCAACCGGCGGGTCGCCCGTCGACGTACGCCAGGTACCCGAAGGAGCTGCCGCTTCCCAGCCGTCGACGCATCGCGTTTCGGTTCTTCTGTGAGGGGGGCACATCGTCCTCCGGCGCTCCCCGGACGGCGACGTGGGGTTCCAGGCAGTAGCACCCCGCCCACTCGGGATTGCCGACGTGGGCATCGTGGTCGAAGAACGCCGCCCAGTCGTCCAGGCGGTCGTCGGTGACGGGATGGATCGTCAGCTCGCCCAGCTCGGCCAGCCGCTCGGAGGGACCTGTCAGTCGCTGGGTCGCCTCCGCGTAGTTGCGGATCTCCTGGTCACCGTCCGGCACGTCGTGGCTGCCGCGGACATGTGCAAGAAGTTGATCGCCGAGGTCGTCCACGTCGTCGCCCTCGACGGGCGCACCGCACGCGAAGCATGCCAACCGCACGCGCCGAATCCGTCCGTCGTCCAGCGGAGAACGTACGCGCGGCGGCGCTCAGGCGGCCTCGGGCTGGACGGGGCGACCCGCGGGCTTGCGGTCGTCGTCCCAGAGGCCGACCAGGCGCCAGACGAGCTTGCCGGCAGGGGTGAGGAACCCCTTGTCCGCGGCCATCTTGCGTGTCCGGCGCACCGAGTCCTTGAGCAGCTGGCGCGAGTGCGGGTGGCGCTTGACCCTCCGCAGCTCGCGGCGGGGCATGTCGAGGTCCCGACGCAGTCCCTCGGACGGGTTGAGCATCAGCCGCGTCATGATCCCGAGGATCACCGGCGTCAGGACGCTCATGATCTCGCGGCGCACCGGCCCGATGTCGTCGACGTGGTTGTCGATGTAGTGCTTGGCGAACGAGATGTGCCGCGCTTCCTCGTGGGTGTGGATCTGGACGATCTTCTCCACGAGCGGATGGTTGTTGGGCTCCCGCAGCTGCTGGCGTTGGGCGTGGTCGATGGGCTCTTCGCCGCCGAGCACGAACACGAAGAAGAGCTCAGGGAACACGATCGCGATCGGCACGACGAGGTTGTCGAGGACCAGCCGGATCCAGATCGGCATCCCGAGCGGGTTCTGGCCGGTCCGGTTCACGAACTCCTGGAACATGAGGGAGTGCTGGGACTCCTCCATGATCTCGTGGTGGAGGTACCGGAAGGTCGGGTCACCGTTCGGCGCCCAGGCCGCGTGCAGCAGCAGGCCGCGCTGGAGCCCGTTCTCGAAGTGCATGCCCATGCGCATGGCGTCGACGATGTACTTGAGCCCCAACCGGGACTTGTCGTCCTCGGACAACCGTCGGTACCAGTCGTTGTCGAGGAGGCCCTTCAGCGACGTGACCTGGAACCGGGGGTCGGTCGGGTCGATCTGGAGGTCGGTCGCGTCCCAGTCAATGTCGACGTAGGCGTCTGCCTGGTCGTCGAGGGACAGTTCGTTCAGCCGCGAGATGATCGCGAGGAACGACTCGTTGACGTCCTCGGGGTGGATCTGCTGGGTCGTACGCGGCGCCATTGCCGTGCTCCTGCTCGGGTGCCCGCAGTGCTTGCAGGAGTTAATCATACAGAAAATGATGTCACATGCAAGAGTGCGTCACCGCTGACGTACTCTTGGCCCATGCGATGGCGAATCGACGAACTGGCACAGAAGGTCGGGGTGACCTCTCGCAACATCCGTGCCTACCAGGCCCAGAAGCTGCTGCCGGCGCCCGAGCTCGAGGGCCGAACCGGTTGGTACACGCAGGAGCACGTCGACCGCCTTGAGCTGATCAACGACCTCCAGGAGCGCGGGTTCTCGCTGGCAGCCATCCGTGCCACGTTCCGTGCCTGGGAGCAGGGCGGCGGCCTCACCCAGCTGATCGGGATCCGCCACTTCTTCAGCAACCCGATGAGCACCGAGTCGCCCCAGCGCTACGAACGCGTCGAGCTCCGCGAGCTGTTCAACACGGGTCCGGATGACGAGGACGAGTTGCTGTCGCGGGCGGTCGAGGTCGGCGTCCTCGATGCACTTCCCGACGGCAGCTACGAGGCGACCAGTCCCATGGTCATCGAGACGGCGGCTGAGCTGGTGCGGGACGGCATTCCGCTCCAGGACCTGCTCGACGAGGTCGAACCGCTCCGGGCCGAGGTTGCGCCGATTGCCGACCGGTTCATCCGGCTCGTCGACGACCACCTGTTGTGGAAGTTCGAGGACCCGAACGTGTCCCCGGAGGAGATCGAGACCACGGTGGCCGCGCTCCACCGCCTGCGCCCCGTGGCGACCGAGATCGTCCGGCCCTTCCTTGCCGAGGAACTCACGCGCGCGATCGAGGAACGGCTGGCCCAGCACATGGAGCGTCAGCAGGACGCCGGCCACCGCGCCGACGACTGAGGCTCAGCGCAACGGCTGCCGCAGCGCCCAGACCTCGAGGTTGGAGACCTCAACCGTCCAGTGGTCGATGAGGTCGTAGCCGAGGCGTTGGTAGAGCGCGACGTTGTTCGGGTTTTCGGTCCGCAGGACGACGGAGCGGAACCCGGCAGCGGCGGCGGCGTCGGACACGGCCGCAACGCACTGGCGGCCGAGGCCGGTGCCACGTGACGCGGGCGTCGTCCCGACGGCCATGAGGTAGGCGTCGGTGGGGCCGATGTGGGGGCGCATCCGTCGATCGACCGGTTCCTCGTGCCGTTGGAGCCGGCGTGCGGCGTCGAGGCCAAGCCACAACGGCGCGGCTGCCAGGCCCGAGCGCAGGGCGTCAGCGACGCCGATCGTGAAGTGATCGGGATCCGTCCAACAGACGACGGCGGCACCGTCCTCGATCTCGATGACACCACCGTGACGAGCGCAGTGGCGCAGCGAGCCGGCGAACAGCTTCGGCAGCGCGCGGGCGCGGCGGTCCTCATCGGGGATTGCCCACGAGAACAGGGGGTCGTCGTGGAACGCGGTGCCGAGCACGGCGCCGGCCCTGCGGACGTCGGTCATCTCAGTGGACGTCGAGGACCATCGCGGCCCCCATCCCGCCGCCGGCGCACATGGTGACCACGCCGGTGCCGCCGCCGCGACGCCCAAGCTCGTGAACCAGGGTCGTGGTCAGCTTGGCCCCGGTCGCAGCCACGGGGTGGCCGAGGGCGACACCGCCGCCGTTCACGTTCACGATGTCCTCGTCGAGCCCCAGCTCCCGTGTGCAGGCCACGGCCATGGACGCGAAGGCCTCATTGAGCTCGACCAGGTCGACCTCGTCGATCGGGATCCCGGCCTTCTCGAGCGCCTTCGGGACGGCCAGCGTCGGCGCCAGGCCAGTTCGGACCGGGTCCACGCCGACCGATGCCCACGACCGGATGGTCGCCAGCGGTTCGAGTCCCCGTTCCTCGGCCCAGCGGGCGCTGGTCACCACGACGGCCGCGGCGCCATCGTTGAGGCCGGACGAGTTTCCGGCCGTGACCGTGCCGTCCTCGCGAAACGCAGGCGGCAGCGCGGCCAGCTTTCCGGCCGTCGTGTCCCGCCGTGGCCGTGTGTCCACGTCGAAGGTGACCGTGTCGTCGCCGACCTCGATGTCGATCGGGACGATCTCGTCGGTGAAGCGGCCCTCGTCGATCGCGGCAATGGCGCGCCGGTGCGAGCGCAGCGCCCAGGCATCCTGCTCCTCGCGGGAAACGCCGGCAATCCGAGCCGTGTTCTCGCCGACGGTGATGCCCATGTTCATGGGCGGCGCGTCGTCGTTGTCGGGATGGGTCAGCGACACCCAGTCGACCTCGCCGTCCATCGTGCGCATCCTCGTGACGGGGGTCTGGCTGATGTTTTCGACCCCACCCGCGATCGCGACCTCGGACATGCCGGCGGCGATCTGGGCGGCCGCGACCGAGATGGCCGACAGGCTGGTCGCGCAGTGCCGGTTGACGGCCATGCCGGGCACGTTGACCAGCCCGAGCTCGTGAGCGGCGTAGCGGCCGATCACGCCGCCGCCGTGCATCACCTCACCGAACACGAGGTCGTCGACCTCGTCGCCGGTGACACCCGCGCGCTGCATGACTTCGGTGATGACGATGCCCGCGAGTCGCTGCGCCGGGACCATCGCCAGGGGGGTCTTGAACGAGTCGCCGACGGCCGTGCGGCAGGCGGCAACGATGACGGCGTCCATGCTCGGCTCTCCGGGGACGTTCGCGAGGCCACGACCCACACTACCCTGACACGAGTGTCAGGGAACGTTGAGCAGCGGCCGAAATGCCGAACTCACCGTCTGATCGGGAGCGCCGTTTCATGGTCCAGGCCGAAGACCTCATCCTCGTCAGCGTCGATGACCACGTCGTCGAGCCGCCCAACATGTTCGACAACCACCTGCCGGACAAGTGGAAGGACAAGGCGCCGGTCTTCCTCACCAAGGACGACGGCACGCAGGTCTGGCGCTACGAGGGTGCAGAGATCCCCAACATCGGCCTCAACGCGGTCGCCGGCCGGCCGCCCGAGGAGTGGGGAATGGAGCCGGCCTCCCTCGAGGAGATCCGCGAGGGCTGCTACGACCCCGACAAGCGCGTCCTCGACATGAACCTCAATGGGACGCTCGGGTCGATGAGCTTCCCGTCGTTCGTCCAGTTCTGTGGGCAGTTGTTCTCGCGCACCGAGGACAAGGAGCAGGCGCTGGCGATGGTGCAGGCCTACAACGACTGGCACATCGATGAGTGGGCTGGCAGTCACCCCGAGCGCTTCATCCCACTCGCAATCCCACCGATCTGGGACGCCGAGACCATGGCTGGCGAGATCCGCCGCGTGGCGGCCAAGGGCTGCCGGGCCATGACGTTCAGCGAGAACCCCTCGAAGCTCGGGTGGCCGTCGTTTCATTCGGACGCCTGGGACCCGATGTGGCAGGCCGCATCCGAGGAGGGCGTCGTGCTGTGCCTGCACATCGGCTCGTCCTCGTCGGTGCCTTTCACGGCGCCGGACGCGCCCATCGATGTCCTTGTGCACATGACGCCGATGAACTCGATGCTCGCCGGATCTGACCTGCTG
The DNA here is from genome assembly GCA_033721095.1 of Nitriliruptorales bacterium. GTDB lineage: Bacteria > Actinomycetota > Nitriliruptoria > Nitriliruptorales > Nitriliruptoraceae > JAWWBG01. The sequence goes on from JAWWBG010000113.1 coordinate 7,703, forward strand.
TGGTCGCCGGTCCTGCGCAAGTTCCCGGACCTCAAGTTCGCCCTGTCCGAGGGCGGCATCGGCTGGGTGCCCTACTTCCTCGAGCGGGCTGACTACACCTACCAGCACCACTCGCCCTGGACCGGCCAGGACTTCGGCGACAAGTTGCCCTCGCAGGTCTTCCTCGAGCACGTCTGGGTGTGCTTCATCGACGACGGCAACGGCATCGACTTCCGCGACAAGATCGGCGTCGACAACATCATGTGGGAGTGCGACTACCCGCATTCGGACTCCTCCTGGCCACAGTCGCCCGAGCTCGCGGCCAAGCAGCTGGCCGGCGTGTCGAAGCAGGACACCGACCAGATCACGCACCTCAACGCCATGAAGCTGTTCGACTGGGATCCGTTCAGCATCCGGCCGCGAGAGCAGTGCACGGCTGGTGAGCTGCGCAAGGAAGCCGAGGGGGTGGATCCGACGACGAAGGGTCGCGGCCGCAAGGACAGCGTCGGCACCGGCGCCGACACGCTCAACAAGGTCGTCGGAGCAACCAAGGGCTGAGTGAGCGCGGCCAGGGGCCAAAGCCATGACGACGACGCCCGAGCTCGATCGGCCCACCGACGACTTCCAGATGCCGGGCGTGCCCGACATGCGGGACCCGTACCCGGGCCTGATGGCGGCCGCCCTCGAACATCCGGTCCAGCACCTCGGGGCCATGCAGCTGTACGCGATGCCGGGCGAGCACGACGTCTACCTC
>JAWWBG010000114.1:0-8386 GCA_033721095.1 Nitriliruptorales bacterium
ACCTTGATGACGGGATCGGCCATCCGCTCGTTGTCCCAGGTCTCGGCATCGAAGGCCATGGCGGAGATCACCTGGACGCTGGCCACGACTGCTCCTGGACGAACACGGGCGGGACGGGCGGGAGTCTAGGCCCATCGTCGGTCTGGCTAGCGTCGAGGGGCCTGCAGCCACGCGGATGCCGCCATGTGCAGATCCATCAAGACCCTTCGGCCGCCCTACGTCGAGGAACGAACCGACGAGGACGCGCGCGCCGCCGCCCTCCAGTACGTGCGCAAGGTGAGCGGGTTCCGCGCGCCCGCGGCGCACAACGAGGCGGTCTTCACCGCGGCCGTGGACGAGATCGCCGCAGCGACCACCCGGTTGCTGGACGGGCTCGTCGTGCGTGGGCAGTGATGGGCGGCTGGGACCTCCACACCCACTCGGACCTGTCGGACGGCGTGACGACCATCGAGCAGAACGTCGCCGACGCAATCGCTGCCGGCCTCGACGGGCTCGGGGTCACCGATCACGACACCACGGCGCCGTTCGACCGGGCGATCGCCGCCGCCGACGGCACGGGGCTCGAGATCATCTGCGGCACGGAGTTCTCGGCCGAGCTGCGCGGCACGTCCGTTCACGTCCTCGGCTACTGGATCGACCCCGCCAACGCGCCGCTCCAGGAGGAGCTCGACCGCCTGTTCAACGAACGCGAGCGACGCGCCGTCGAGATCGTCCGCAAGTTCAACGAGGACTGTGACATCCCCGTGTCGATCGAACGGGTGCGCGAGCTTGCCGGTGAGTCACCGATAGCCCGCCCCCACATCGCGCGTGCCGTCGTCGAGACCGGGGCGGCCTCCGAGATCAGCGAGGTCTTCGACACGTGGTTGGCCGACGACGGGCCCGCCTATGTCCCCAAGTACGCCGTGGACCCGGTCCGAGCCGTCGAGCTGCTGATCGGCGCGGGCGGCGTGGCCGTGGTCGCCCACCCGGGGCTGTACGGGGCGCGGACCGGCGACGCCCTCGACGAGGCGACCATCGAGGCCATGGCCGCCGCCGGGATGGCCGGGATCGAGGCCGACCATCCCGAGCACACCGACGAGCACCGCGAGCAGTTTCGCCGCCTGGCCGCCGGCCTCGACCTCGTCGTCACGGCCGGGTCCGACTACCACGGTGGGGCAAGGGATCGATCGCTGGGGGAGGTCACCACCTCCCGTGCCGCCGTCGAAGCCCTGCGCGAACGCCGCCCGACCGCCTGAGCGCCGGTTTCGGCGACACCGCCGGACTGGCCGGACGTACACTGTCCGTTCGTCCAGTCCGTCGAGGTCGTCCGGGCTCTTGCCGGCGACGACCGCCGCGCTCGACAATGCCGCTCGCAGAGGAGGCTGCCGTGGTGCAGAAGGCCGCCAAGATCGTTCCGGTTCCGACCCTCCACTTCAGTGAGGGCGCGCTGGCGGGTCGTGTCGTCCGCCTCGACCGCGACGAGGCCACGATCGGCCGTCGCAAGGACAACGACTACGTCATCCCCGACCCGCGCGTCAGCCGCATCCACGCCCGGCTGACCAAGGAGAAGGGCGCCGTCATCGTCACGGACCTGTCCTCGGCGGCCGGCACGCGCGTCAACGGTGAGGAGACGAGCGGCCCGACCATCCTCCATCACGGCGACAAGGTCAGCTTCGGGCCGGTGACAGCGACCTTCGAGGATCCCGCGGCACTCGACGGCGACGACGCGACGCTGGTCTTCGACGTGCCCAAGGTCGAGCTCGGGCCCAAGCTGTCGCCGCGGCAACAGCAGGTGCTCGAGCTGATGGCCGAGGGGATGACCAATGCCTCCATCGGTGAGGAGCTCGGCGTGACCGAGCGGACCGTGAAGGCCTACGCACAGGAGCTCTACGACAAGCTCGGTGTCCGCAACCGGGCTGGCGCGGTTGCCGAAGCCCACAAGCTCGGTCTGCTCTGACCTGAGCAGGCACCCACGCTCATGGAGCTGGACTTCACGCTCGCGACCCAGGCATTCGTGACGCTGCTCGTGATCATGGATCCGTTGGGCAACGTCCCGGTCTTCCTGTCGTTGACGGGTGGCATGGAGCAGGACGCGCGGCGCCGGGTCGCGGCCCAGGCCGTCATCAGCGCCACGGCGATCGTCTACCTGTTCGCCATCTTCGGCTCGCAGATCCTGTCGTACCTGTCGATCTCCCTCGAGGCGCTCCAGGTGGCTGGCGGGGTGATGCTGTTCATCACGGCGCTGTCGATGTTCCGTGGTGAGCTCGACGATCCCGATCCCGAGCAGGGCGCGAGCGTCGCCGTCGTCCCCCTCGGCACGCCCATGGTGGCCGGACCCGGCGCCATCGCCGCCGTCATGGTCTTCATGGCAGGAGACGTCGGCGTGGGAACCCGCCTCGAGAACCAGCTGTCGGTCGTCCTGGCGGTTACCGCTGCCCTGGCCGTGGTGTACGTCGCACTGCGCTACGGCACGTGGCTCGAACGGCTCCTCAAGGACAAGGGCATCCTGCTCGTGACCCGGGTCATGGGGATGCTGTTGCTGGCGATCTCCGTGGAGCTGATCGCCAGCGGCATCACGGCCTACACGGCCTGAGGCGACCACGAGGTTGCCGCCGGCGATCAGCGGTGTGAATGCTGCATTTCACCTGTCCGTCCGCGCAGATCGGGGGTTCCAGCGGGTTGGCTGCTGACGTACCGTTGCTCCCGGAGGAGACTCGATGACAGCCACGGTGTTCGCGTTCGCGAACCAGAAGGGCGGCGTGGGCAAGACCACGTCCGCGCTGTCCGTCGCGGCCGCGATGGCCGAGATGGGTCGTGCGGTCCTCGTGATCGACCTCGACCCGCAGGCCTGCCTCACGTTCTCGCTGGGCTACGACCCCGACGAGCTCGAGCCGAGCCTCAACGACATGGTCGTCGGCCGCGTCGACATGGCCGGCACGATCCTCCAGCACGACGAGATGGACGTGGCCCCGTCCAACATCGACCTGGCCGGCGCCGAGGTCACCCTGCTGTCGCGCACGGGACGTGAGTACCTGCTGCGCGGACAGATCGCCGAGCTCGCCGAGTCCTATGACGCGATCCTCATCGACTGCGCGCCGTCCCTGGGCGTCCTGACCATCAACGGGCTGACTGCCGCGGACGAGGTCATCATCCCCGTGCAGTGCGAGACGCTGTCGCACCGCGGCGTCGCCCAGCTGCTGGAAACCATCCACGATGTCCGTCGCCTGACCAACCGTGGCCTGGTTGTTCGCGGACTGATCGCAACCATGTTCGACGGCCGCACCAACCACGCCCGCGAGGTGCTCCAGGACCTGCTGGCCCGCTATGAGCTGAACCTCGTCGGCCCGCCGGTCCGCAAGTCCATTCGCTTCGCGGAGGCACCGACGGACGGGCGCAGCCCCATCGCCGCGAACCTCGACATTCCCGGGGTGGCCGCCTACCGGTGCATCGCCCGCGAGCTGCTCGACGAGCCGATCCCGGATGAGCTGTTGGAGGCCGCTCGCTGGGGGCCGGCCGATCGCGCCACGGTGCTCGGGATCGACCTGCCGGATGACGACCTGCCGGTGGACGAGGCCCCAAGCGCCGATGACGGCGGGGACCGTGATGCTGACGTGGTCGATGAACCCGCCGTCGACGATGGCGTGTCGGCCCGTGGCGCCTCGGACGTGGAGGTCGGGACACCGGCCACTGACGGTGCCGAGCCGGGCGTGATCGATGTTCGTGGCGAGGGCGAGGGCGAGGCGGCGGACGACCGGGCAGCGAGCGCCGTGGGGCCAGGGCATGGTGACTCGCCAACAGCGGATGCGAGCGGCTCGCCCGTCGTCGAGATGGCCGAGGCGAGCGACGCGCCGGACGGCGACACTGACGGTCACCGAGTCGAACCCACACCGGAGCCCGTGGAGAGCGCATGACCTCGACGTCCAGCAAGTTCGATCGCGTTCGCAGGCCGGATCCGACGCTGCGCCGCGAGGATGTCGAGGGCAAGGAGGCGCTGTACTCGACATCCCCCCAAGCCGAGCCGACCTCGCACCTGCTCGTTCTGTGTCGCCGCTGCGACGTCGAGACGCCCGTCCAGATCTGGGAGATTCCCGGGATCCTCGTGCCTCCCGTGATCCCCGACCCCTTCAATCGGCGCGTGCTGGCGAAGTGTCCGACGTGTCGTCACCGCGCCTGGTTGGAGGTTCGCCAGGGTCAGGCCCTGCGAGCCCTCATCGGCCGCGTCACCAGCTGACTCGGCGACGACCGCTCATGGCGCCGGGGGGCAGGGTCTACGGGAGGTGTTCGACCTTGACGCGACGAGCGTGACGGGGCTGGCCATCGCCTCGCGCGGCCTCGACGGAAACCTCACGGCGGTCCCTGCGGCCGCCGTTCTGCTTGCTCCGGGCCTTCTGCTGCTGGCGTCCATCGCCGCGGGACGTGGACCGGTGTCCCTTGCTGCGCCCGTTTCCGCCCTTGCCCTGGTCCTGGCGGCGATCGCCGCCGCGCTTGCGTGCGCGCGCGGGTGACTGGCCGTCGCGTTCGCTGGACTTCGGGCGATCGGACGAGGCGTTGCTGTCGGCTGTCGTCCGCGTGCGTTCGCGGGTTCGGACCCGCTCGGTCGCGGGTGCGGACTGGCCGGTCTCGCGGTCCTTCCGGGTGTCGCGATCACGCGACCGGGTCCGCGGTCGAGACGCAGCTTCTGGTGTGTCGTCTGCGGTCTGGCTCCGGCGCCTGGCAGCGCCAGACCGCTTCGCGTCGGGGTCGGCAACCTTGCCGACGGGAAGATCGGACTTGGGCGCGAGGCTCTTGCTGCCCTTGCGATCCCAGGGCGTGTCGGTCGGCAGGTCGAAGAGCTCGGTCAGCTCGTCGGACGTGGAGAACACCTCGCGGATGGGCCCGTCGGCGAGACCGAGGGCCTTGCGGATCAGGTTGGCGCGTTCGACCTCGTTGAACTGCGCGAACGTGACCGCCACACCGTCCTGGCCGGCACGGGCAGTGCGGCCGATGCGGTGGAGGTACATCTTCTCGTCGTCCGGGCAGTCGTAGTTGACGACATGGCTGACGTTGTCGACGTCAAGGCCACGTGCTGCCACCTCGGTGGCAACGAGGACGTCGGCCTTGCCGTCACGGAAGCGCTGGAGGTTCTTCTCGCGGCTGGCCTGCCGCAGGTCGCCGTGGACGGCGACCGCCGTGACGCCGAGATCCTCGAGGTCGCGCACGAGCCGATCCGCCATGGCCTTGGTGCGCACGAACACGAAGCAGCCACCCCGTTCGGGCGCCTGCAGCAGCCGTGCCAGGATGCGCGGCTTGTCCATGCGATGCACCTGGAAGAAGTGCTGTGCAACCGTCGGAGCCGTTTCGTGCTCCTCCTGGTCGGCCCGCATGAATGTCGGCTGGTTCATGTAGCGGCGGCCCAGGCGAACGACCTCGCTGGGCATGGTTGCCGAGAAGAGCATGGTGTGGCGGTCGTCGGGGCAGGCGCTGATGAGCTGCTCGACGTCGGGCAGAAAGCCCATGTCCAGCATCTCGTCGGCCTCGTCCAGCACCAGTTCACGGACATGGGAGAGGTCGAGGTCGCCGCGCTGCTTGAGGTCGAGCAGTCGGCCCGGGGTTCCGACGACGATGTGGGCACCGCCGCGGAGTTTTGCGAGCTGGTCGTCGTAGCCCACGCCGCCGTAGATCGAGACGATGCCGAGGCCGCGTGCGACGCCGATCTCCAGGTCGTTGGAAACCTGGAGGCACAGCTCGCGCGTGGGGACGATGACGAGGGCCTGCGGCGTCGGCCCGCCGGGGTCGATGCGCTGGAGCAGCGCGAGCCCGAAGGCGAGCGTCTTGCCGGTCCCGGTTCGAGCCTGGCCGATGACGTCGGCACCGCTCAGGGCCGTCGGCAGCGTCAGTGCCTGGATGGGGAAGGCCGTCTCGATGCCGTTGTCGGCGAGTGCGCGGACGAGCTCGTCGTCCACGCCGAGGTCGGCGAAGGTCTGCAGCTTGGTGGGGATGGTGTCGGGATCTTGATCGTTTGGTGCGGTCTGTGTGTCGTTGGACAAGGTCATGTTTCCTTGGTCAGCCGGGGACCGTGTCGCATGGCGTGGTCTGGAACGACCGGATGGTCCGCCGGGAATCGCCGCGGAGGTTCCGCTGCGGGAGGGTGGTGGCGTCGCAGGTTGAGGCGAACTGCCCGTGCCCCCTCGATGTGTTCAGGGTACCAGCGACGGGTTGGGCGACCGCAGGTCTGCCGCGACCGGCGATCGCGGACGTAGATTCGGGCGGCAGGCGACGTGGAGTCGAAGGTGCCCAGCGCCGAATCGGTCGAGCTCGTGCTGCGAGCCGTTCCGGGCGTCGAGGAGGCCGTCCTGAACCGGGAGTCCGACCGTCGCACATCCCTGCACATCCGCGTCGCTGACGGCCATGAACCGCGATCCGTGGCCGAAGCCGTGAGCCGAGCGCTGCGGGAGCGCTTTTCGATCGACCTTGCGCCCGAGTCCCTCCTGCGCCCACCAGCGGCCACGCCCCCGACCCCCCGGCCGCTCGCGACCGAGCATGTCCGGCCCGAGCCCACGGGCCATGTCGTCAGGGCGGGGGAACAGTCGGGCTCGCCCACGGGCCAGTCCGCCGAGCCGGGTCGTCGGGCGACCCCGCCGCCGACTGCGCCGACCTCGTCCGGGACCGCGCCCGAGGACTCCTTCCGGCTCCCGAGCGGCAGCGGTCCAGCGGGGGACCGGGAGATCCAGCTGGTCGATGCTGTCGTCGAAGGCGAGGGCCTGGGGCGCCGCGCCGTCGTGGTCGTCAATCAGACCGGGCCGTCGGGAGTCCAGACGGCGATGGGTGCGACGCTCGTCGGGTCGAGCGACGCGCTGGCCGTTGCGAGTGCGACCCTGCAGGCCCTCAGCGACCTCGACTGACGGAGCATCGGCCCAAGCGCGTGGTCAGCCCAGCTCGGTGTCCGCGGCGAGGGCGGCGTCGCCATCACGGTGGCGACCGGGTTCCTCGAGGACGTCGAGGCCGTCGCTGACGAAGCGCGCGGCGACATGTGCCGCACGCTGATCGCCGTGCTGGCTCCGATCGTGCTGGGCCTGCGCGACCAGCAGGGCGGCCTGGAGCGATCTCCCGAGCGTGAACGCGAGCCGGCGCGCGCCGTGCTGGGCCTCCTCGATCCCCGACGCGAGTGCATCGTCGATCCAGGCGCGCGCGTGGTCGGCGGCGTCGATGGCCTGCTTGCCCAGTGCTGCCAGGTCGCTGTCGCGTCCCTGTTCGGCGTGGTGGGCGACCTCCTCGACCCACGGGCCCAGTGGATCGGCCGTGCCAATGGCACGCAGCGCATCCAGGCTCAGCACGTTGGTCGTGCCCTCCCATATGGGCAGGACCTGGGCGTCGCGCAGGAGCACGGGCAGCCCGGTGTCCTCGATGTAGCCGGCACCGCCGAAGGCCTCGAGGAGCTCGGAGGCCATCCCGACGGCCTGCTTGGCGGTGACGAGCTTGGTCACCGGCAGCATCAGTCGGAGCAGCGCTTCCTCCGCCGGCGTGATGACACCGGCCTCTTCGCGGCCGAGGAGCTCGACGGCGCGAAACGACAGCTGCAGGCAGGCTTCATGGAGGACACGGACCTCGGCCAGCGTCGCCTGGTGCAGCGGCTGGTCGATCAGCGGGCGTCCGAACGCGACGCGACGCCGGGCGTAGTCACGGGCAAGTGCCAGGCCTCGGCGCACGCCGCTGGCGGCCGTGACCGCGTTCCACAGCCGCGTGACGGTCAGCATCGGCGTGATGTTCCGGGTGCCGTTGGCCGGTTCCCCGACGAGCTGGGCGACCGTGCCGTCGAGCGCGAGCTCGGCCGTGGGCATCTGCCGCGTGCCCAGCTTGTCCTTGAGGCGCAGCACGCGGATGTTGTTGAGTCGACCCTCCTGGTCACGGACCTCGACGAAGAACATCGCGAGGCCACGGCCGCCGTCGGGGTTGCCCTCCGGGCGCGCGAGCGTCAGTGCCATGTCGGCCGTGACGGCAGACGTGAACCACTTGGTGCCGTACAGGCGCCAGGTCCCGCCCTCCTGGCGTGCGACGGTCTCGGTAAGGCCCACGTCCGATCCGCCGGTTCGCTCGGTCATCCACTGCCCCGAGGTCCAGGCGGTCGACGGATCGCGTGACGTGAGCCGGGGGACTGCGAGGTCGACGAGGTCGGCATCGCCGTGCGTCAGCAGGGTCTTGGCCGCACCGTCGGTCATCGCCAACGGGCAGGAGTACAGCGCGCTCGACGGGGAGTACAGGTAGGCCAGCGCGAACTGGTGCACGCGCGAGTGCTCGGCGTTGCGACGTTCGTAGGCCGTCGCGACGACGCCATGGGTCTTCGAGACGTCGCCGATGCGGTTCCAGATCTCGGCTGTCTCGACGATGTCGACGCGGTTGCCCCACGCGTCATGGTGGACCAGCCGCGGCT
>JAWWBG010000115.1:0-8278 GCA_033721095.1 Nitriliruptorales bacterium
GGAGCCGATCGTGTTGTCTACTGAGCGGGGCCAGATGGATGTCCCGGCCGTCATGTCCGGGGGTGGCGCGTCCGCGTCGCGTCCGACGTGTTGGTGCCCACCCCCCTCCGCCGCGGAAATGACGGTCCGGTTCCGGCCGCGAAGAAGATGCCGAGCCTGCGCCGGACCGTCAATGTCTTCCCCAACATTCCCACAGGTTCGTTCGCGCATCGCGCGCACTGTGTCCTCGTCGCGCGATTCCTGACACGTCAGTCAGGGTTTGGCTCCCATGCCTCGAGCGCTGAGAACTCGGTCGCGCCGTGCGTGCGCCGACCGCGTCGAACCGTCAGCACGCAGGTCGTGTCCCGGGGATCGTTGGTCGAGAAGGGATCACCCTCCCAGGCGGCGAGATCCGCCCACATGCCGGCGCGCACCACACCGACGTAGCGCTCCTGCCGCGCAGCGTGTCGACCCCCCAGCGTGGAAGCCGAGTAAGCCTCCAGCCGGTTGAGGGCGTGACGTTCCTCGCGACGGTGCTGGGCTGCGTGGACCGTTGCCCACGGTTCCAGCGGACGGCTGGAGGAACCCGAGCCGAACGCCAGCGCGATGCCGTGGTTGGCCATGCTTCGGAATGGACTGGTCCACTCGGCCCGTTCCGGGCCCAGCCGGTGCTCGTAGACGCCTCCCTCGTTGCCCCACGAGGACTCGAAGGTCGGCTGCCCGGACACGATGAGGCCGAGCGTGGCGATCTCGGGCAGGATCTCGGGCGGCATGACGGTCGCGTGCTCGAGGCGATGCCGCAGGCGATGGACCGACCCGCGTTCGTAGTCGGCCAGCGAGGCCTCGACCGCACGCCAGCAGCGCACGGCCTGGAGGATGGCCTCGTCCCCGACACAGTGCACAGCGACCTGGAGCTCCGCGCGCGTCGCTTCCTGGAAGAAGGCGGTCAGGGTTGCGTCGTCGTACTCGAGCCTCCCACGTTCGCCTTCCTGGTCGGTGTAGCCGCCCACGAGTGCCGCCGTCCGCACGTCCAGCGATCCGTCGAGGATGATGTCACCGCCGATCTGGCGCAGGTCACGATCGACGGCGAAGTGGGGCTCCATCGCCCCCCAGTACCCAACGATGTCGACCGGCCACTCTCCGTGCAACCAGGCGTCGAAGTCCTCCCGCCCCAGGCGGTCCGGGCCGCCCATCTCGTGGACACCGGTGTAGCCCCGTGACGCCGCGGTCCGCGCGGCGGCGACGCGGGCGGCCTGGAGCTCGGTTTCCGACATTGCGCCGACGCTCCACCGTCGCACCAGCAGGTTTGCCTCGCGGTGGACGACGCCTGTCGGCTCACCCGCGCCGTCACGTTCCAGTCCACTCGCGCGCGCCAGTGGGGCCATGGACAGCGTGCGGCGGTCGACGAGCCCCTCGTGGCCGTCAACGCGTGACAGGTAGACGGCGCGGCCTCCGGCGGCCTCCGACAGCTCATCGGGCGAGGGCAGCGCGCCGTCGAAACGATTCGGGTCGTACTGCTGCCCCATGACGACGCGCCCGGGATGCTGGCCGGCGTAGCTCCGCACGGCGTGCAACACGTCGTCGCCGGAGCGGGCCTCCGACAGGTCCAGGCCGGTCAGGCCGATGCCGAACGAGGTGAGGTGGGCGTGGGAGTCGACGAAGGCGGGCCCGACGACACATCCGTCCAGGTCGATGCGCCCTGCATGCGGCGGGGCCTGGGCGGGATCGTCGCCGACCCAGACGACGCGCTTGCCCCGGATCACCAGGGCGCGAGCGCGGTAGCGGCCGTGCCCGAGGGTCACGATCCGGTCGGCAGTGAGGAGGGTGCCGCGCGGCGTCGGTTCCCCGGCAGCGTTGTCAGCGGGTGCCGTTGCCCGTTCCGTCGGCACCGCGGTCACCGGCGATCCTTGTGCACCCACGGCCGCGATCCTAGGGCTGGATCAGGCGCGCGGATCGAAGGCGGACCCGGGCGTCCGGGCCCCTCACGATGGCTCGGCGACCCCTGCGACCATGGCAACGAGCACGGCGGCCGAGAAGCCCAGGACGACGACCAGGACCAACCGCCGCCACGTGCTCGTGCGGCCCCTGTACTGATCCACCAACATCAGGACGGCACCGTCTGCTGCCCCGACAACGCATCCCAGCGCGGTGAGCAGCAGCACCAGGACGAGCCCTGCGCGACCGGAACCGCCTCGGAGAGCCGAGACGATCGCGACCACGACGCCGACGGCGAGCCCGCCAACGACGATTCGGGCGGCCCGTCGAATCCGCTGGTGCTCGGTGGCGAGTTGCTTCGAGTCGTCCACGGACGTTCAGATGACCGTCAGCTCGTGCGGCCGATGGTTGAACGGCTCGGCGACGCCCGGTGTCACCGCGACGATGTCCTCGATGCGGGCCCCGTGCCGGCCCGGGACGTACACGCCCGGTTCGACCGAAAACGTCATCCCGGCGCGCAGGGGTTGCTCGTTGCCCTCCACGATCCAGGGTTCTTCGTGTTCGTCCAGCCCGATCCCATGACCGGTGCGATGCACGAAGAATTGGTCGAGCCCGGCGTCCCGGAGCACGCCTCGCGCCGCTCGATCGACCTGCTGGGCAGCAGCGCCGACGCGGACGGCGTCCACGCCGGCGCGCTGGGCCGCCTCGAGGGTGACGTGGAGCTGGGCGTACTCCGCCGACGGTGGACCGAGGTGGTAGTTGCGTGTCTCGTCGGAGCAGTACGCGTCCAGGATCCCGCCGATGTCGACGATGACGGCGTCCCCAACCTCGAGCCGACGATCGTCGGGTTCATGGTGGGCTGACGCACCGTTGGGGCCAGACGCGACGATGACGAAGGCAACTTCGTCGTGCGTGGCCCGGATCTCGGCGGCAATGTCGGCAGCCACCTCCCGTTCGGTCCGGCCTGCCCGCAACAGCGACGGGACCCGTTCGTGCACGTGGTCGATGGCGGCGCCAGCCGCGGCGAGCGCCCCCAGTTCGGCCTCGTCCTTGACCTGGCGCAGCGGTCCCAGCAGGTCACTGGCGACCGTCCAGCGGCCGACCTCGAGTCGGCGCTGCAGGCGCAGCGTGAAGCTCGTCCACAGGCGGTCGTCGACCGCAACGCGGTCCGCAGCGGGGACCAGATCGGCAACGATGGCGTCCGGATCGTCGGTTTCGCCCCATGTCAGCAGGTGGGCGATCCCGATGGCTGGGGAGGCCTGCGCGCGGGCTGCCTCGAGCTCGGGAACCACGAGCGCCGGATCGCCGGCGACCGGCACGACGAGAAGGGTCAGCCGCTCCAGCGGGAGCGCGTGGTAGCCAGCCAGCCACCGCAGGTTTGCGCCGGGACCCAGCAGGAGCGCCTCGACCCCGTCCGCTGCCATGGCGTCCCGGACTCGTTCCAGCCGTTCCGTGTGCGCCGAGCCGCCCATCAGACGTGCAACCGCAGGGCGCGGTGATCAGCACGGATCGAGACCGGGGTCGTGCCGACCACGATGCCGTCAACCGCCACCGGAAGTGGTGACTCGGACTCGATGGTGGCCGTCGCGGACTGGTGCTCCCGGATCCGTTCGTGGCCGAGGTGCTCACCGACGTGCAGCCCGTCCGGGCCCCGTGCCAGCTCATCGCCGAAGATGCCCCACGACTGAACGTTGAACCGGCCGTCGTCGGGGAGGGCGCGGGGGCTCACCCGCCCCTCGTCGCCGAGGAACTGTCCATTCGCGACGATCACGCGTGAGAGGGGCTCCGCGTACGTCGTGTGATCGAGCACGACCTTCACCGTCGCCTGGTCGTCGACCTGCCGCGCCGCGGCGATCCGATGGCGCAGCTTGACGTCGCGCTGACCCCGCTGCTGCCGCACCAGGGCCCCCCAACCGACCTCGACGGCGTTGAGCGCCGTTGTCGCCTCCCCACCAACCTCGACATGCATTGCGTCGATCTCCATGGTGGTGTCCGACGTGGCGTGCTGGATCGCCACGAAGGGCCCGCGATCCAGGCCGAAGGTTCGCACGAAGTCATTCCGTACGGACCCGACGATGCCGAGGCTGGGACGGTCGCTGGCGGGCAACGACAGGATCGCACTGGCGACCTGGCAGGTGATTGCGTCGTCGCCGACGACGAGCACGCGGTCGCGCGGCCCGAGAGGGCGGTCGGCCACGTCGGCCGGGAGCGCCACCTCCTCAGCCTCGACACCCATGGCGTCCAGGGCCACGCGGACGTCCCGAAGACGGCCCCGGCGCCCTCGGGCGGCCTCGTCGGCGACGAGCAGGATCACGGCAATGCTTTGGGTGGCTCGGTTCGAGGGTAGGCCTGGGTCACAGATCGACGATGCCACGACGCAGCTGCGTCACGGCCTGTCGAGACGTGGTCGCGATCTCCGCTGGGGCGACGTGCGCGAGCTGGCTCAACAGGTCAATGACCTGCTTGACGATCCGAACGAAGTCGCCGGGCGTCAGGTCGAGCTCGACGAGCGCGTCGTCCAGGGACCCGCCTCGTGCCCACCGCCAGGCTGCTGGGGCGAACGAGGCGTCCAGTTCGCGCAGGGCCGGGATCCCGCGGGTGCGGTGGCCGGCCTGCGCGGCTGCCAGGGCGTCCTCGATGGCATCGAGAGCGCGCCCCATTCGGCCCGTGGGGATCCAGACGTCGACGACCTCGTCGGACCGTGCCTCGTGGACGAACATGGAGACGACGCCCGCCAGCTCGGCGGCGTCGAGCCCGTCGAATGCCCCCGCCTGCAGCGCCTCGCTGACGACGATGTCCACGTCGGAGTGGATTCCCGCAAGCAATCGCCCTCGATCCGTCGGCCTGGGGACATCGTCCAGGTAGCCCAGTTCGATGAGCAGCTGGACCCGCGCATCGAACTGGCGCACGAGCGATCCCGTCTGACGGCGGATCTGCTCCTCGGTCTCGCTGATCTTGCTGGTCACCCGATCGATGCGCGCCTGGAGCTTCTCGTGCGCTGGGCGATCCGGGCAAACGTGGCACGGATGCTCCCGGAGCAGGCCCTGGTCCACCGAGGCTGGCGTGGCGCCAGCGTCGACGGACTGCGGCGCCTCGGGGAGGTCGTCGAGCAGGCGCGCCATCCGCGCCCGGACGGCGCTGTTGCGCGGATTTCCCGGAGGCACATCCACGGACCGCCAGTGGTGGGGCGGGTCCTCGAGGTCCGAGGCTCGGAAGCGAGTCAGTCGACGATCGTCCGCAACGACGTCCACGATCGGGATGCCGTTGCGGTTGATCCGGGCGTTGACGACCAGCGCCAGCCCCCGCCGTCCGATCCAGGGAAGGACCCAGACGTCACCGGGCTGCGCACGCTCGAACAGCTCCATGACGTCACGCCGACGGGCCCGCTCCTGTTCCCGGCGCACGTGCTCCTGCTCGCGCCGGTGGGCGACCTGCAGCGCCGCGTACTCGGCCCAGTCGCCACGCTCACAGGTCACCTCCCCCAGCTCCTGCCGACGACGACGGAGGTCGATCAACCGGTCGCGATCCGCCCGGGCCTGCTGATTGGCCTGGTACTGGGCGAACGACGCCTCCAGCATGGCCTCGCTCTCGGCCATGGTGTGGGTCGCGAGCAGGTTGACGACGAGGTTGTGCGACGGCCGGAACGTCGAGGTCAGCGGGTGCGATCGGGCGCGCACGAGACCAGCAACGCGGCGGAACTCGACATCGCGCTGATGGAGGACGATCGCATGGCCGATGTCGTCGATCCCGCGCCGGCCGGCACGACCCGTCAGCTGGGTGTACTGGCCCGGCGTGAGCAGGGTGTGGCGGGCTCCATCCCACTTCTCGAGGCGCTCGATGACAACCGTCCGTGCGGGCATGTTGATGCCGAGCGCGAGTGTTTCGGTGGCGACCACCACCTTGAGCAGGCCTCGCTGGAAGCAGACCTCCACGGCTTCCTTGAAGGCCGGGATGAGCCCCGCGTGGTGGGGCGCGATCCCCGCCTGGAGGGACGCTCGAAACGACGCGTGGTCGAGCACCTCGAGGTCGCCGGGCGGGATGTCGGCCAGCATGGTGTCGACGATCGTGGCGATTTCCTCCGCTTCGTGTCGATCGGTCAGCCGAACGCCGCCGGCGACGAGCTCGGCGACCGCCTTGTCGCAGCCTGCCCTCGAGAACACGAAGATGATCGCCGGCAGCCACCCGCGGCGCGAGAGTTCGGTGACGACGTCGAACCGATCCGGCCACCGCATCCGCACGCGTGGCACGCGTTTGCCCCGCCGGTGCTGTCCGCGGGCGGCACGGGACTCCCGCGCCTGGCGCTCCAGCATGAGCACGTCCGGGTTGGGCTTGCCCGCGCGCGCCTCGCGTGCGGCCCGGCGTCGAGCCTGCCCGGCCTGCCCACCGGTGCGAAACATGTCGTGGATGCGGTCGTTGACCCAGTAGTGATGGCGCAGCGGCACGGGCCTGTACTCGGTGATGACCGTGTCGCAGGTCTCGCGAACCTGGGCCAGCCAGTCCCCGAACTCCTCGGCGTTGCTGACCGTGGCCGACAGGGCGGCCAGCTGGACCCGCTGCGGCAACTGGACGATCACCTCCTCCCAGACGCCGCCGCGTTCCCAGTCACCCAGGTAGTGGACCTCGTCGAGGATGACGCACTGGACGCCGTCCAGGGCCTCGGACCCCGTGAACAGCATGTTGCGCAGGACCTCGGTCGTCATCACGACGATGGGCGCCGATCCGTTGATGGAGCGGTCGCCGGTCAGGAGCCCGACATTGTCGCTGCCGTGAGTCCGGCCGAGATCGCGGTGCTTCTGGTTCGACAGGGCCTTTATCGGGGTCGTGTAGAAGACGCGGTTCCCGTCGAGAAGGGCCGCATGGCAGGCGAAGTCGGCAACGACGGTCTTCCCCGCCCCGGTCGGGGCTGCGACCAGCACCGACCGTCCGTGATCCAGGGCGGCAATGGCCTCCTCCTGGAAGGGATCGAGTGGGAAGGGGAGCCCCTCGCGGAATTGCCGGGTGGCCTCGATCACGCGGCCGATGACCGCTTGGCACGCCGGCGTTCGATCAACCAGGCCGCGAGGATCGAGACCTCGTAGAACAGGATCATCGGCCCGGCGAGAAACAGCAGCGTGACGGCATCGGTGGAGGGCGTGATGACGGCGGCCAACGTGACGTTGAGGACGATGGCGTAGGACCGGAACCGACGCAGGCCGTGTGCCTTCACGACGCCGGCCATCGCCAGGAAGATCAGCACGAGCGGGATCTCGAAGACCATCCCGAACGCAAGCGCCGTCCGGGTGAAGAACGACAGGTATTCGCTGGCCGTCAGCAGGGGTGTGATGTTGTCGCCGCCGATGCCCAGCAGGATCCGCAGGCCCTGTGGGATCACCAGGTACGAAAACCCGAGTCCGAGCGCGAACATCAGCTGGCTGCCGACGACGAAGGGCAGCGCGTACCGGCGCTCGGTCGAGGTGAGTCCGGGAGTGATGAAGCGCCAGAGCTGGTAGAAGAGGACGGGTCCGCCGATGAACAGCCCGATGATCAACGAGGTCTTGATGCGGACGCTGAAGGCCTCGAGGGCTCGGCCGGCGACCAGGGCGCACTCGCCACTGGCATCGCGATAGGCGGTCGGCACGTCGCAGTAGGGCGCGACGAGCACGTCGAAGACCTGCTCGAAGACGATGTAGCCGACGATCGTGCCGACGCCGACGGCGAGCAGGGCGCGGAAGACGCGGGTCCGCAGCTCCGCGAGGTGCTCCATCAGGGACATCTCGCCGAGTGCCCCAGCGGACTCGGCGATGGTCAGGACTCCTCGGAGCTCACGTCCTCGGACGCCGAGTCATCGTCCTCCGACGCCTCGGCCTGTCCCTTGCGGAACTCCTTGATGCTCTTCCCCATCGCGTTCGCCAGCTCTGGCAGCTTCTTCGCGCCGAACAGGACGATCACGATGAGCAGGATGATCCAGAGCTCGCCACCACCGGGCAGTGTCATGCGAGATCCTTGGTGAGTGGGTCCAGTGTACGAGTGATCGCCCGCAACCGAGTTCAGCGGTCGCGGCTGGCCCGGAGCTCGTCGACAGCGTCCTGGATGCGCTCGAGCTCACCCCGGGCGACGGCGAGATCGTCATTGATGGCGGCGATCTCGGGATCGAGATCGGCTCGAATGCTGCGAACGGACCCCGACAGCCGACGGGCGCCTCCCCACAGGCTCGCGACCGCACCGACGAGCGCCAGGACGCAGGTTCCCGCCGTGACGGCGAGCAGCACAAGCAGTGGCGTTGACAGAGTCATCCCAGGTCGCGGCACCGGCATCCCATGGAACCAGAAGGTTGGCCCGACATGCAGCGGACCGGCCCGCGGGCCGGTCCGTTCACGATGTCGCA
>JAWWBG010000116.1:0-8258 GCA_033721095.1 Nitriliruptorales bacterium
GCCCATCGCCGGCAGGATGAGGATGTAGACCTCGGGGTGGCCGAACAGCCAGAACAGGTGCTGCCACAGGATCGGGTCGGCGCCCACCTCGGCGGCAAAGAAGTTGGCGCCAAAGGTGATGTCGAAGGTCATCATGAACAACGCGACAGCGATGATCGGCAGGCTGAACAGCAGCAGGAAGTTCACGATCAGCGACATCCAGATGAACATCGGCATCTTCATGAACGACATGCCGGGAGCACGCATGTTGAGGATGGTCGTGATGAAGTTCACGGATGACGCGAGCGACGCCACACCGAGGATCTGCAGCCCCACGGCGTAGTAGGCCATGTTCTCGCCGGGCGTCAACGTCGACAGCGGCGCGTACCCGAACCAGCCGCCGTTGGGCGCGCCCCCCAACAGGAAGGAGCTGTACAGGAAGATCCCGCCGAAGAAGAAGACCCAGAAGCTCCACGCGTTCAGACGCGGGAAGGCGACGTCACGTGCACCGATCTGCAGCGGGATCAGGAAGTTGAAGAACGCTGCCGACATCGGCATGACCACCAGGAACACCATGGTCACGCCGTGCATGGTGAACAGCTGGTTGTACATCTCGGCCGTGAGCACGGACTGGTCGGCCTGGGCGAGCTGGACCCGGATGAGCAGTGCCTCGAGCCCTCCCAGGAAGAAGAAGACCAACGTGCTGATGAAGTACATGATGCCGATCTTCTTGTGATCGACAGTCGTCAGCCACGAGGTCCAGCCCGTCTCGGCCATCGGCCGGGCCAACAGGCTCCGGCCGCCGCTGACGGTGGTACTTGCCATCTTCTCGTCCTCCGTCAGTCGAGGGTCAGCAGGAACGCGACGAGCGCGTCGATCTCTGCCGGGGTCAGGTTGAGGTTGGGCATGCCGATCGGCGGCGAGGCGTCCGGCTGCATGGGCTTGAGGGCGGTCGGGTCGGCCAGCCACGCCCGCAGGTTCTCCTCGTTCATCTCGAGGATCGCGCCGGCGAACCAGTCCCGCGACATCAGGTGGGTGAGATCCGGGCCGGTGATGCCGTTGGCGCCCTCGAGGCCCTTGATCGCGTGGCAGGCGACGCAGGTCTGCTGGCCACCGCGGTCGGTGAAGAAGGCCGCTCCGTCGGCTGCCAGCCCGTCACCGGGGATCGTGGCCAGCGACAACTGGTTGTCGACCCACGCGTCCCAGTCGGCTCCGTCGAGCGAGATCGCCCGGGCCCGCATGTTGGCGTGGGACAGGCCGCAGTACTCGGCGCACTGGCCGATGTACTCCCCGGCATGGTCAGCCTGGAGGTTCAACGGCGTGATCCGGCCCGGGACCACGTCGCGCTTGCCGCCGAGGGCGGGGATCCAGAACGAGTGGATGACCGCGTTGGCCGGTCCGCCGGCCTCCTCGGCCGTCATCTCGAGTCGGACGGGGACGCCGACCGGGATCACGAGCTCGTTGGCCGTGACGATGGTCTCGTCGATGCCGAACTCGGGCTGGGCGGGGTACTCGAACTCCCACCACCAACGGTGGCCGATGACGTTGACCGTCAGGGCGCCTTCCGGCTCCTCGGCGAGGTCGAACACCATCCGGATCGTCGGAATGGCGATGCCCACGAGGATGAGCGCCGGGATCACGGTCCAGAGGATCTCCATGCGCGTGTTGCCGTGGACCTGCTCGGGCATGCTGTCGTCGCCCTTGCGCTCGCGGAACTTGACGGCCGCGGCGATGATGAGGCCCTGGACGACCACGAAGACGACCAACGCGACGACGAGCGTGATCTTGAAGAGGTTGTCAGGGTCCTCGGCGTAGGGGCCCTGGGGCTCGAGCATGGTCTGCGCGCCGCCACAGGCTGCCGTCAGCAGTGCCAGTGACAACGCCGTGACAAGCGGCCTCCACCTGCGGCGTTTGCCGTTCACACGGGCGTCGGATGGCAACGTCGTCCTCCTTCGGTGCCGCGTGCCGTGGCCTCGGAGGGCGGTGGTCGGCAGATCGCGGAACGGCGCGTGGGACCGTGACCGGGGGCAGTTCGGTCGGCCGGGAGGGTAGTCGGGAGGCTGAGCCGGACGCGCCTTGTGGGCCGGCCACGTCGACGACTGCACCTCGCCGGTGTCACGGATCCCAGCGAAAGTGCCTGGCAGCCAGCGTGACCGCGCCCGCGCCCCACATGGTCATGATGACGAGCCCGAGCCAGTCGACCCCGCCGGCCATGCCGTCACGGAGGGCCGACCCCAGCGCCCCGGATGGGAGCAGGCCGCCCAGGACATCGACCGTCGTGGGCAGCTCGCTCGCATCGAAGAGCACACCGCTGGCGACGAGCAGCAGCAGGTACAGCGCGTTGGCGAGCCCGAGCGTCGCTTCGGCCCGCAGCGTTCCGGCCATCAGCAGCCCGATGGCCGTGAAGGTCGCCGCGCCCAGCAGCATGGCGACACCGATGGCGAGCGCGGCAGGCTCCGCAGCCCAGCCGAGCGCCAACCGGGCGATGAGGAGGACCAGTGCCGTCTGGACGACGAGGACCGCGGCCACGGCCAGCGACTTGGCCACCAGGTAGGACGGGCGCGACAGCGGCGTGGTCCCGAGGCGCTTGAGAACGCCGTACTTGCGCTCGAAGGCGGTCTGGATAGCGACGGCGACGAGCCCGGTGGACATCACGGAGATCGCCAGGACACCCGGGACGAGGAAGTCGACGGGCTCGTCGGTGCCGGTGGGGAGGATGTCGACAACCGAGAAGAAGACGAGGATCCCCAGGGGAATGCCCAGCGTGACGAGCAGGCTCTCCGGCGATCGCGCCAGCAGTCGCAGCTCCATGGCGACCTGGGCGGCGATGGCGCGTGGGACCGGTGCGGGCTTGCTCACGAGGACGCACCCTCCGCAACGGCCGACGAGTCTTCGCTGGTCAGCCGCAGGAAGACGTCCTCCAGTGACTGCTTGTGGGCCTGGAGGTCACCCAGCGGGATGTCGTGGTCGGCCAGCCAGGTCGCCAGGTCGGCGATCAGGCGCGGGTCGGCCTCCGACAGGATCCGGTAGTGGCCGGTGCGGTGCTCACGGACCTTGCGGCCAAGCCGTTCGGCGAGTGCAGCGACGTCGAGCCCCGCCGGGGCCGTGAACGTGATCTCCGCGTGGCTGCCGTGCGTCAGCTCGTGGGGTGTCCCCAGGGCCACCAGGCGCCCACGATCGATGATGGCCACACGGTCCGCCAGGTACTCGGCCTCGTCCAGCAGATGGGTCGTCAGGATGATCGTCACACCATCGCCCTTGAGCTCGCGCAGCAGCTGCCAGGTCAGCCGCCGAGCAGCCGGATCGAGGCCGGCCGTGGGCTCGTCCAGGAAGAGCACCTCCGGTCGGCCGACCAGCGCCAGCGCGAGCGACAGCCGCTGCTTGAGGCCACCGGAGAGATCACGGAAGCGCGTCTGGTCGTGCTCGGCCAGGCCCAGCGCCTCCATCAACGTTGCCGGGGACAGCGGATCGCGGAAGAACCCGGCGAACAGGCGCAGGACCTCGCCGGGGCGGGCCGTCGGATAGACGCCGGATTCCTGCAGCATCACGCCGATGCGCGGGGCGAGTCGCGCCCGGTCGACCATCGGGTCGAGGCCGAGGACCCGAACCGTGCCCTCGTCGGGGCGCCGGTAGCCCTCGCAGCACTCGACGGTCGTCGTCTTGCCTGCCCCGTTGGGTCCGAGCAGCGCGAGGGTCTCGCCGATCGCCACGTCCAGCCCCAGGCCATCGACGGCCATCACGCTGCCGTAGCGCTTGGCCAGTCCGTCGATCTCGATGGCCGTCATCCGCGCGCCGGCATCCCGGCAGTGCAGGAGGGTGCAGACATGCGGGGTCCCCTCCTCGGGCAGCAGATGGTGGATGACGCCGCGCGAATGCTACGACGCATGACCCCCGGTTCGGCGTGACGGCACCCAGGGGACTCGGACGACCCGCCCGGGCGCCCTCGGACGGGCCGCACCGGCTCCTAGACTCGCAACGGTGGAAGACGCAGGCTCCAACGGCTCCGACGGCTCCGATGACGCCTCGGACCTCCCGGCCGGTGGGCCCGCCATCGAGGCTCCGGCGGCATCACGCTGGACGCGACCGGTTCGCCACGTCGATCCCGCACTCGCGATGTCCGTTGCCCTCGGCATCATGGTCGGCCTGCTCCTCCATGGGCTGGCCGAGGGCATCATCGTTCGCGTCCGCGGACTCCTCGTCATCCTGCTCGTCTCCCTGTTCCTGTCCTTCGCGATGGAACCCGCGGTCCAGTGGCTGGCGCGCCGCGGCGTCCGCCGCGGGATGGGCACCATGCTGGTGTTCCTCGCGGCCGGAGGGCTCGTGGCGGGATTCGTCGCGTCGATGGTCCCGCTGATCCTCGACCAGGTCGATCGGCTCATCGACGCGGCGCCGGGCGTCGTGGACGGGCTGGCGGAACGAGCCGCGACCTTGCCGGGAGGGCTCGGCGAGAACGTCTCGGAGTGGTTGGAGGAGACCCGGGACACGCTGCCGGAGCAGCTGCCGGGGGTCGCGTCAAACCTCGCTGGCGGCGTGATCGGACTGTCCGGGACGCTCCTCGGCGGCGTGCTGAACGTGCTGACGACGTTGCTGGTCACCTTCTACCTGGTGGCCGACGGGCCCAAGCTGCGCCGGACGCTGGTGAGCCGGCTGGACCCCGAGGACCAACGCGACCTGTTGAGCTGGTGGGAGCTGGCGATCAAGAAGACCGGCGGCTACGTCTATTCGCGTGTCCTGACGGCCATCGCGTCGGCGATCGTGCACAGCATCGCGTTCGCAATGCTCGGAATCCCCTACGCCACGGCGCTGGGGATCTGGGTCGGGATCGTGTCCAGCCTGGTCCCGGTCATCGGGACCTATGTCGCCGGCGCGCTGCCCCTGCTGATTGCACTCGCTGACGAGCCGATCGACGCGCTCTGGGTCCTGCTGATCATCGTGATCTACCAGCAGGTCGAGAACTACCTGATCGCGCCCCGGATCACGGCCGCAACGCTCGAGCTGCATCCGGCGGTCGCGTTCCTCGCCGTGCTGGCCGGCGGTGCGCTGCTCGGAGCCACCGGCGCCCTGCTCGCCCTGCCGGCCGCGGCCATCGTCACGGCACTGGTGTCCGCGTACGGCGAACGCCACGAGCTGCCGGCGCACGAGCTGCTTGCGGACGTCGAAGCCAACCATGTCCGGTGAGCGGCCGGTGCCCCCTTCCCAGGCGCCCGCCCGGAAGGCACGACGTCCCGGGTCGCCTCGCGGCCGCCCCAGCGTGCACCGAGGTCGGCGGGGAGCCAAGCGCCGCGCGCGATTGGCGCGGCGACGCGCCCAGGCTCGTCGTCGCGCCCGGGGCCGCGATGGCGCCGCAGCGTCGGGGTCGCAAAGCGTCAGGTCGAGCCCAGGCCGCCTGCGCATCGAGGACCGACTCGCCCTCGTCGGCGGCGGGATCGTGGGCACGCTCCTGCGCGTGCTCGTGCAGGAGCTGCTGCCACCCACCGACGACGGCGCCCCGTGGGCCACGCTGACGGTCAACGTCGCGGGGTCGTTCGTGCTCGCAGCCCTGCTGGCCCACTGGCATCGCAGCGAGCTGCCGGGGCGGGCGCTCAAGAGCCTGCACGCAGCCGTGGCCACAGGCGTCATCGGCGGGTTCACGACCTTCTCCGACTTCGCCGTCGAGACCACCCACCTGGCAGAGAGTGACCCCCTGCGGGCCGGCGCCTACGCCATCGGGACGATCACGGCGGCGCTGGCGGCCGCCCTCGCCGGCGCCGGCCTCACTCGCCGACGACAGCGGGCTGCGACATGATCGGGGTCGCCATCGCCGGTGGTCTGGGTGCGCTGCTCCGCGGCGAGCTCGCGGCGATTGCCGAGCGTCGTGGCTGGCGACTCGGGCGCGCCACGCTGTTGATCAACGTGCTCGGGGCAGCGGCCATGGGCCTGGCCGTCGGACGGTGGGGCATCGACGGCGTGCCGGCCAGCCTCGGCAACGGCTTCCTCGCCGGCTTCACGACCTTCTCCGCGTGGATGGTCGAAGCCATCGACCTACCCGACGAGGAATCGCGTCGCGGGCTGCGAGCGGGCATCCTCCTTGCCATGTTGGTGATGGGACTGGGAGCAGCGGCCGGGGGCATGTGGCTGGGAGGCCTCGCGTGACCGTCGACGTCCACGCCGGGCGCCGACCACGCACGCGATTGTCGGTGGCTGCCGCTGTCCTCGCGGGCCTCGTGGTCGTGGCGGAGCTGGTCGCCGCACCCCTGGTGGGCTCCCGAGCCGAGGCGGCGCTGGCGGCCTGCGGCATCGACGACGTCCGCGTCGACCTGGGCGCCCGTCCGCACCTGTGGTCGCTGGTCACCGGCGAGGTCAACGACGTCCACGTGGAGATGGACGGACTGCACGTCGGGCCGCTGCGTGTCGACCGGATCGACGTCGAGCTGGCACGAGTGGCGTTCGGGCGGCGACAGGTGGTCGGGATCCCCGCACGGGTCGAGATCGAGGGCGGGCATGCCACGGCCGTGGTGACCGAGGCCGACCTGGACGAACTGGTGGCGCTGCCGTTCTCGCGCGTCGACGTGAGCGACCGCGGTGTCCGCGTGGTGCTCCTGGGAGCATCCATCGACGTCTTCATCACGGCGGCGCACGACCGTGTCGAGCTCCGGCTCGTCGACGAGTCCGTCCCGGCAATCCAGGTCGGGCTCCCCGCGGGGGTCGAGGTGATCGGCGTGACGCCCTCCGCTGGCACCCTCGCAGTCGAAGCCGAGATCACGGGTGCGGTCGACGGGAACGGCATCGGATGTTGACCGAGGATTCGCCGCCGCCCTCTCGAGCGGCCGGATCGGTTCGTCGTCGGGCCGTCCGCTCCGCGGTGCTCCTGGCTGCCGCTGTCGTCGCGGGGGCGTGCCAGACACCCTCAATGGTCGAGGGCCCAGAGCCCACCACCAGCCCGTCGCTGCTCGGCGCCTCCCCCGCCGACCCGGCCGCCCCTGCCGTCGTCGAGAGCGTCGGCGAGCTTCGCCAACACGTCGACCAGACCATCGCCGCCCTCGCAGACGTGGCCGCCGACGACCTGTCGCAGCAGCGCGCGGTCGCGGCTCGCGCCAGCCGGGCTCTGACCGCCAATGACGCGTTCGGGATCGGCGCCGAGCCCCACGGTCGACCGCTGCTGCCGGGGCCCGCGACAGACCGAGAGGAAGTCATCGACTGGAACGACCTGCTCACGGACGCGCTGCGAGCCGGGCGGGAAGTCGGCGGCGACCAGTTGCTCGCGGTCCTCTCCGACCCGATTGCCGGTGACCTCGGTGCCTGGCAGCGCGACCCCGCGGGGGTCTACGAGGCGGTCCAGCAGGTCATTCACCAGGCGACTCCCGACCTCGAGGAGACCGAAGATCTCGTGGCGACCCTCGACGGACAGGCGCTGCGAGCCCTCGCGTGGACCGAGCTGGCATCGGATGCGGGTTCGGTCGAGGAGGCTGCGGCCCTGATCGAGCGAGCGATCGCGCACCTGTCGATCGTCGCCGACGCGCTGCGCGCGCTCGCGGACGACATCGAAGCGCGAACGTGACCGACGAGACCGTGACGATCCGCATCGACGGGTTCGCGCACGGTGGGCGCGGTGTCGGGCGAGTCGACGGCAAGGCGGTGTTCGTGACGGGTGCTCTCCCCGGAGAGCTGGTCGAGGCCGCCATCACTGCCGATCGCCGCCGGTGGGCCGAGGGCCACCTCGTGCGCGTCCTCGAGCCGGCCGAGGGTCGCGTCGAACCGCCGTGTCGGTACGTGCCCAACTGCGGTGGCTGTGACCTCCAGCATGCCGACCCCGGACTCCAGCTGGCGCTGTTGACCCGTGTGGTTGCCGAACAGCTCGAACGCCTGGGTGGCGTCACGGAACCTCCGGTGGCGCCGTGCCGGGCGGTCGGGCCGCCGCTCGGCTATCGGCGCAACGTCCAGCTGCATGCCAACGACCACGGGCAGCTGGGCTTCCACCGGGCGGGCACGCACGACGTCGTCCCGATCGACCGCTGCCTCGTGGCGGTCGATGCTGTCAACGGCGTCCTGGCCGAGCTGCCCGGGTCCGGTGGCGCCGACCAGGTCGTCATTCGGGCCGATGACCACGGCGTGGCGCTGGTCCTCCACCCCGGATCGGGACCGTTGGACGTGCCGACTGTCGCAGCCGACATCCACGTGTCCCAGCCGGACGGCACGACGGTGACCCTGCGCGGCCGCGACTCCCTCGAGCAGACAGTTGCCGACATCAGGTACGGGTACGGCGCCGGCGACTTCTTCCAGGTCAACGCCGACGGCGCCGA
>JAWWBG010000117.1:0-8119 GCA_033721095.1 Nitriliruptorales bacterium
CTGACCGACAAGGGGCTGGACGCCTTCCTGGCGGACTGGAAGTCCTACCAGGAGGCCATCAAGACTTCGGGCTGATCGCCAACCGGATCGCCCGACACGACCTGGCACGCGACTGCGTGTCCCGGGGCTGCCCCGGCAGCCGAATCAATGGAGCAATCAATGGACCGATCAGGTCTGGAAGGCAAGGCGCTCGCAGAGCTGCGGGAGATCGCCGGTGCCATGGAACTGCGGGGTTACCAGCGGATGCGCAAGGCAGACCTGGTCGACCTCATCATCTCGGAGGGCAACGGATCGGCGCCCTCGACCTCGAATGGCGACAAGAGTGGCGCCGCGACGTCCGATGCCGGATCCGACGACAAGACCGACAAGTCAGCGGCCTCCGACGACGCGACGCCGAAGGCGGACGAAACGTCCGAGGGGAGCAAGAAGGCCGAGGACGCCGCCGACGCCGACGCGACCAAGGCGAAGGCGTCCGAGGACAAGTCCGAGTCCGACGGCGGGTCGACCAACGACGGCGAGCGCACGCGTGAACGCAACCGCCAGCGCAGCCGTGAGGACGATTCGGGCGACCGCGACCACGGCGACCGCAACGACAACGATGGCAACCAGGGCCAGGGCCAGGGTCGGCGGCGCCGCAACCGCAACCGCAAGAACCGCGGCGGCGGAGGCGGCGGTCAGGGCCAGGGTCAGGGCCAGCAGGGCGGTGGCCAGCAGCACGAGAACCTCGACGATGCCGAGGTGCGCGAGGGCATTCTCGACCTGCTGCCCGAGGGCTATGGCTTCCTCCGCGTCACTGGCTACCTGACCGGCGACAAGGACGTGTACGTCAGCCAGTCGTTCGTCAGGCGCCACAACCTGCGTCGCGGCGACCGACTTGCGGGTCCCATCCGAGCCCATCGCAACAACGACAAGTTCCCGGCGCTCGGCCGTGTCGACACCATCGAGGGCGAGCCCGTCAAGGACAACCGGGGCAAGCGCGCCGACTTCAAGGACATGACGCCGCTGTTCCCCGAGGAGCGGCTGCGCCTCGAGATCGAGGGTGAGAGCCCGATCTCCATGCGGATCGTTGACATGATGGCCCCGATCGGCAAGGGCCAGCGCGGCCTGATCGTGTCACCCCCGAAGGCGGGCAAGACCACGATCCTCAAGCAGCTTGCGCATGCCATCGAGACGAACAACCCCGAGGTCCACCTCATGGTCGCCCTCGTCGACGAGCGCCCCGAAGAGGTCACCGACTTCGAGCGCTCCATGACGCGCGGCGAGGTGATCGCCTCGACCTTCGACCGGCCGGCCGACGACCACACCCAGGTCGCCGAGCTCACCAGCGAGCGGGCCAAGCGACTCGTCGAGCAGGGTCGGGACGTCGTCATCCTCCTCGATTCGATCACGCGCCTGGGACGCGCCTACAACCTGGCCGCCCCCGCCAGCGGTCGAATCCTTTCCGGTGGTATCGACTCGGCCGCGCTGTACCCGCCCAAGCGGTTCTTCGGCGCCGCCCGCAACATCGAGGGTGGCGGCTCCCTCACCATCATCGCGACGGCCCTCATCGAGACGGGCTCGAAGATGGACGAGGTGATCTTCGAGGAGTTCAAGGGCACCGGCAACATGGAGCTGCGCCTCGACCGCAAGATGGAGCAGAAGCGGATCTTCCCGGCGATCGACATCCAGGCCTCGGGCACGCGTCGGGAGGAGCTGCTGCTGGACCCCAACGAGCTCGAGACGATCTGGAAGCTCCGGCGCCTGTTTTCGACGATGGAGTCCGGTGCCGCGCTCGAGCTGCTCATCGACAAGCTGCGCGCGACCAAGTCCAACAGCCAGTTCCTGGCGGCCATCGCCAAGTCGAACCTGGGTGCCTGAGCCGACAT
The DNA here is from genome assembly GCA_033721095.1 of Nitriliruptorales bacterium. Classification (GTDB taxonomy): domain Bacteria; phylum Actinomycetota; class Nitriliruptoria; order Nitriliruptorales; family Nitriliruptoraceae; genus JAWWBG01. Next base: position 1,866 of record JAWWBG010000117.1, read on the forward strand.
CGGCCGAGCTGGCGGCCAAGCGCGACGAGGTCGTGCATGGCCACCTCGACACCTATGCCTCGACCCTTGCCGTCCTTTCGGAGATCCCGGTCGACGACTGGGAGCGGCCGACGGGCTGTCCCGGCTGGTCGGTGCGCTCCGTGATCAGTCACATGATCGGGATCGAGCGCTTCATGCTCGGCGACCCCTTTCCGGAGCTGCGCCTCGACCCTGTCCCTGATCACGTCACGACCGAGTTCGGGGCCTTCACGGAGGTGGACGTCGCCGTCCGCGCCGACCACGACCCCGACAGGCTCCTGGCGGAAGCCACCGAGGTGTTCGCACGACGCCGCGAAGCGGTCGAGGCCCTGTCGCCCGAGGACATGGGCACCGTGATCCGGGGCGCCTTCGGCGAGGGTGCGGCCATCAAGGTCCTGGGCACGCGCCTGTTCGACCTCTGGGCGCACGAGCAGGACATCCGGCGGGCGGTGGGGCGACCGGGTCACCTCCAGGGGCCGGCTGCTGACCTGTTCTGGAAGCGCGCGACGCGGGGTCTCCAACGCGGGCTGGCGGGACGGGTCGACGGGCTCGGAGAAGTCTCGATCGCGATCGGCCAGCCCGAGGAGCGAGCCATCTCGTTCACCGTCGGAGAGGGCACGACCGTGGGCCTCGCAACGGACTTGTCGAACTTCGTTGCGCTCACCTGTGGGCGCGACGACGCCCAATCCGGTGCCGTCGGGATCGAGGGGGACCCGGATCTGGGTGCCCGCGTGCTTGCGTCGATGGCGATCACGCCGTAGTCGCGACGCCGACGACGTCGGTACCCTCTTGGCCAGCTTCCACGACTTTCCCCGGATCCCATCATGCGACCCGACATCCATCCCGACTACGTCGAGTCGACCGTCACGTGCTCCTGTGGCAACACGTTCGTGACCCGATCGACCAAGGCCGACATGCACATCGAGCTGTGCAACGAGTGCCACCCGTTCTACACGGGACGCCAGAAGCTGGTCGACACCGGTGGCCGCGTCGATCGCTTCAAGCGTCGCCTGGAGAAGGCGAACAAGTAGCTGCCCCGGCGTCCCTGGCTTCCGGCGCGAAGGGGCTCCGTGGCTGACGAATCGCTCCACCCCGAGGTTGCTCCCCACTACTACGGCGGGCAGGCCGTGGTCGAGGGCGTCATGATGCGCGGCAAGCGCACCTGGGCCGTTGCCGTCCGCAAGCCCGACGGCGCCATCCACCGCGAAGTCCACGACTGCTCCGACCTTCCCGAGCGTCGTCCGTGGCTGGGCAAGCCCATGGTGCGCGGCGTGTGGGCGCTGGTCGACTCGCTGTCGATCGGGATGCGTGCGCTGGGCATCGCAGCCGATCATGCCTTCGAGGAGCTCGCCGACGAGGACGGCGGGTCTGGCGGCGGCGTCAGCATGGGGCTGTCGATGCTCCTCGCCCTGGTCCTGTTCGTCGGACTGTTCATCGTCCTGCCCTCGGTCGGCACCAAGTTCTTCGACGGGTTGCTGCTGTCGGATCGACTCGGGGACGGTGCGGCGTTCCACCTGATCGAGTCCGCGGTCCGCATCGTGATCTTCCTCGCCTACCTCGGCTCGTTGTCGCTGGTCGCCGACATCCGTCGCGTGTTCGAGTACCACGGCGCCGAGCACAAGACCATCGCGGCATGGGAGCACGGCGAGGACCTCACTCCCGAGGCCGTCGACCGCTACTCGACCATCCACGTGCGCTGCGGGACCAACTTCCTGATCCTCGTGATGCTCCTGGCCGTCGTCGTCTACACGGTGGCCGGTGTCCTCGTGCCGCCGCCGGAGGATCCGGGGCTGCCGGTCGCGATCCTGTATCACGTCGGCTTGCGGATCGTGCTGCTTCCCGTCGTGGCCGGCCTTGCCTACGAAGGTCTCCGACTCGGCGCAGCGAGGGGCGGCAACCCGGTCGTCGATGCCCTGATGGCACCCGGCCTCTGGCTCCAGAAGATCACAACGCGGCCACCGGACGTCGACCAGATCGAGGTGGCCATCCGTGCCTTCGAGGCGGTCGTGCCCGACGAGGTCATCGCCGGGCGGGTCTCGCCGGACCTGGGCAGCCCGGTCGTCGGCCCCGCAGCCTGATGCGAGACCGGCTGCGGGCGATCGCGGAGCGGTTCGACCAGGTCGAACGACTCCTGTCCGATCCCGCCCACGCCGACCAGGTTGCGGACCTCTCGCGTGAGCACGGCCAGCTCGCCGAAACCGTCCGGCTCTGGCGGGAGCTCGAGTCCGTCGAGGCCGACCTTGCCGCCGCGGGCGAGATGCTCGAAACGGCGTCCGGCGGCGACAGGGAGCTGTTGGACGCCGAACGTGAGGAGCTGACGACACGTCAGGAATCGCTGGTCGAACAACTCCAGGTGCTGCTGCTGCCGCAGGATCCCAACGAGGACCGGGACGTCATCGTCGAGATCCGGGCCGGCGCCGGTGGGGACGAGGCGGGCCTGTTTGCCGGCGAGCTGCGCGACATGTACCTGCGCTGGGCCGGCAATCGCGGATGGCGGACCGACGTGCTCACCGAGTCCGCGCAGGGCATCGGGGGCGTCAAGGAGGTCTCCTTCGAGGTGGTCGGCAACGGCGTCTGGGCGGCGTTCAAGCACGAGTCCGGTGTCCACCGGGTGCAGCGCGTGCCGGTGACCGAATCGCAGGGGCGCATCCACACCTCGACCGCATCCGTGGCCGTGCTCCCGGTCGCCGAGGAGGTTGATGTCGAGGTCGATCCCAGCGATCTGCGCATCGACGTCTTCCGGTCGAGCGGACCCGGCGGGCAGTCGGTGAACACGACGGATTCCGCGGTCCGCATCACCCATGAGCCCACGGGCATCGTCGTGTCCTGCCAGGACGAGAAGTCCCAGCACCAGAACCGCGACAAGGCGATGCGGATCCTGCGGGCCCGTCTGCTCGAGGTCGAACAGGAGCGGCAGGCGCGCGAGCGCTCGGACGCCCGTCGCATCCAGATCGGCACGGGCGATCGCTCGGAGAAGATCCGCACCTACAACTTTCCGCAGGGACGGGTGACCGACCATCGCATCGGGTTCACGTCGCACAACATCGCGGGCATCCTTGCCGGCGACCTCGCCGAGCTTGTCGAAGCGCTCACCGAGGCCGACACTCGCGCGCGGATGGAGGCGGCCGATGAGGACTGAGCTCGCGTCGCGCCACGCACAGGTCGTCGACCGCCTGCGAACGGCTGGCGTTCGGTCGCCGGAGGCAGATGCCCGTTGGTTGCTCGAGCTCGACGTGGCGGGGGGCGGGGCGGGGGCGGGGGGGTGGTGGGGGGGGGCCGGTGGGGGGGGGCGCCCCCCCGCCGCCCCCGCCCCCCCCCCCCCGCCGCGAAGCCCGCGAGCCCCTCCAGCTGTTGTTGGGTTCCTGGCCATTCCGAACTGTCGGGCTCGAGGTCCGGTCCGGCGTGTTCATCCCGCGGCCGGAGACCGAGGTCGTGGCTGGCGTGGCCATCGCTGCGGCCCGTGACGCCCAGCTCGTCGTCGACCTGTGCACGGGCGCCGGCGCGATTGCCGCGGCCGTCGCGGCCGAAACGCGTGTACCGCGCATCATTGCCACCGACGTCGACCCGGCCGCTGTCGACCTCGCGCGTCGCAACCTTCGTCCCTGGTCCGGCCGGGTCGAGGTCCGGCCGGGCGACCTGTTCGATCCGCTGGCCGACGTTGCCGGGTCGATCGACGTGCTGGTTGCCAACCCGCCCTACCTGCCCGACGAGCCCCGTGAGCCCGAGGTTGCCAACCACGACCCGGTCCACGCCCTTGTGGGCGGGCCGGACGGACACGAGATCGTCCACGGCATCCTCGACGCGGCACCGTCGCTGGTTCGGGCTGGCGGCACGGTCGTCGTCGAGATCGACGACCGCAAGGGACCCTCGGCCCTCGAACGGGCACGTGCAGCTGGCCTGGTCGACGTCGAGATCGTGCGCGACCTCACCGGTCGGGATCGCGCCGTGAGGGGGCACATCCGTGGCTGACGTGCTCCGGCTCGGTGACGACGACCCCGTCGAGATCGCGGAACGCGCGACCGCGGCGCTGCGGCGCGGCCAGATCGTTGTCCTGCCCACCGACACCGTGTACGGACTCGCCGCGGACGCATTCCACCGCCCGGGCGTCGAGCGCGTCTTCGCCGCCAAGCAGCGCGATCATTCCCTGCCGCTGCCCGTGATGATCCGGGCGCCGCGCCAGCTCGAGGGACTCGTGACAGCCGTTTCCGATGCGGCGCATCGCCTCATGGCCGCGTACTGGCCCGGACCGCTCACGATCGTCGTACGACACGACCCCAATCTGCAGTGGTTCCTCGGCGACAACCGCGGCACCGTCGGCGTGCGGATGCCGGCCGAGGACGTCGTGCTCGACGTGATCCGCGCCGTCGGGCCGCTTGCGGTCACGAGCGCCAACCGCTCCGGCCAACCCGCAGCGACGACCGTCGACGAGGCCATGGAGCAGCTGGGTGATGACGTGGGGTTGTGGATCGATGGAGGTCCGAGGACGGACACGTCTCCGTCGACGATCGTCGACCTCACGGGCGACGCGCCCGCGATCCTGCGCGCGGGTCCCCTCGACGGCGACACGGTGCTCGGCGTCGCGACCGGTGAGATCGACCCGTTGGGGGCATCGTGACCGTGCGGAGCTCGGACGATCCCGTCGCAGTCATCGAGGTCGTCTGCCTCGGCAACATCTGCCGCAGCCCGTATGCGAGTGCGCTCCTGCGTGCCGCTGCCGCCGAGCGCCTGGACGCGATGGACCAGCTGCGGATCCGCAGCTGCGGGATCCGCGGGCTGGAAGGCCATCCCGCTGCCGAGGGCACCGTGCTGGAGGCTGCCCGCCGAGGTCTCGACCTCACCAACCACGTCGGCGAGCGATGGACGACCGACCGCATTCGCGAGGCCGACCTCGTCATCACGATGACCGAGGGTCAGCGAACGACCATCACCGAGCAGGTCGGTGGCTCCACTGCCAGGACATTCACCATCCGTGAGCTGGCCCGACTCGTCGAGGGCCTCGCCGCTCCACCCCAACAGCCTGGCGTCCGTGAGCGGATCGTCGCGCTCGTCTCCGCCGCCCAGGCGGCGCGTCCAATGGTCGCGCGTCCGCGTCAGCCCGAGGACGTCGAGGACCCCTACGGCGGCCCGCCGGAGGGGTACGCGCGCATGGCGGCTGAGCTCGATCGACTCGTGCTGTCCCTCGCCGACCACCTGTTCGGCGGCCTCCCGAACGTCGACGACCAGTTGTTCGGCGCGCGCGAGCAGTAGCGTCCCGGTCGAACGACCTCGGAGCCCCCATGCCCCTCGACGCCGTCCTGTCGATCCTCCGCTCGGAGGATCCCGAGGTTGCGCAACTCGTCGAGGACGAGGCGCGCCGGGAAGCCCGCAAGATCCGCCTCATCCCGTCCGAGAACTACGTCTCCGAGGCCGTGCTGGCCGCCACCGGCACCCTGCTGACCAACAAGTACTCCGAGGGCTACGCCGGCAAGCGCTACTACGAGGGCCAGGAGGTCATCGACCGCCTCGAGTCGCTCGCGATCGACCGCGCACGCCAGGTCTTCGGCGTCGATCACGCCAACGTGCAGCCGTACTCCGGATCGCCCGCCAACCTCGCCGTCTACCTGGCCTTCCTCGAACCGGGTGACACGGTGATGGGGATGAGCCTGCCGCACGGTGGGCACCTCACGCACGGCTGGTCCGTGTCGATCACCGGCAAGTGGTTCAACAGCGTGTCGTACGGCGTCCGCCGTGAGACCGGACGCGTCGACTTCGACGAGGTTCGCGACGTCGCCAAACGCGAGCGACCCAAGGTCATCTTCTGCGGCGGCACGGCCATCCCGCGCGCCATCGACTTCGGGCAGTTCGCCGAGATCGCTGCCGAGGTCGACGCGCTGCTGGTCGCCGACATCGCCCACATTGCCGGCCTGGTGGCCGGCGGGGCGCACCCGACGCCCGTCGGCCACGCACCGGTCATCACGACGACGACGCACAAGACCCTCCGCGGTCCGCGGGGTGCGATGATCCTCACCGACGCCGACCATGCGTCACCCATTGATCGTGCCGTCTTTCCGGGTCTGCAGGGCGGCCCCCACAATCACACGACCGCGGCCATCGCCGTCGCCCTCGGGGAGGCGCTTCGGCCGAACTTCAGCGACTACGCCGCCGCGATCGTCAGCAACGCCCGTGCCCTGGCAGCCGGGCTGTCGGAACGGGGCTTCGACCTGGTCTCGGGCGGAACCGACAACCACCTGCTCCTC
>JAWWBG010000118.1:0-8116 GCA_033721095.1 Nitriliruptorales bacterium
CGACGACGTGCCGATCCCGCCGCTCGGGCCCAACGAGGTCCTGATCGCGCCGATGGCATCGGCCATCAACTACAACACGGTGTGGACGTCGATCTTCGAGCCCGTCTCCACGTTCGCGTTCCTCGAGCGGTTCGGCCGCGAATCCGAGCTCGGCGCGCGCCACAACCTCGACCATCACATCGTCGGCTCGGATGCGGCCGCCGTCGTCCTGCGGACCGGCCCGGGCGTCACGCGCTGGAAGCCCGGTGACCGGGTCACGGTCCACTGCAACTACGTCGACCTCGAGGGCCCCGAAGGCCACGAGGACTCGATGATGGACAGCTCCCAGCGCATCTGGGGCTTCGAGACCAACTTCGGGTCGCTGGCCGAGATCTCGATGGCCAAGGCCAACCAGCTGATGCCCATGCCCACCCACCTGTCGTGGGAGGAGGCGGCGTCGCTGGGGCTCGTTCTGGCGACCTCGTACCGGATGCTCGTTGGTGAGAACGAGGCCCGGATGAAGCAGGGCGACATCGTGCTGATCTGGGGCGCGACCGGCGGCCTCGGCGGGTTCGCCACCCAGCTCGTCCTCAACGGTGGCGGGATCCCGGTCTGTGTCGTCTCCAGCCCCGAGAAGGTCAAGCTCCTGGAGAGCGTTGGTGTCGAGGCGATCATCGACCGCAAGGCCGAGGGCTACCAGTTCCTCGACGACGACGGCAACGCCGACTTCTCCGAGTTCCGGCGCTTCGGCAAGAAGATCCGCGAGCTGGTCGGCGCCGATCCCGACATCGTCTTCGAGCACCCCGGCCGCACGACCTTCGGCGCGTCCATCTTCGTGTGCAAGCGCGGCGGGACCGTCGTCACGTGCGCGTCGACCAGCGGTTACATGCACACCTACGACAACCGCTACCTGTGGATGAACCTCAAGGACATCCTGGGCTCCCACTTCGCCAACTACAACGAGGCCTGGCAGGCCAACCGACTCGTGGACCTGGGCATGATCCACCCGATCCTGTCGCAGACCTTCCCGCTCGCGGAGACCGCCGAGGCCGCGTACCTCGTGCACAAGAACCTGCACACGGGCAAGCTCGGAGTCCTCGTCGGTGCACCGGAGGAGGGGCTCGGCGTGCAGGACGAGGCCAAGCGTGCCAAGCACGTCGAGGACATCGAGCGCTACCGCGCCTTTCAGTGATCCTCCATTGACCCAGCTGGTGGCCGGCTGGGTCAACAGCCGGGGTTGCCGATCGACGTGCCCCAGTGCAGCAGGGACGAGCAGCCCGGAATCCACGACGCGGCGGCCAGCATCGGCAGTGCTGCCCACGCCTTCCTGCGTGCCTCGATCAGGGTGGCGAACACCACCAGGTGTCCGGCCGACAGGGCCGCGGCGTAGAGGTTGAAGCCGAGGTCCGCGCCTCCCTGCTGCACCTGGAGGTACACGAGGACGATGATCGGGCCGATGAACGTCGCGCGCGTGGTGAGTGGGCCCACGCCGATCATCCGGTCCGTCAGCAGGATGATGGCCACGAGCGCCAGGACGTTGGCGAGGACGACGACGGGGCGCCGCCCCGCCGCCAGCGACCACATCGTGCCGATGACGAAGGCTGCTCCCGCCGCGCCGATGCCGTAGGTGCGCAGGGCCTGGGTCGTGGAGCGCTCGGGGCTGTGGAAGCCACGGCTCGCGCGTCCCACGAGAAACGACCACAGTGCCACCGACCCCACGAACACCACGACGGTCTGTGCGGCACGAAACAGCCGTTCGCCCACGTCGACCGTGAAGGCTGCCCCAACCGTGGGGTTGGGCACCAGCGCACCTGACAGGCGTCCCAGCAGCACGTCGACGAGGCCGACGCCGGCTGATGGACCAAGCGGCTGCCACTGCGTGACGAACCAGGCGACCAGCAGCGGTACGGCGAGAATCGCACCCGGTCCGATCGCCGACGGTGCGCCATCGAGCGCGAAACCCGCCAGTCCATCGCCGCGCTTGAGCGTCAGCCAGCGTGGAAACCCAACGGTCACGAGCACGATCAGCGCGAGGGCAACCCAGTCGTTGCTGGTGATTGCCAGACCCGTCACGGTTTCGACGGGGATGGCGACGACGAACAGGGCCAGCGGGCCGAGCACCAGGAAGGCAGCGGCGAGGATGAAGTCGGAACGCGCGACGTCGGTGCTGAGGTACATGGGCGCCGGAACCTACCGCCCTGGCCGTTGGCACACGCCGAGCGCACCCGGCTGGCCGTCGGGGCGCACCACTATCCTCGGCCTCGCTCGAGGTCTCTCGGACTCTTCTTGCTGCGTGCGTCGATCCTGCTCATCGGGGACGAGATCCTCGGCGGCTTCGTGCAGGACGCCAACTCGGCCTGGCTGTCGACCCGGCTGACCGAGCTCGGTGTTCCACTCGACAGGATCCACGTCGTTCCCGACGAGGCCGATGCGATCGACGAGGCCCTCCAACTCGAACTCGGGCGGGCGCGCCCGCGCGTCATCTTCACCTCGGGTGGCATCGGGTCCACGCCCGACGACATCACGTTCGAGTCGGTGGCCGCCAGCCTGGGACTGGAGCTGGTCGAAGAACCGCAGCTGGCCGAGCAGATCCGCAAGGCGGTCGACTGGAACGCCGCGCACGACATCGACGTGTCGGGCGACTACGCGTGGCACATGCTGCGCATGGCCCGGATTCCCGCGGGGTCGCAGCTGCTGTTGCGGGACGGCGGCTGGGTTCCCGGGATCCGGGTCGATGTCGACGGTGGCGCACCCGACGGCGGCGCCACCATCGTGATCCTCCCCGGCGTCCCGTCCGAGTTCAAGCGGATCATCGAGGCGACCGTGGTGGACGACCTGCTGGCGGGCGTGAACCCGCCGCTGGTCACGGTCGAGATCGAGCACGGATTTCCCGAGTCGGTCCTCAACCTGTGCTTCGTGGACATCGTCGAGCGGTATCCGGACGTCAAGCTCGGCAGCTACCCGGGCAGCCCGATGATCGTGCGCCTGGTCGGGCCGTCCGAGTCGGTCGCGGCGGCACGCGCCGACGTGGAGGCCTACATCGCCGACATGATGTCGCGTCCGGCAACGCGCCGGCTCGCGGAGTCGTGGACGGAGCGATTCAGGGCCTTCTCGAGCGACGCCTCGTGAGGCGCCGCCGCGTCACGTGAGCCGGACGGAGCTCCCGGCCGCCTCGTCTGCGCTGTCCATCCTCCGACAGCCCAACATGCGCTGGCTGTTCATCGGGAACCTCGTCAGCAACATCGGGACGTGGTTCCAGAACATCGCCGGCGCCGCCGTGATGTTCGAGCTGACGGACTCGTCGGGCTGGGTGGGTGCGATGAACTTTGCACTGTTCGGCGGCGCACTGTTCCTCGCCCCCTGGACGGGCAACGCCGCCGACCGCTGGGACCGGCGCAAGCTGCTGATCGCCTCACAGGTGGTCTCGGCCACGGTCGCCGGGATCCTCGCGATCATGACCGCGACCGGCCGTCTCGACCAGTGGGTGCTGTTGGCGGCGTCTGCGCTGCTCGGGTTGTCGATCGCGTTCATGGCACCGGCGATCCTGGCGCTCGTCCCGCTGTTGGTCTCCGCCGACGACCTCGAGCCCGCCGTGTCCCTCAACTCGGTCTCGTTCAACCTCGGTCGTGCCATCGGGCCCGTCCTGGGAGCCGGGGTGCTGGCCGGTCTGGGCGCGGCGTGGGCCTTCGGGTTGAACTCCCTCACGTTCGTCATCTTCGTCCTGCTGCTGTTGCTGGTCCGGCCGCGTCCGCAGGTCCGGATCACGACGGAGTCGCCCCGGCTGCGCGACGCGCTTCGGGACGTCCGCGGCCAGCGCCTCCTGGTCGTGCTGCTCACCCTCACCGGGTTGATCAGCCTGTCAACCGACCCGATCTTCACCCTCACGGCCGAGATGGCCCAGGACGTCCTGGGCGGGACCGAGGCGACCATCGGCATCCTCGTCGGTGCGTTCGGGATCGGCGCAACGATCACGGCCCTGTTCCTGCTGGGCTGGATCTCCCAGCGCCGTTTCGCCCTTGCCGGGTCCATGACGGCGCTCGGGATTGGCATCCTCGGCTTCGCCTGGTCGACCTCGGTCCCGATGGCAATCGTCTCGCTCGCGATCGGCGGCGGCGGCTTCCTGGCCTCGCTCACGCGCGTGACCGCCCGCCTCCAGGTCGAGATTCCCGACGAACAGCGGGGGAGGATCATGGCAATCTGGACGGTGATGTTCGTCGGCACGCGGCCGATCTCGGCGCCGCTCGACGGGCTGCTGGCCGACCTGATCAGTCCGCGGTTCGGCGCCACGGTCTTTGCGCTGCCGGCGCTCCTGGGGGCCGCGTGGGCGTGGCGACTGGTCCGGGATTCCTGACGCGGGCGCGTGTCAGAGGCGGGGTGGGGGCAGCTCGTCGGCGAGGTAGAACAGGCAGTCCTTGCGGGCCGCCTCCTCGGTTCGGGTCATCATCACGGGGGTCGCGGAGGTCGTGATCACGATGCGGCCGTCGTCCACGTCGAAGTGCTCCCCGGTCACGTCGGCACCCCTGTGGTCGATCACCTGCAACGGCATCGCTGCACCGGGAACGACGTGACCGAGCACGTGGCCCGGCGACACCTGGACGAAGTTGTGCACGTCGGCCTCGCCGTCGATGACGAAGTCGACGTCGTCGGCGAGGTTTCCGCCGAAGCGGAAGGCGACCTCGGGACGGATGACGACCTTGCGAATGTTGCCCAGCAGGTCGTAGTCGCGCCGCGCCACGTCGGTCTTCATGGGTCCGGCACCGAGGTAGCGACGCAGGGCATCGACCGCGAACGCCAGCGACTCGGGCCGGCCCGGCAGGCCGCACTCGACCGCGATGGCGGCGCACTCGTCCTCGAGTGCCTCCATCAGCGTGTGCGCCTCCATGTCCCAGAACAGCAACGTGGTCGTGAAGAACGTGGCCGTGTTCACGACGACGGGACGATCGCGGGTGACGATCGCATAGAACGGGTTGTTGCCGGAGTTGTTGTGGATGTCGATCAGCGACTCGATCTCTGCCTCACGCAACTTTGCGAGGATCCCGTCGGCGGCGAGTCGCAGGTGCGTCGTCGGGTCGTCGATGCCCCAGATCCGGTTGAAGTCCTCCTGGTCGTCCAGGTACCGGTGCTGGAACCCTTCGTCGGCCAGCGCTGCCCGGACGTTGCCGATCACGACATAGAAGTCGAAGCGGTAGGTGCGCTGACGCTCGAGGATCTTCTGCAATGCGAGGAGTCCCGTGGACTCGTCGCCGTGGAGCAGCGTGGCCACGGCACGAGGAGCCTGGTGGCCGGATCCCGGCACCCGGATGAGGGTCGGACGCTGGAGCTGGTGCAGCAGGTCGAGTGGCTCCAGGCCCAGCAGGTCGGCCGGCAGGCCATCCGGGAACCAGTTGAAGGCCTCGTTGCTCACGGGTGCCTTGTCGACGGTCGCCGGCTCGAGTCTAGGAATGGAGGCGCCGACCCCCGGATGGGTCAGGGGATGCGCCAGGTGTGGACCGGAAAGTTGGACCGCATGTTGCGCATGTAGTGGCGGGTCATCGCCGTCAGGGCGTGTGACCGTGACATCCCGCCTTCCTGGAAGGCGGCCACCGTCTCGGACTGCCAGGCAGCGCCGTTCTGTCCCGTCAGGCACCGCTGCTCGATGATGTCGAGGTAGTACTCCCGATCGACATCGTCAACACGCCAGCGTCGCAGGCCGTCATGGGCGATGGGCAGCAGTGTTTCGAGGACGAGCTCGGTCGCTGGGACCTTGCCGACACCCGGCCACGTCAGCTCGGCCTCGAGCCCATCGCGTGCTGCCGCGACGAAGTTCTCGGCCGCCGTCGTGAACGACAGACCCGCCTCGACCGGTTCGTCCAGGGTCGCAAGGCCGCGGATGAGGCCGAAGTAGAACGCCGCATTGGCCACGACGTCGGTGACCGTCGGCCCGGCAGGCAGCACGCGGTTCTCGACGCGCAGGTGGGGCTTGCCGCGTGCAACCGCGTAGACCGGCCGATTCCACCGATAGATCGTGCCGTTGTGCAGCGTGAGCTCGGGCAGGTGGGGGATGCCGCCGGCGGCGAGGACGACGTCGGGATCCTCGTCGTCCACCTCCGGGAGCAATGAGGGGAAATAGGTGACATTCTCCTCGAACAGGTCGGTGACCGACTCGATCCAGCGCTCGCCGAACCAGACACGTGGACGCACGCCCTGGGCGGCGAGCTCCTCGCTGCGCGTGTCGATCGACTGCTCGAAGACGGCGATGCGCGTCTCCTGCCACAGTTCCTTGCCCAACAGGAACGGCGAGTTCGCACCGACGGCGACCTGCGGTGCGGCGACGGCCTGGGCGGTGTTCCACGTGCGGGCGAAGCCCTTGGCGGACACCTGCAGGTGCAGCTGGACCGAAGTGGCCGCGGCTTCGACGATGATCGAGGAATCGCGAAACTCCAGGTGCTCGCGTCCGTCGATGTGCACCACGATGTCCTCGCCGCGCGCGGCCAGGATCTGTTCGTTCAGCAGGTGGTACCGCGGGTTCTGGGAGATGTTCTCGACCGTGACGTCCAGGTCGCTCAGGGTCGGCAGCACGCCGATCATCGCGACCGTCGCCCCGAGCGTGCCGGCACGTCGGTTCGCGAAGCGGTACGAGGTCAGCAGCTCCTCCTCGACCTCCCGGAACACGGCTCCTGTCAGCCCGTGCGGTTCGAGGTTGAACTCGATGTTGAACTGGGCGAGCTCGGTCTGGAAGTCCTCGGATTCGATAAGCGACAACAGTTCGGCGTTGATGTTCATCGGCACGCCGTCGTCGTCGACGACGTAGAACTCCATCTCGACACCGATGAGCTTGCGTTCGCTCTCGAAGTGGCCGGCGTCGAGCATGGCCCGCAGCGCCGCGAGGTTCTGCTTCACCTTCTCGCGATAGATCCGGCGGTCCTCGGCAGTGAAGGTGACGTGCTCGATGTCCCTGCCCACGCCTGCCTCTCTGCCCGGCGCGGAGATGGGCTGAGCCTAAGGGCTCGATGCACCCGAGCCGACGAGGACCCGACGTTGGCGAGCGACTAGGGCAGCACGCCCGCGTGGCCGAGCGCCATGCGGACCACGCGGTCGTGACCGGCCGTCATCTCGCTCTTGACGATCTCGGAAACGGCTTCCTCCGGCGTGAGCCAGCCAAAGTCCAGGGAGTCGGCCGATGCCTCCGGCTCGCCCTCGATGGGGACGATGAACCCGAGGGCGACCTTGTGCTGTCGCGGGTCGTGATACCCGCTGCGCTTGGGGTCCGGGAAGTACTCCACCACGGTGAACGGCTGTGGCGAGGGGGGCAGGTGCGGGTCGGCGTCGTTGCCCAGGTCCTTCGTGAGGTGACGCCAGAGCGCCTCGCGAATCGTCTCACCCCAGAGGACTCGCCCGGACACGACGGCGCGGGAGATCGTCCCGTCCGGCATCGCGCGCAGCAGCAGCCCGATCCTGGTGACTCGTCCCAGGTGATCAACGCGCACGGGTACCGCGTCGACGTACACCATGGGGACACGGTCGCGGACGTTGGCCAGCTCCTGCTCGGTCAGCCAGCCTGTTGCCGTCTCGATCGTGTCGGGCAGATCGACGATCGGTTCCATGTCGTCAAGGTATTCGGCCACGTGACGCCAAACCGGAGGTTCGCCGTGTGTCGGCAGCCGAGACCGGGCACACTCCGGCAGCCTCTCCCGGAGCCCGGATGCGCAGACTCGTCGCCGCTGTCCTCCTCCTCGCCGCATGCACGCCCGGGCCGGCAAGCGTGGAGACCCCGACGCCGAGCCCGGCCGACACGACCTCACCGTCCGCGGCGCCGGATCCGCTCGTTGCCGATGTCGTGTTCCACAACGGAACGGTGATCACGATGGACGCGGGGTTCCACGTTGCCACGGGGCTGGCGATTCTCGCCGATCGCATCGTCGCGGTGGGCGACGGCGAGGAGCTGCGACAGCGGGCGCCCGATGCCCTCCACCTGGATCTCGAAGGCCAGGCGTTGCTGCCGGGCATCATCGACCCGCACATCCACCTCGAACAGAACGAGTCCCCGGACGTGGAGAACATGCTGGCGACCGAGGAGATGCTGCTCGAGTCGGGCCGGACGACGCTCGGCGTCCCGGCGATCATCCCGATCAACCTGGAGGGCTACGACGCCATCGAG
>JAWWBG010000119.1:0-8079 GCA_033721095.1 Nitriliruptorales bacterium
CCCGCCCGCCGCCCGTCACCACGTTGCCGCCGTCGGCGACCGCGCGTTCGAGCGCGGCCTGCATGCCGTCGAACCCACGCTCGTCGATGAGCGGCCCGACCAGCACGTCCTCGTCGTCCCACGGGTTGCCGATCGACAGGCTCTGGTACGCCTTCACGAGACCGGTGACCAGCTCGTCGGCGACGTCCTCGTGCGCGATCAGGCGGCGCAGGGTCGTGCAGCGCTGGCCAGCCGTGCCAACCGCCGCGAACAGGACGGCGCGGCGTGTCAGCTCGAGGTCGGCGGACGGCATCACGGTTGCGGCGTTGTTGCCGCCCAGCTCCAACAGGCTGCGTCCGAACCGTGCGGCCACGCGCGGTCCGAGATCGGCGCCCATCCGCGACGACCCCGTGGCACTCACGAGCGGGAGCCCGGTGTGCTCGGCGATCGCGATGCCAAGCTCTCGATCACCGATCACGACCTGGAGCAGGGGGAGATCGACGTCGACCTCGGCCGCTGCGCGAGCCAGCAGCGCTTGACAGGCCAGCGCGGTCAGCGGTGTCTTCTCGGAGGGCTTCCAGACGACGGGGTCACCGCACACCAGCGCGAGCGCGGCGTTCCAGGCCCACACGGCCACGGGGAAGTTGAAGGCCGAGATCACACCGATCGGGCCGAGCGGATGCCAGGTTTCGCGCAGGACGTGTCCCGGCCGTTCGCTCGGCAGCGTCAGCCCGCCGACCTGGCGCGAGAGCCCGACGGCGAGATCGCACATGTCGATCATCTCCTGGACCTCGCCCAGGCTCTCGGAGCGGATCTTGCCCGCCTCGAGGGTCACCAGGGCGGCCAGCTCCTCCTTGGCGTTGCGCAGGTGTTGGCCGAAGACGCGGACGAGCTCGCCGCGGCGCGGCGCCGGCGTCTCGGCCCAGGTCCGGAAGGCGTCGCCGGCACGGGCGACGACCTCGTCGAGGTCCGCGGCGCTCGAGGTGGCAACGTCGGCGACGACTTCACCCGTGACGGGCGTGCGGACGGGCCAGCTGCCATCCGTCCACCGGTCCACGCGCACGCCCAGGTCGGTCATCAGGTGGGTGGCGGCCGACCGCAGGTCCGACCCGGTCACATCGGCTCCTGTTCTGCTCCAACCAACGGTACGAAGCCGATGCGCGGATGCTCGGGAAGAGCGGCGGGCCGTGCGTCCAACGCCCACCCGCGCCGAACAGGCCGCTTGGGCTCAGTCGAGGTCCGCGATCCCGAGGACGTCGAGAGCGTCCCGCAACGACGCCTGCTGCTGGTTGTCGTACAAGTCGTAGGGGTCCAGCAGTGGTCGACCGATCGCCTCCTCCATCGTTGCCGAATCCCAGTGGGCGACGTCCCGGTCGTCGTCACGCCGACCGTCGTGGTCGAGGTTCGAGCGGAAGATGCCGGCGGCGCTCTTCGGGAGGAAGTCCTCGTACACGATCGGGTGGACCTCGAGGGCCCCGGACGTCACCAGGCCGGCGAGTGTCCGGCCGCCGGGCGGCGGCAGCGGATGGCCGGGATGGGCCTCGAACCGGACATGCGCGAGCCCCGCCAACGCCATGGTCGTCAGCTCGCGAGGGAGCGACGCATCGAACGCGTCGGCGGCCGCGCGCTGACGTGCCCGTTCGTCGCGATGGTCGGCTGCCTCGACCTTGGCCAACAGCTCGTCGACGAGGCGGCGGCCGTCCGGGGTGAGCGCGACGCCACGTTGCTCGACCTCGCCGAAGCGGACGCGGACGCGTCGTTGCTCGGTGCTGCCATCGGCCAGGCGCATCGTCCTCACCTCGTCGAGGGCCCGAAACGACGTCTGCCGCAGCAGTACGTCGGGTCCCGACCACGCCGGCGGCCCCTGGATCCGGTCGATCATCTCGATGCCCCGGGCCTCCATGCGCCGGTAGAGCTCGTCGATGTCGAGGACCCGCGGGGTGAGGTGGTTGACGTGGGTCCCCGGCGCGGCGGCGATGTCGGCGGCGACGGGCGAGATCGCGAACAGGCGCTCGTGCCAGGCGGCATCGAGGGGTTCCGGCGAGAGCTCGAACGTCGCGACGGCCAGCCGGATGAAGTCGTCTGCCCGTTCTCGGGCGACGCCACCGGCATCCTCGGCCTCGCCGATCAGCACTTCGAGGCCGTTGGCCAGCAGGGATCGGGCGGCGACGCGTTCGCTGATCTCGCGCCCGAGGTCCTCGTCGAAGAACCGTCGGTCCTCCGGGACGAGCATCGACGTGAAGACGCGGAACGCGTTGCGCGCGAGATCATCGGGATCCACGGGCCGGAAGGCCGTCGAGACCACCGGCAACGAGGTTGGTTTCGCCTCACGCAGGTCGTAGAAACCGACCGGCTCCATCCCGAGCAGCGCGAACAACCTCGCGACCCGCCGCAACTCCGCAGGCGACCCGACCCGGATCGCGCCATGCCGCTCGGCCGTGATGCGCGCGAGGGTCCCGAGGTCCTCGGTCCTCGAGGCCTTCCGCGACCCATCGCCCAACGCCTCGCGGTTGATCTGGTTGCAGACCTTGACCAAATCGCCGTAGGCCGGGACCTCGGCCGCATACATGCGGGAGAGCGCCCCGGCGAACCGGGCCCGCAGCGCCCACGGCGCGACGAAATGGTCGGCAACGTCCATGCGGCCAGCGTACGAGCGTGGTGTGGCGTCGGACCGAGCCGCGATCTGACGGGTCGTCAGATGTCCAACTAGCCTGCCCGTCCACGCGTTTCCGGGAGAATCCTCGTGCAGTACCAGCTCGCCGACCTGTTCGAATCCGTCGTCGCGAAGGTGCCCGATCGGCCCGCGCTGATCGCCAACCGCACGCTGACCTACGCCGAGCTGGACGCGCGTGCCAACCAGTTCGCCCACCACCTGCGCGAGGCCGGCATCGGTCGCGGCGATCACGTCGGCTTCCACATGAAGAACGGCACCGAGTTCGTCGAGGGCATGATCGCCTGCTTCAAGATCGGCGCCGTCCCCGTCAACGTGAACTACCGCTACGTCGAGGACGAGCTGCGCTACCTCTACGACAACGCGGACCTGGCCTGCCTGCTCTTCGACACCGAGTTCGGCGAGCTCGTCACCACGGTGGCGCCCGAGATCGACACGTTCCGCCACTTCGTGTGCGTCGTCCAGGAGGGCTCCCAGGACGCACCCCGCCCGGAGGGGACGGTCGAGTACGAGAGCGCCCTCGAGGGCCAGCCGACCACCAGCGACGACCTCCAGGACGGCCGCAGCCCCGACGACCTCTACATGCTCTACACCGGCGGCACCACCGGGATGCCCAAGGGCGTCATGTGGCGCCACGAGGACATGTTCTTCGCCGGCATGGGTGGCGGCAACCCGGTCGGCGAGCCGGTCAGCACGCCCGAGGAGCTCGCCGAACGCATCAGCCTCGAGTACGCCATCAAGATGTTCGCTGCACCGCCGCTGATCCACGGTGCGGCCTTCCTGGGCACGTTCATCGGGTTCTTCCAGGGCTCGACGGTCTGCCTGATCCGCGACTACACCGGGCCCGGCGTTCTCCAGATGATCCAGGACCACCAGATCAACACGCTCTCGATCGTCGGTGACGCGATGGCACTGCCGCTGGTCGAGGCCGGCAACAGTGGCGACTATGAGCTGTCCTCGCTCGGCATCATCTCCACGGCTGGGGCGGTCATGTCCGAGTCGGTCAAGCAGCGCCTCAAGGAGGTCATGCCCAACGCTTTCGTCCTCGACGCCTACGGCAGCTCGGAGACGGGCTACAACGGCACGGCCACCGAGGACTCCTCGACCGACACCGGCCTCAAGTTCCGTGTCACGGCGCGCACCAACGTGATCTCCGACGACCTCAAGATCGTTGAGCCCGGCAGCGGGGTCGTCGGGCGCGTCGCCCAGAACGGCCACATCCCCGTCGGCTACTACAACGACCCCGAAAAGACAGCTGCGACATTCCCGACCATCGACGGCACCCGCTGGATCCTCACCGGGGACAGCGCCACGGTCGACGAGGACGGCGTCATCCACTTCCTCGGCCGCGGGTCGGTGTGCATCAACACGGGCGGTGAGAAGGTCTTCCCCGAGGAGGTCGAGGCGGCGCTCAAGGCCCACGAGTCCATCGAGGACGCGATCGTGGCCGGCATCCCGGACGACAAGTGGGGCGAGCGCGTCGGCGCCGTGATCGAACTGCGTCCCGGCGTGACGGACGAGCCGACCCTCGAGGAGGTGCGCGAACACCTGTCGACGAGGATCGCGGGCTACAAGGCGCCGCGCGACATCGAGATCGTCGACAAGTGCCTGCGGTCGCCCGCCGGCAAGCCGGACTACGGCTGGGCTCGCGAGGTGCTCGCGAAAGCTGCGGCGAACGCGTGACCGAGACGGAGGCCGCCGCGCCTCCTCAGATGCGGGAGCCCGTCGTGTCGAGCGCGCCGATGGCACAACGCGGGCCCGTCCGGGGCGTCTGGCCCGTCCCGGTTCCCCATGGGCAGACGGGCCTGGAGACCCTGCAGGCGGATGCGGTGTCAGCCCGGCCGCTCTCGCCCATCAACCGACTGACGGGGCTCCGGCTCACGGAGACGACGGCCGGTCGTACGACCTTCACGATGCCGCTGTCACCGTGGTTCCAGAACGGCGTCGGGTTCGTCGACCCCGGCATGCTTGCCTTCCTGGCGGATGCCGGCCTGTCCACGTCGATCCATGCGACGCTGCCGCCCGGCAAGGGCGTGGTGACCTCAGAGCTGTCCGTCAAGTACATCCAGCCGATCCATCGGGACGCCGCGCAGCTGATCTGCCGTGCGGAAACCCTCCACTCGAACCAGCGCGTGGGAGCCAGCACGTGCGAGCTCCTCGACTCGGACGGGCGGCTCCTCGGGCACGGCTCCACGCGGTGCGTCGTCATCGACATCCCCACCGTCGATCCCGAGGACGTGCCGGGACACCCGGCCGACCTCGAGTCGCCGGATCCCTGGCAAGCGCCGATGACCCTCGAGATCCAGGAGCCCGCTGCGTTCGATGACATGACGGGCCTCGAGGTGTGCCTTGGCTACGTGCGCGGCCAGTTCGACGTCACGCCGATCGACCTGCTCTTCGGCGGTCGCGGCATCACGTTCGAGGATGGCTTGGCCATCTGGGAGCTTCCGACGAGCCCGTGGCTGGCATCGGGTGCCGGCACCATCTTCGGCGGAGCGATTGCCCGCTTCACGCAGGCGACGCTCGAGACCGCGATGCTGACCACGTATCCGGCGCAGACGATCTATGCGACGTTGGACCTCCAGGTGCACTTCCTGCGGCCGACCCTTCCCGAGACGGGCAAGCTCCGGGCGGAGGCAACTGTCGACCAACGCGGCCGCACCGTGACCTTCGCCAGTGCTCGGGTGACCAACGAGAGCGGCAAGCTGGTGGCGCTCGCCCGGGCGTCGGCGCTGGTCGTGCCCGACGGGATGCGCCGGATCCTGCGGGGAGACTTCGCCGAGGACATGCTCGACGCGGCGATCGCGGGCGGAGGGACATGACCACGCCACCCGTGATCATCGTCGGCGGGGGACCGGCCGGGCTGGCGACGGCAGCCTGCCTCAAGCAGCGAGGTGTCGACTCGATCGTCCTCGACAAGGGGGAGGCCGTCGGCCAGTCCTGGCGCGACCGCTATGAGCGCCTGCACCTGCACACGCCGAGGATCCAGTCCCACCTGCCTGGTTTCAGGATTCCCCGCGAGGCCGGCCAATGGGTCTCCAAGGACCGCTTCGCCGACTACCTGGTCGACTATGCCGACCACTTCGGCATCGAGCCCCGGCATGGCGTGACCGTCGCGCGCATCGAACGTGCCGGTGACGAGTGGGTCGTGCTGACATCGGAGGACGAACTCCGATCGAAGGTCGTCGTGATGGCGACCGGCTACAACGGCACGCCGATCGTCCCCGCCTGGCCCGGCCGCGAGGACTTCCCGAGCGAGCTGGTCCACGCCAGCGACTACTCCGACGCCACCCCGTACGTCGACCGCGACGTCCTCGTCGTCGGCACCGGCAACACCGGCGCGGAGATCGCCGCGGACCTGGCCGAGTCCGGTGCCAGGACGGTGTGGCTGTCGGTCCGCACCCCGCCCAACATCGTGCCGCGGTCGCTCGGTGGCGTCCCGATCTCGATCATCGGCATCGGCAACGAGTACACGCCCCCGGCCATTGGCGACCCACTCACGCTCGGTGCGACCAAGGCGCTCTACCGCGATCTGCGCGAACACGGCATGCCCATGCCCGAGATGGGCGCCATCAGCCAGCACCGCGAGCATGACCGCATCCCGATCATCGACGTCGGACTGGTCGAGCAGCTCCGTGCCGGTCGCGTGACGCCGGTCGCGGCGGTGGAGGCGTTCGACGGCGCTGAGGTGGTCCTCGCGGACGGCGAGCGGATCAGCCCCGACGCAGTCATCGCGGCGACGGGCTACCGGACGGGGCTTCCTGGGCTCGTCGGCCACCTGGGCATCCTCGATGACAAGGGCCGTCCGATGCACCATCGGCACCACACGCATCCCGACGCACCGGGGATGTACTTCGTCGGACTCAGCAACCGGTTCATCGGTCTGCTCAACACCATCCGCATCGACGCGAAGAAGACCGCGGAGGCGATTGCGAGGGAGCTTGCCTGATCAGGCCAGCTCCTTGACGAACCACAGCTTTGCGTACGGGTTGTCGTTGTAGGGCGGGACGTCGGCGTACCCGCGCGAGCGGTACATGGCGATGGCCGGCAGCAGCGTGTCGTCGGTGTCGAGGTGGACCTTCGTGCAGTCCTTGCGGCGTGCTTCGTCCTCGAGGGCGGCGAGAATCCGTGCACCGAGCCCCTGGCCGCGCCACGGCTCGGCGACCCACATGCGCTTGATCTCGCCGACGTCGGCCGCGAAGGTCCGCAACGCACCGCAGCCGACCGGCCGGTCGTCCTCGTAGGCGACGATGAAGGCGCCGCCGGGTGGCCCCAGCTCGGCCCGGTCTCCGGCCAGGTCGTTGCCAGCCTGGAAGCCGTCGGGGAAGCGTTCGTCGAGGAACGCGAAGTACTGCTCGATACACCACTGTGCGTCCGGGCCGGCCGGATCGACGACGCGCAGCTCGATCACGGCACGAACTCGGCCGCCGAGTTCACGAAGTCGTATTCCTTCCAGGCCAGTACGCGCTGGGCGCGGATGCGGATCACGTGGCCCCCGCCCTCCAGTGTCTCCGACAGCGCGAACGGCTTGCCGGTCTCCGGATCGGTGTACTTGCCGGCGTAGGCCGCATCGACCCCAGCCATCTGCTCGCTGGCCTCGTCGAGCATCAGGAACTCGGCCTCGCCGTGTACGAGCACCATCTCGTCACCGGACTCGACGTGGACGACAACCCGCGGGTCGCGTCGGAGGTTGCGACCCTTGACGGTGTTGCTGCCCGTGCTGAACCAGACGGCATCGTCGACCCAGACGCCCCACACGGGTGCGGCATGCGGGCTGCCGTCTGAGTTGGTCGTGCACACCCACCAGTTCGGTGTCGCGGCCGCGCGCTCGGCCACCCACGCCCAGTCCACCATCTGTGTGTCGTCGTCGCGTTCCCTGATGCCGTACCCATCGGCCATGGGCGGTCGCCGAGCTCGCATGAGGGCTCCTTGTCAGGTGCAACAGGTAACAGACGGCCATGACAGTGCCAGCCCTGATGGAATCCCGGGTGGATACTGGCAGAATCTGTAGGGTTCCGCGAGGGCGAGGGGACTCGCGGATGAAGGTGGCTGCGGGGCGATGAGCGAACACCTGCGGCCCTACGTCAGCGACCTGCTGGCCTCCTGGGACCCCGCTTCCAGTCCGACGAAGTCGTTGGCCGGCGCCTTCATGTTCGCCGACGTGTCCGGGTTCACGGCGTTGTCGGAATCGCTGCAGGAGCGTGGCCGCGAGGGGGCCGAGCTCCTCAACCGCATCATCACCGACGTCCTCACGGGGTTCATCGCGGCCGCTCGGCGCCGCGGGGGAGACATCCTTGCCTTCGGCGGTGACGCGATCCTCGTCCACGTCGGGGGAGCCAACTCGCTCGAGGCAGCGGTCGTTGCGGCCGCCGAGATGCAGCGATCGCTCGAGGCTCCGCGCGAGGTCGACGGCCTGCCGCCCGTCCAGC
>JAWWBG010000120.1:0-8064 GCA_033721095.1 Nitriliruptorales bacterium
GCCAGCGACCAGGCCGGCGATGTCCACGATCTCGAGGCTGGTCGGGACGGCGCGCGCGGACCCGGCGATGTCCGCGATGACGCCCAGGCGCGCATCGGGCACGGGCACGACGCCGACGTTGGGATCGATCGTGCAGAAGGGAAAGTTGGCAGCCTCGGCCCCCGCGCGAGTCACCGCGTTGAACAGCGTGGACTTGCCGACATTCGGGAGGCCGACGAAGCCGAGTTGGAGGGCCACGGCCTTGCTCCGACGAGCATGAGTTGGTGGCTCGGAGGCTACCGACGTGGACGTTCCCGAACGGCCGGGTGATGCGTCAGGCGGTCAGCAGGAGGCTCGCGTCCTCGGCCGATCCCATCTGGCCCGCGGTCAGGCGGCGGACCAGGCGCAGCGCGTTCACCTCGAGCTGCCGCGCACGCTCCCGTGACACGCCAATCGCCTCACCCACGTCCTCGAGCGTCCGGGGGTCCTGGCCGTCGAGTCCGTAGCGCAACATGAGGACGGTGCGATGCCGTTCCGAGAGCTGGTTGAGGACGCCCTCGATGATCTCGTCGCGGACGACCGTGCCGACCTGGGCCTCGGGCCCCTGGTCCGAATTCGCGACGAAGTCGTGCACGGTCGCGTCGTCGCCGCCGACAGGGGCGTCGAGGGACATGACGTCGCGTGCCGCGCGGCGGATCGCCCGCAGCCGCTCGACCGGAACATCACAGACGGCCGCGAGCTCGTCGTCGTTGGGCTCGCGGCCGAGCCGCTGGTAGAGATCGCTCTCCTTGCGTCGGAGCTTGCCGACGAGCTCGTCCACGTGCGCCGGCAGTCGGACCAGGCGGGATCGGTCGGCGAGGCCACGGGTGATCGACTGGCGGATCCACCACATGGCGTAGGTCGAGAAGCGGAAGCCCTTGCGGTGGTCGAATCGAGCCACGGCCTTCATGAGGCCGAGGTTGCCTTCCTGGACGATGTCGGCGAAGTCGATGCCGGACCGTCGATAGCGGCCTGCCACGGACACCACGAGGCGCAGGTTGGCGTTCGTGAGCCGGCGAGTGGCTGCCTCCCCGTCGGCGATGACGTGACGCAGGCGTGCGCGGCGGGCGGGCGTCGCGTCGTCGAGGAGCGTCTTGGCGTACTCGCCGGCGGCACGCCGCTTGGCGAGGTCCACCTCTTCCTCAGCGGTCAGCAGGGGGATGCTGCCCAGCTGGTCGAGGTAGCCGTTGAGCGTTTCGGACGTGCTCACGGAAGCGGCCACGAAACATTCCTGGTCGGGGGTGTCCTCTACATCGGCCTGTATGAGGGCCACCTTGAGGAGGGTCTTGCAAGGGGCCAATCGGCCCCCTTGCATGGTCCAAACATCCTGGTCGGCCGCACTCGATAGCGTCGGCGCCATGCGCGTCGTCATCGCTCGCTGCACGGCCGTCTACGACGGCCGTCTCGCGTCGACCCTCACCGAGGCGACGCGCATGATCATGGTCAAGGCCGACGGCTGTGTGGCCATTCATGCCGATGTCGGGGCCTACAAGCCCCTGAACTGGATGAACGCGCCGAACACGCTCGAAACGACGGAGGATCGCTGGGTCGTCACGAACCGCCAGGGGGAGACCCTGACCATCGACCTGCACGAGGTGTTCGCCGACCTCGAGTTCGAGCTCGACACGGAGCGTGGCCTGACGCTCGATGGGGTCGAGCGAGAGCTCCAGGCGTGGTTGGCGTCGGATCCGACGGTGATGGAGGAGGGCCTGACCCTGGTGCGACGCGAGTTCCCCACCGACCTCGGCCCCGTCGACCTGCTGTGCCGTGACGCTGGCGGACGGGCGGTCGCCGTCGAGGTCAAGCGGATCGGTGAGATCGACGGCGTCGAGCAGCTCTCGCGGTATCTCGAACGCCTCGACCGCGATCCGTTGCTGACGCCGGTCCGCGGGATCTTCGCGGCCACGAATATCAAGCCGCAGGCACGCGTCCTGGCCGAGTCCCGCGGCATCTACTGCGCCGAGTTCGATGTCGACCGCGTCCGGGGCAACGACGACGGCCACCTGCGACTCTTCGAGTGACGGACTTCGCGCCCCCCATGCCCTTGCCGGCGACTGGTGACGACCTGTCTCCCGGCCTGTGGGCCGGACGAGTCGGCGACGATCCGGCGCTCCTCCTGCCTCGAGGCGGCGGTCGCTTGCGCCGGTGGTCGTACGCCGCAGCGGCCGAGGGACCGACCACGCTGGGCGTCGCGATCGTCGACCTCGGCATACTGGCGACGGCGTTCGCGTTCCTGCGCCACGAGGGGGACACGTGGACCTGGGACCACAAGTCGCCGCTGCGTCGGGGCGCCGGCCTCGCACACACGTCCCGCGAGGTCAGCACCTACGCCGCGGGCAAGGCCCGGATCCAGGTCGGCGGTAACGGATCCATTCGGCTGGACGTGGCCATGCCCGATGGCCCACGCGTGCGCGCGCGACTCGACGCCGGCAGCCCCGGTGGCGACGTCCCGGCCGTCCTGCGGACGTCCACGGCGGGCGGGGGCTGGAACGTGACCGAGAAGTCCGCCGGATACCCCGTCCGCGGGGTGATCGAGGCTGACGGAGAGGCGCTCCCGTTCGGCTTGGCGGGCGGGTGGCGCGACTGGACCACGGGGCGCCAGGACCGGCGGACGACCTGGCGCTGGGCAGCCGGCGCGGGACGTGGTGCCAACGGAGCTCGCGTGGGCCTCAACGTGTCCACGGGCATGAACGACCTGGAGGCCGGCGAGAACGTGGTCTGGTGGGGCGGGACGCCCTGGGGGCTGGCGCTTGAGGTGCTGGAGCCCGCCGGACGCGCTCGAGACGGGGACTGGCGGCTCGCCGGGCCCGGCTGGCACCTCGACTTCGAGACCTGCGGCGTCCGTGCGGCGAGCGAGAACGTCGGGGTTCTTCGGTCGGTCTACACCCAGCCGATCGGAACCTTCCGTGGGACCCTGCCCGGTCCGGACGGCGAGCCCGTGGAGGTCGAGCTCGAGGGCGTGACCGAGGATCACGTCGCCGTCTGGTGAGCCTCGATTCGTGGCAGCACGCCCCGAAGACCTGCGTCGACGAGCCCGGCGGCCGCGTCGAGCGCGAACCACGCCACGTCGGGGGATTCGGTCGGGCCCGGTGCCAGCGGGGCATCGGCATCGGCCCGCAGCAGCCAGCGAATGTCCAGGTGCAGGTGCCCTCGCGGGCCCTCGTGGAGATCGACGTGGACGGGCGTGGCCTGCACCAGGGTCGTCACGAGGCCGGTCTCCTCCCGAACCTCGCGGTCCACGGCCTCCTCGAGGGATTCGCCGGGGTCGACGTGGCCGCCCGGCTGGAGCCAGATCCGCAGACGACGGTGCCGATGCAGCAGCAAGCGCCCGGTCTTGTCGATGACGATCCCGGAGGCGGTCACGTGGGCTGGGTCGGCATCCTCGTTGAACGGATCTGGCAGCCACGCCAGGAGCCCGCGGATGCGCTCGAGGCTGCGGGTCTCACGGCCATCCACCGGAGTGTGGTCGACGAGGGCGGTCAGCAGGTCGGCGCCCGTCCTGATCACTGTCCCGGCGCGAGGTCGGCCTGACGGCCGCTGCTCGACTCGGACGCGAGGTCAGCTTGCCTGTCGCCTGCGGTGATCATGCCATCCCGATGTCGCCGGCCACCTCGGATGGCTGTCGCCGGAGGCCGGTGACGAAGGGACCGAACTCGGCGTAGCGCGCGCTCGCCTCGTCGTAGCGAAGCGTGTAGACGATCCGCTTGAGGTCGGCGATGTCGTGCGCGAACAGGGTCACGCCCCATTCCCAGTCGTCCAGGCCCGTCGAGCCGGACACCAACTGGACCACGCGTCCGGCAAACGCGCGTCCGGACTTGCCGTGCTCGGCCATGAGCCGGAATCGTTCCTCGAACGGCAGCGAGTACCAGTTGTCGTCGCCCGCGCGCTTGTGCGACATGGGGTAGAAGCAGGCCACCTCCCAGGCGGGCATCCGCGGGTGGAGGCGGTTGTCGAGGTGCTCGGCCATCCGCTGGTCGAACTTGTCGAGCATCTCCTCGAGCCGGTCGCCCTCGAGGCCGCTCTCCCGCAGGCGCGCTTCCTCACGATCACGGGTCGGCGTGTACTCGGAGGACTCCGTGAGGCTCACGTAGGACCAGGTGAGCTCCAGGGCGTGGCCCAGCTGGCCCGTGGTGACATCGGTCTGGAGCTCGCGCAACAGGTTGAGGTCCTCGTCGATCGCGACGAGCATCACGTCGGCCTTGTGCCCCAGCACCGAGAAACAGTGGAGCTGGAGTCGACTGTCCCAGGCGGTCAGCGTCTCGGTCAACAACGACCCCGCCTCGGGGCCGGGGTGTTCGGTCCGCAGGCGAAGGAACAGGTGCAGGACGCCCCAACCCTCCGAGGGCGTGATCGCGTCGCCCGTCACGCGCCACCGCCCAGGACCAGCCGGTCGATCACGCTTCCCTCGGTGTCCAGCTCCCAGATGACCGGCACGCCGGTGGCCAGCTCGAGTTGCAGGACCTCGTCCTCGTCCAGCTGGTCCAGGTGCATCGCGATGGATCGGTTCGAGTTGCCGTGGGCCACGACGAGCACGTTGTTGCCCATGCGGATGTCACCGAGGATCGCCCGCTCGAAGAATGGCAGCGTGCGTGCGGCGGTGTCCTTGAGGGCCTCGCCATTGGGCGGGGGTGTGGCGAACGAACGGCGCCAGATGTGCACCTGCTCGTCGCCGTACCGCTTGGCCGTCTCGGCCTTGTTGAGTCCCTGGAGGTCGCCGTAGTGCCGCTCGTTGAGCGCTTCGTCGCGGATCACGGGGATGTTGAGGTCGGCCGTCTCCATGATCAGTGCCAGCGTGTCCTCGGCGCGGCGAAGCACGGACGTGTAGGCGATGTCGAAGGACCGGCCGCGCAGCCGTTCGCCGGCGCGCCGTGCCTCCTGCTCGCCCTGCTCGGTGAGCGGGACATCCACCCAACCGGTGAAGCGATTCTGGAGATTCCACAACGACTGGCCGTGGCGGACAAGTGCAAGGGTTGGCACGGACACCTCGGAGACGCAACATGGCAAGTCTAGGAGTGGGCGGATCAGCCCCTCGGCCTCGAGTCAGGCGACGGCCACGAAGCGGCTGACCTGGAAGTGCATCCCGTCCGGGCGATCCCACCAGCCACCCCAGTAGAACCCCCAACGCTGGAAGATCTCCACGATCCGGTGGTCCATCGTCGGGGTTCGCCCGAGGCCGTTGGTCGCAACGTTGAGGTCGACGGCCAATCCCCAGGCGTGCATGGACAGCGGCTTGGCAGGATTCCAGTCGATGTGGCGGGCAACCCAGCAGCCGCCGAACTGTGCCGGATCGATCAGGTCGGCCAATCCCGCGCGGACGATCTCGTTCAGGGCAGCGACGAGCTGGGGAACCATCAACCGGTTGCAGCGCGTCCGGCCGACGATGGGCAGATCGACCGTGACGATGAAGCGGCTGACCCAGTCACCGAGGATCTCGATGCGGCCGCCGCCGATGTCGACGTAGCGGAACGTCTCCAGCGCGCCCCAGCCGGTGACCTGTTGGCTGGGCGCGTCGAGTCGTTCGAACGTGGCCCCGTCGAGGTCGTCGATGAGCTGTTCGCCCAGCCAGACCGGTCCGGTGCCCTCGATCGCGGCGACGAGGGCCAGGTTCCAGTCGCTGGTCAGCAGGCGTCGGGTGTCGTCGGCCGCGACGAGGATGTCTGCCAGCGGTGGAGCTCCAGTGGCAGCCAGGGCGCCGATCCGGAGTTCACGTGTCCCGTCGGGCGTCACGACCTGGACGGTGTCGCCCAGTTCGAGGCCACGTTGCAGGGCCACGTCGTGGCCGATGATGGCGTCGCCGCTGGCGAGTCGCTCCCAGACGGCGGGGGACTGGGCCGTGACCTCGGGTGTCAGGGGGCGAAAGGAGAGCGGGTCCACCTGCAGGAGCGTCAGCGCCTCCTCGGTCCCGACGGATTGTTCGTTGCTGCCGAGGGGACCGCTGTCGACGAGCTGCACCTCCAACCGTCGCGCGACCGCCACGTGCTCCACGTCCGAACGGGCGCTCATGGCTGCTGCCTGCTCGGCTGTCCCGGTTTCCTCCAATTCGACGAGGACGTCCGGCACGCGAACGATGACGGAAGGCGCCACCGGCGCGGCGATACTGGGCCGGTGGGAGACGGGCTGGGCCGGCTGCACGGTCACGGTGGCGGGCTCAGCCGCGCCTGCCGCAGCGGTGACCGGCTCGGGGACGGCGACGCGGTCGGTTGCCTCGGCCGCACTGTTGGTCGCCGAGGTCCAGGTGCCCGCCAGCAGGACCAGCGCAAGCGACAGCCCGGGTGCACCACGGCGCAGCCAACCGGCCGTCGGGCCGTGCGGAGCGTGCGGGTCGGTCATCTGGACTGCCGGGTGCGGGGTTCAGGAACAACGCGTGGAGCGCGATGAGGACGCGGTCCCTTGACGCTTGGTGCGCAGGAGAGTTCGCCGCCGGACGGCGAGAATCCTCTACGAGTCCTCGCCCTCGTCGGGAGGATTGGGGCCCAGCGCAATCTCGATGAGCCGCTGTCCGAGCGCGGTCAGCACGATGTGGCCCTTGCGCATCCGGGGCCGGGAGTTGCGATCGGCTCGGATTTCCTTGGCCTTCTGGATGTACAGGTCGAGTCCCTCGAGCAGCTGGTAGTCCGGGTGGCCGTCGATGGGTGACTTCGGGAGGGCGATGACCCCGAGCCGCCGCAGGTTCTCGAGATAGGCCTGTGTTCGATCGGGGTGACGGCAGCCGGCTCGTTCGGCAGCCATGGACAGGTGGTAGAGGACCGCGTCGGAACCCGTGCCGACGACCGATGCGCGCATGAGGTCGATGTAGGGCGTGGGGCCCTCCTCGGCGAGGAAGCGCAGCAGCCGGGCCTCGTCGGGTGACATCTGCTCCACGATCTCGAGCAGGGCCGGCTCGCCGTAGTCGTCGCCGACATCCGACGATCGTGCCAACAGATCCCGGAAGCGGCGTCGGAGGCGCTCCTCTGCATCCACCCCCGGTTCGGGCATGACGCCCCGAACGGTCGAGACGGCGGAGCCGGCGATCGTGCCAGCGGCCAGTGACTCCGGCACCTCCAGCCAGTCGCGGGCCTGGCGGGCGAGGTCGTGGCGGAGCTCCTCCAGCTTCTCCTCGTCGGTGAACTGGCCGACGACCGAGGACGTCAGGCGCAGCCCCGTGCCGAAGGTCGCGCGCAGCAGCTCGAAGCTGCCGCGAACCATGCCGTCGATCAGGCCCATGTCGTTTGCTTCCTCATCCAACTGACGATCCAAACACGAAGGCCGCCTGGGCCAGGCCGGCCAGGCCTCCCAGCACGGCGCCGACGGCAATCAGCTTCCACTCGTCCTCTTCGACGACGGGGCGCAGGATGCCGGTGAACTCCTCGTCGTCCAGGGACGACATCGTCTCGTACATGGCCTTCTCGACGAGCACGGCCCGCGACTCGCTGAACACAGGATCACTGAGCGCCACGGGCAACAGGTCGAGCGTACGGGTCGCCAGGTCCTCCTTGAGCGCCTCGTACTCCTTGGTGCCGATGGCCATCTGCACCGCAGGGCGCACGATGCCCATGGCCTCGTCCACGAGCGGCTTGACGTTGTCCAGGATCAGCCGGTGGGTTCGGTCGGACTGGGGCCCGGTGAGCATCCGGTTGACGAACGCCTCGATCGTCAGGAACTCGCGCGACGTCGTCTTGGCGAAGTAGGCCGAGATCTCGTCCTTGCGCTTGAGGAACTGCGCGTGCAGCGTTATCGGTCCGATCTTCCTGGGTTCCACCGGCTCGAAGATCATCTTGAGCGCCAACCAGTTCGTGGCGTAGCCGACAAAGATCCCGAACACCGGGAGGACCCAGAACTGGTTGAGCCAGATCTGGACCACCATCTGGACCAGGCCGAGCAGGAACCCGAAGTACAGGCCCGAGTTGATGAGGAACCGGAACTCCTTGGCGCCGGCTTCCTGGAAGATCCGGTTGAGGAGCTCCTTGTGGGTCGTGAGCTCGTCGATCACCATCATGCGCATGTCGACGAGCTGGCCGATGCTCTTGCGCAGTTCACCGACCATGCGGTCCATCGTGCGTGGCAGCA
>JAWWBG010000121.1:0-7977 GCA_033721095.1 Nitriliruptorales bacterium
CCGTGGATCGCGTCCGGTCCGAGCAGGCCAGCCGCGACCGAACCGAACGAGTCGGTCGCGCCAGCCAGTCGATCGCCCACGACGCGGTGTCCGAGACGGTGACGAACAGGCTCGAGCAGCAGCAGGTGCGGACGGCACTGGGCACACTGACCGAGCTCCAGCGCGAGGTCATCGAGCTCGCGTACTACGGCGGGCACACGCATCGTGAGGTCAGCGAGCTCCTCGACGCGCCGCTGGGCACGGTGAAGACGCGAATGCGAGACGGCCTGATCAGGCTGCGAGATGCCATGGGGGTGAGCGCATGACCGCCGACCTGCACACGTTGAGCGGCGCCTATGCCCTCGACGCGCTGGAGCCCGATGAGCGCCAGCAGTTCGAACGGCACCTGGCTGCGTGTGAATCCTGCCAGCAGGAGGTGCGTGAGCTCCAGGCCACGGCCGCCACGCTTGCCGTCGGGTCCAGCGAGGAGCCGCCGCAGGGCCTCAAGCAGGCCGTCATGGACGAGATCGACCAGACGCGGCAGGACCGGCCGATTGCTCCCCTGGCCGACCTGGCACAGCATCGTGCCCGTCGGGGGCGCGTCGCCGTGCTGTCGCAGCGGCTGGTCGGCGCGGCAGCGGCCGTGCTTGCCGTGGCCGTGGTCGCGCTGGGTGCCACCGTGGCGTCGCTGAACGACCGCCTCGACCAGGTGGAGGCTCGATCGGAACAGCTCCAGGCGCTCGTCGCAGCGGGGGACACGCAGACGCTGGCCATGGATGGTCCGGACGGGGCCAGGGCGCACGTCCTCGTGTCTCCGTCGGCGGGGCAGGCCGTGGTCTTCGGCTCCGGCATGGCGCCGGCCCCCGACGGCAAGGACTACGAGCTGTGGTTCGTCCTCGAGGACGCCTTCGTTCCTGCCGGCCTGTTGACCGTCGATGCCGACGGCACGGTCGCACACTCGGTCCAGGGCGATCTGGCCGGGGTGGTCGCCCTGGCCGTCACGATCGAGCCGGCGGGTGGGTCCGCCCAGCCCACGACGGATCCGATCATGGCCGTCGAGCTCGCAACCTGAGGTCGACGGGCGGCTCACGAGCCCCCATGGACGGCAAGGTCGTTTCAGGAGACCCCGGCGTAGCTGTGCAGGCCCGTGACGACCAGGTTCACGGCCAGGTACGTGAACAGCATGATCCAGTAGGCACCGAGGCCGAGGATGGACGCCGTTCGCCCCTTGAACCCACGCGTGGCCCGGGCGTGCAGGTACCCGGCGTAGCCAACCCAGGTGAGGAACGCCGACGTTTCCTTGGGATCCCAGCCCCAGTACCGGCCCCAGGACTGCTCGGCCCAGACGGCACCGGCGAGCACCGCGAAGGTCCAGATCGGAAAGCCGAACGCGATCGTCCGATACGTCAATGCATCGAGGGTCGCGGCTGACGGCAGGTGCGGCAGGAACCACCACGCCACGAGGGCGGCCAGGGCGAAGACCGTGTTGACGCCGAGGAACCGGCCGAGGTCGAGCCACACCCACGACATCGTGGCGGCAGCGACCCACGAGCCGAGGAACAGCGCCCGCGGGTTGATCGCGGCGCGCAGCGCCAGGCCGTAGGCGCGGTCGTCCTCGAGGTCGTCTCCCAGCACCCCGTCCTCGACGGCGTCCCGCTCGGGGACGGCCTCGGTGAACTCGTCCTCGTCCTCCAGGAGGTCACCGGCGTACGCCGCACCGACCGTGGATCCCGCGGGCGATCGCGCGGCGGCAACGCGCCGCTCCGCCGTGTCGCGCAACAGGTGCAACGCGTTGAAGACGAACGCCGTGGTGAAGACGCCCGCGGCCAGCACGATCGCGGCAACGTGGATCTTCAGCCAGTGCGAGTTGAGGATCGGCACCAGCGGACCGGGGTCGGTGTACACGAGCAGGGCGATGCCCATGGTGAGGATCGCGCCCAACAGCAGCATGGACATGATCTGCGGCTTGCGGAGGCGCCACTGGAAGATCACCAGGCCGGCGGCAACCACGATGAAGGCAGTGACCGAGGAGTACTCGAACATGTTGCCCC
Source organism: Nitriliruptorales bacterium (assembly GCA_033721095.1). Taxonomy (GTDB): domain Bacteria; phylum Actinomycetota; class Nitriliruptoria; order Nitriliruptorales; family Nitriliruptoraceae; genus JAWWBG01. The sequence goes on from JAWWBG010000121.1 coordinate 2,031, forward strand.
AGGGCACGCGCCCGCCCGACCCCAACGACCTGGCCACCAGGTGGAACAGGTGGGTCAGGACGCCCAGCGTCGCGAGGCCCGTGGCGATCCGCTGCCCGCGGCGGCCCGCGACGGGCTCGTGCGCGTCCACGCGTGCGACGCTCGTGAACGCGTGCGCGTACATCGAGGCGAGCATCGCCCCCAGGTACAGCAGGAGGGTCGTCGGCCAGAACAGGACCGTCGACAGCTCGCCCCATTCGGCCTGCGTCATGACGTGTCCTGCTGGTTCCGGCTCACGGCCACGGGCCGGGAGCTGGCCGCGACGGGTGTCGGGCTCGGATCGGCGTCGGTCGCGTCCCGGATCGCCTTGACGATGGCCGGGAACTCGTGGTCGAACGCCTGCGGTCGCTGGAACGCGCGCCCAGCGATGGTGATGAGGGTATGCCCGCCTGCGGCGTCGGTTTCCAGGACTGCCCAGACACGGCGCCGCCAGGCATAGATCGCCGGAACGAGGCCGACCAGGACCAGCACGCCGCCGATGAACAGCAGCGGGAGCGTGGGCTTGGAGGAGACCTGGAAACCCACCCATCGCCGCAGCTCGGGGAAACTGATGACCACGCCGTCACCGAGGTCGACGACAGCGCCGGGACGGAGCTGGGCACCGCCGGTCTGCTCGAGGTTGGTCTTGTCGAGCGTGTCGAACCGCTGCGGGCTGTCGAGGCCGAGGTCGCCGCGGTAGGCAACGCCGACGAGCAGCGGGGCGTCTGCCCACGGCGCCCCGGTCGGCACCGGCGTCCCCGTCGTCTCGTCGACCGGGGCGTAGGGCCACAGCAGCACGTCGAAGCCGACATCGGGATCGGCGGCCGGGGCCTTGACGGCTCCCTGGAAGACGCCTGCGTCCGTGGACACGAGCATCACGTGCGCGTCGTGGACGACCTCGCCGTCGACCTCGACCACGATCCGCGGGGCATAGCCCCAGGCGAGCTGGTGGATCCGCATGTTGTCGACCACGAGCGGGTCGTTGCCGCCAACCGTGTCGGTCCACGTGGCCCCGTCCGGTTCGCTGATCGTCACGGTGGACTCGAAGACGGTCGGGGTGCCTCCGAAGCGGGGGTCGCGGAACCAGTCGACCTCGAATTGGTCGAGCGTCAGCGTGAACCCGGCGTGGTCGGCCTGATCCCACCAGCGCCCGGCACCGACGTCGCTGTAGCTGATGGTCGTGTCGGCGAAGGCGTCGCCCTCGACAACCGCGACGTCGCCCTCGAAGCCGAGCAGGAGTCCGAGCACGATGCCGACGAGCAGGACGTAGAAGCTGGTGTGGAACAGGAGTGACCCGCCTTCACGCAGCGCCAACCCTCGCTCGGCCGCGACCTGCTTCGGCAGGTCGTCGTCTGCGGCACGAAGCCGGTAGCGACGGTCGGCCAACACCGTCCGAATGCGGCCGTCGACCTCGTCGGCCGTCAGCTCGGTCGTGAGGGTCGCGACGTGATCGTGGTGTCCGACATGCCGCGTCCGTGGCGGCTGGCTGCGTGTCACGACCCGCCACCAGGCCCGGTACCGCGGGAGCAGGCACGCGGTCAGGCTCGTGAACAGGAGCACGAGCAGGGCGAGGAACAGCGCGGACCCGTAGACGTCGAACCCGCCGATCGCATCGATGAGGCCGACCACCACCGGGCCCGGCCCCTCGTCCCCAAGTCGCCAGGCGCTGACCGTGGCCGGCACGTTCGGCGCCTGCGGGACGACGGTCGCAACCAGGCTGAGGAACCCGAGCACACCCAACAGGTACAGGGCTGTCCGCATCCGCGTCAGCCACCGCCAGGCCATCAAGGCAGCTGCGGCCAGCGGCGATCGCGGGGCACGACCACGCCGTATGGGTGGGTTCGCCTGGGGGGGCTCGGCCGAGTCGGATTCGTCGCGGCGAGCGTCGGTCACGGACACGATGGCGAACGCTACCGGTGCCGGCGACGGCCACACCGCGACCCTCGGGCCATCACAGCGGCGTCGTGAAGCCGTTGATGAGTGGTCGCAGCTCCCGGATCAGTGCGTCCCAGGCGCCCGTGCCGATGAGCACACCGACCACCGCCAGGAAACCACCTCCGACGACCTGGATGCCCCGGGCCCGGCGCTTCAGCCAGTCGAGCGCGCCGGCCATCCGGCGGAACAACAACCCGACGAGGATGAACGGCAGCCCGATTCCCAGCGCGAACACCATGCCGAGGAATCCACCACGTCCCGCGCCGCCGGTCTGGCTGGACAGCGTGAGGATGGCGCCGAGGGCAGGCCCGACGCAGGGCGTCCACCCCACGCCGAAGACGAACCCGAGCACGGGCGCCGACAGGACACCACCGGATGGCGCCGTCGACGCCACGCGAAACTCCCGCATCAACCGGCCGCTGGCCATCAACAGCCCGAGGACCAGCACGATGCCGCCCATGATCCAGCGAGCCACGAGGCTCTGCTGGAGGGTGAAGAACGTGTCGGCGGCAAACGCACCCAGCAGCATGAAGGGGATCCCGAAGCCGACGATGAACAACAGCGACCCCAGCAGGACGCGGCCACGGCCGGCTGCGGTCGGCCGCTCGAGATCCTCACCGGACAGGCCGGTCATGTAGGACAGGTAGCCGGGCACCAGCGGCAGCACGCAGGGGCTCGCGAACGAGACGACGCCGGCGGCGAAGGCGACGACGGCGGCAACCAGGACATTGGCGTCCACCACGAGGCGCTGCACGTCGTCGGCGAAGGTCGTCTCCGCCGCCAGCACGAGCACATCGATCACGTGGCTGTCCTCACGTCTGCTCCAGTGAACCCTCGACGACAGGCCGAGGTTCCGTCATTCCTCCAGGAGGCGCGTCGCGAGCACCACGAGCTCCATCGGGTCAATGACCTCCCCGAAGATCCGCACGGCGACGCGTCCCTGTCGGTCCAGCAGGATGGTGGACGGGATCGACCGGGGGCCGATGCCCCCGAACTCGGCCGCGTAGCCACTGGAGGGATCGAACAACGACGGATACGGAATGGCGAACTCCCGCTGGTGCGCGAGCGCATTGGGCATCGTGTCCTGACCGATGTTGATGCCGAAGAAGGCGACGTCGCCGTCCTCGAGTCGTTCGACGGCCTCGTTCAGGACCGGCTGCTCGGCCCGGCAAGGGCCACACCACGACGCCCAGAAGTTGAGGATTGCCACGCTGCCGCGCGCCACGGCAATGGATCCCATCATGCCCTCGTCGGCACTGACAACCGGGAGCGTTGCGACCGGCGCCTCGCCGCGCTCGTCCGCGTCGATGATGCACAGGCCCGGCCGAACACTCGGAAGACGCTCGCACGCGGCGGCACCACCGCCCGAACAGCCGGCCGCGACAAGGGCAAGGCACAACAGCCCAGCGGAGAGGCGAGACAAGGGTCCTACGGTCTCACTGGAGGACGGGCGTTGCGAGGTCCTCGGGCTGGGCCACCTCGGCCTGCTCCCGCTTCTCGCGCTGCTCCATCCGATCCAGGCCGAACAGGGAAACGACGAAGAGCAGCAGGGACACGAGCGTCCACACGATCGAGGGGAACTGGATCGCACCGGGGTCCTTGAAGGCATACATGACGTCGGGCTGCGCGGTGACCGGGACCTGCCGGACCTCGCCATCTGCGTCGACGAAGTTCGCGTACGGCTGGAACAGCGCCGCCGCCACCCGGACACCTTCGTCGTCGGTCAACCTGGTCTCGACCAGCTCCACGGTGAAGAACGGGTCGGCGCGCGTCTCGCCCGGCTCGGGATCCCCGGCAGCCTGCGTCCAGGCCGCGCGGCGCTGACCGCCGAGGACGAGCGCTCCGGACTCGGTGGGCGCGTACAGCTCGAGCATCACCTGCGCGCTCTGCTCGATGTCGCCGCGCAGGGCTGCGGGACCCGGTGCCTCGAGGTCCTCCTCGGTGGCATCCGGGTTGCCGATGTAGGTCGGCAGGTCGACGAAATTGTCGATGCTGTTGGTCTTGGGGAACTGCTGGGCGCGTTCGGAGCCCGGCTCCATCGGGAACCACTTGGCGACGTAGGCGTCCGCTGCCTGGCCCGGGAAGTTCTGGGGGCCGGTCGCGATCGGGGTTCCGGGCGCACCGAAGATCCAGAAGACCCCGAGCATGACGTTGAAGCCGCCCATGGCACTCAGGTAGATCAGCGCACCCTTCTTGGCCCCGAAGTTGGACCAGAGCAACAGGTACACGCTGCCGATGAAGAACACGATGCCGAGGGGAACCGCCAGCTTCGAGGCGATGTGGCTTCCGGGCAGGCCCTCGACGCCCTCGGTCGCGACGACCAGTGCGTCGAGGAGTGCGGCAGTCACGGTGGTCATGCGCGCCTCACTGCTGGATGGCTTCGAGCCAGCGCACCAGCTCGTCGATGTCGGCGTCCGACAGCAGGCCGCCCCAGGCCGGCATGGGCGCGCCGGTCGGGACGTTGCGGCCGTTCACGATGGTGTGTCGAACGGCGGCGCGGGCCTCGGCCGTCGCGTCCGGGTCGTCCTCGCTGGCACCGAACCGCGCGAACACCGTCGTCAGGTCCGGCCCTACCGCCCCCATGGCATCGAAGCCGTGGCAGCGGGCGCAGTTGCCCTCGAAGAGGCTGGCCCCGTCCAGACCGGTCACTGCCTGCCCGGCGGCCGTGACCTCGCCGGTCTGGATGGACAGCAGGTAGGTGACGATCCACTCGATCTGCTGGTCGTTCATCGGCCCCTGGAAGGCCGAGCCCCACGCCGGCATCGGCGTGCCGGCCCGGCCCTGCTTGATGGTCTGCGTCATGAAGTTGCGGAGCCGGCTGGCCGTGTCGGTGCCGTAGAGCTTGACCAGCTCGCTGTCCTCGTACCGAGCCACGATGTTGTTGAGCGCCGGTGCCGGCCACGGCGCGGAGACGTTGGGGTCCGGGTGCGGCGCGGTGCCGCCCTCGGCGTTGGGGCCGTGACACGTGCTGCAGTTGGCCGCGTACTCGGCCCGGCCGTGCTCGACGTCCTCGGCGTAGAAGAAGTCGCGCTTCTCGTTGATCCGCTCGTCCTCGATGAACCAGTAGAGCGGCACGAAGATGGCGGCAAAGGTCGACAGCGCGACCCCCCACGCCATCGCCCGCTCGAGCGCCGTCGTCTCCAGCTCCTTGTCGGAGTGGTATGGGCGCATGGCGAGCGGAATGTCGCCGCGCCGTCGAGGGCCACGTCGACGGCCCGGTCCGACGACCACGTAGGCGACCGCGAAACCGGCAAGGGCGACCAGCAGGATCACCATCGCGATGGTGGCACCCTGCGACCCACCGCCGTCGGCGGCCTCGGTCGCGAGTGTCAGGAATCGGGTCACGTCGTTGCCTCGCTACAGGTCGACACAGTGCGGGCCCTCGGGCTCCTGCTGGAGCACGCGGGCCGTACGGGCGGGTCCGGTGATGATCGTGCCGGTCGAGACGACCAAGGTCCCGTCCTCCTCGATCCGGCTCGGGAACCGGTCGAGGCCGCGCGGTGCCGGACCGCTCATCCACTCGCCCCACTTGTTGTACTTGGACCCGTGGCAGGGGCACTCGAACCACTGGGACGACTGGCACCACGGCACGCGACAGCCCAGGTGCACGCACTTCTGATAGAGGGCCATCAGGCCGTTGTTGCCGTCGACCTGCGGGTGGCTCTCGCCGTAGGCGTCGACGGCACCGGGCTGGGACGGGTCCCAGGCCACGACGTACATGCGACCGGCCGGGAACTCCAGCGGCGCCTTCTCGCTGAGGATCCCCTGGAGGATCTCGTTGGCGTTGCCGACGGGAATGTCCGCGCCGAACCCGACGCCCAGGTTCGGCCAGAGCTGTCCGATCGCCGCCGCACCGAAACCACCGAGGCCGGCACCGACCATGCCCACGAGCGAGTAGCGCAGGAACGTGCGGCGTTCGACCTCGGGGATCTTCGCCTCGAGCCGTGCGCGCAAGCCTTCGGACATGCTGACTCCTACAACTCGAAGAAGAGGC
>JAWWBG010000122.1:0-7965 GCA_033721095.1 Nitriliruptorales bacterium
GGGCCACGGGATTCGGTGTCGGGAACTTCAAGGCGCTGTTCATCGCGATCGAACGAGCCCAGGAACGCCGGGGGAACCTGTAGGAGTTGTCAGGAGGGGGCCGACGAAAGGAGCGGCCAGTGAAGACGACGGAACGAGACCTCGAGGTGCACGACCTCGAGGAGCGTGACGACAACCGCCCGGATGTCCTCGCCTACGGCGGCGACCTGTCCGAGGACCACCCGGGCTTCACCGACACCGCCTACCGCGAACGGCGAGCCGAGATCGGCCGCATCGCGGAGGCCCACCGGCGCGGCGACCCCATCACCCCCGTGCCCTACTCCGACGAGGAGCACGCCGTCTGGCGGCTGGTCAAGCCCAAGCTGGACGAGGCCCATCGTTCCCACGCGACGATGGAGATCGTCTCCGCCGGCGAGGCCTTCGAGATCGCCACCGACCATGTTCCCCAGCTCGACGAGGTGACCGAGACGCTGGCCCCGCTCACGGGCTTCGCCTTCGAGCCGGTGCCGGGGCTTGTCTCGCCGGAGGTGTTCTACGGCTCCCTGGGTGACGACGTGTTCAACTCGACCCAGTACATCCGGCACCCGTCCAAGCCGTTCTACACGCCCGAGCCCGACGTCATCCACGAGGTGCTCGGCCACGGGACGATGCTGGCCAGCCCACTGTTTGCCCGGCTCTACCGCCTGGTTGGCGAGGCGGCCAAGCGGCTGGAGACCAAGGAGGCCATGCAGTTCCTGTCGCGGGTCTTCTGGTTCACGATGGAGTTCGGCGTGGTGCGCGAGCACGGTGACGTCCGGGCCTACGGGGCCGGGCTGTTGTCCTCGGTCGGCGAGCTCCAGGCGTTCCGCGACGCAGACATCCGGCCCTTCGACCTCGTCGAGATGGGCACGCGCGCCTACGACATCACCCGCTATCAGGACGTGCTGTTCGCTGCGGACTCGCCCAGCGAGCTCGTCGACACGCTGGAAACCTTCTTCACGCAGTTCGACGACGAGCACCACCAGCGCCTGATCGCCGATCGGGTCAACTGACGACGCGCTGACCGTCCTTCCAAACCCCCTCGATGCGGTCTTCCAGCATCTCAAAGGACATCGGATCACCGCGCAGCGCCACGATGTCGGCGATTCGGCCAGGTTGGATGCGGCCAAGATCGTCCCGGTCGAGGAGCTCAGCGGCGTCGCTCGTGGCCGCACGCCAGACGGCTGTCGCGCTCATGCCCAGCTGTTCCATGATGCGGAGCTCCCCGAGCCGTCCTTCGTGAGGCGACGCCGGACAGTCCGTTCCCATGGCGATGCGAACACCCGCGTCAAGCGCAAGCTTGAAGCTTGTGGTGGCCCCGTCGACAGCGGCAAACAGCCAGTCAGGGGATTCGTCTGTGAGAGGTTCGGCGAGAGCAGCCGAGAGTGTTGGCACGAGCCAGGTGCCATGCTCGACCATCGCGGCGACGGCAGGCTCGTCGAGGAAGAATCCGTGCTCGACGCTCCGCACCCCGGCGCGGGCCGCCGCCTCCGCTGTTCGTGCCCCATGCGCATGGGCCATCACGTGACGCCCGTGTCGCGCTGCCTCTGCAACGATCTCAGCCAGTTCGTCATCCGCCACCTGCTGGGCGCTGGCAGACCGCGGCTGTGTGGCTGATCCCGACACTGCGACCTTGATGACGTCGGCCTCTGCTCGGACCATGCGTCGAACGGCACGACGGGCCTCATATGGGCCGTCGAAGTTTCCACGGGGCAGCCACGGCGTCCCGAGGTAGGCATCGAGCTCCCCAATCCCAAGCCCAAAGTGGTCGCCGATGCCCGCAGTGCCGCAGAGTTGCGCAAGGCTGATGAGCAGGCGCGGTCCCGTCACGTGACCGGCAGCGATGGCGTCGCGGAGCCCCGCGTCTGCGCCCCACGCATCGCGAACGGTTGTGACTCCCAGTTCCAGGGTCTTTTGGAGGGCCGGTAGCGCTCCCAGCAGGCGATGGTTCGGCGTTGTGCGTGTCGGGTCCGGATCGCCTTCGAAGGCCATGTGAGCATGGCAGTCGATAAGGCCTGGAACCAAGGTGAGTTCGGAGCAATCGATCGACTCGTCGCCATCGACATCGGCGCCGACGGCGGTGATACGCCCGTGTTCGATGGCCACGTTGGCTGGCCTCACCTCTCCCGACACGGGGTCCATCACGGCGCCACCTGTCAGCACGGTTCGGACAGTGGCTCTTGCGCTCATGGTTGGACTCTACGGGAGCGGTCCGGACGTCGTCGGGCTGGCCATCCGTCCTACGCTCGATACGAACCGCCACGGAGCACGATCCCCCGATGGACCTGACCCCGTCGCCCAGATCCGTCGAGATCCACGAGCGCGTGAAGGCGTTCATGGACCAGCACGTGTATCCCAACGAGGCAGCGTTCCTGGAGGAGATCGAGGAGTCCGGTGACCCGCGTCACGTGCCGGCGATCCTCGAGGACCTGAAGGCCAAGGCGAAGGCCGACGGCCTGTGGAACCTGTTCCTCGCCGACGAGGAACACGGGGCCGGACTGTCCAACCTGGACTACGGCTACATCGCCGAGACCATGGGGCGCGTGCTGTGGGCCAGCGAGGCCTTCAACTGCTCGGCGCCCGACACCGGCAACATGGAGGTCCTCCACGACTTCGGCACGCCCGAACAGCAGGCGCAGTGGTTGACGCCCCTGCTCAATGGCGAGATCCGATCGTGCTTCGCGATGACCGAGCCGGATGTCGCCTCCTCGGACGCGACGAACATCGCCAGCACGGCCGTTCGTGACGGCGACGAGTACGTCATCAACGGCCGCAAGTTCTTCACGACCAACGCGCTGAACCCCAACACGAAGATCTGCATCTTCATGGGGGTCACGAATCCGGACAATCCGCCGCACCAGCGGCAGTCGCAGATCCTCGTGCCCATGGACACGCCGGGCATCGAGATCGTGCGTCCCATGCGAGTCTTCGGCTACACGGACGGCTACACGGCCCACCCCGAGATCACCTTCACCGACGTGCGTGTGCCGGTGACCAACCTGATCGGGGAGGAGGGCGGTGGCTTCGCGATCGCGCAGGCGCGGCTCGGACCCGGCCGGATCCACCACTGCATGCGCCTCATCGGCGTGGCCGAGCGCGGCCTCGAGCTGTTGTGCCAGCGGGTCCTCAAGCGGGTCGCGTTCGGCAAGCAGCTGGCGCGTCAGGGGGTCATCCAGGACTGGATCGCCGAGTCGCGGATCCGGATCGAGCAATCGCGGCTGCTGACCCTCAAGGCGGCCTGGATGATCGACGAGGTCGGCAAGAAGAACGCCAAGATCGAGATCTCCGCCATCAAGGTCGCCGCGACCCAGACCGCCCAGTTCGTCCTCGACCGTGCCATCCAGGCCCACGGCGCCGCTGGCCTCACGCAGGATTTTCCCCTGGCGAGCATGTGGACCTACGCCCGGACCCTCGGCTTCGCGGACGGACCGGACGAGGTGCACAAGCGGTCGATTGCCCTGCGGGAGCTGCGCAAGCACACCGAGGACTGAGACAGGGGGCGACCATCGGCCCGCCATTCGCCGACCGTCACGAAGCGGGCACACAGCTCGCCGCGGAGGTCGCCGCCCTCGACCTGGCCGATCCCGTGGTCCTGGGCCTGCCGCGGGGCGGTGTGGTGGTGGCCGCACCGGTCGCCGAGGCTCTCGATGCCCCGCTGGACGTCGTGATCGTCCGCAAGCTCGGCCATCCCCTCCAGCCGGAGCTGGCGGTTGGCGCCATCGGGGAGGGCGACGTCGAGGTCCTCAACCCGGGCATCGCTCCCCACGTCGCGGGCGAGGCTCTCGACGAGATCCGCAACCGCGAACGAGCCGAGCTGGCGCGCCGCGTCCAGCAGTACCGCGGCAACCGGCCGGGCATCGACGTGGCCGGACGAGCGGTGATGCTCGTCGACGACGGGTTGGCAACCGGCGCAACGGCTCGTGCGGCCATCGACGTGCTGCGCGAGCGTGGTGCCCGTTCCATCACGCTCGCGGTCCCGGTGGGTCCGCCCGACACGGTCCGGGCCCTTGGACAGCTCGCGGATCACGTCGTGTGCCTGCGGACGCCCCGCGGATTCGGCGGCGTCGGCCAGTTCTACGTCGATTTTCGCCAGACCACCGATGAAGAGGTCACGGCCCTGCTGGCCTGAGGGAACTCGCGGGGCGTTGCGGACGTCCCACGGTCGTCAAGGACAGCAGCATGAAACGCCTCCTCGCCACTGGTCTCGCGGCCGGACTGCTCCTCGCGGGCTGCACCAACGACGGAGACCCGAACGCGGGCAACCGCCCTGCCGGGATCCCGTTCGGCGGCGGCGTCATTGCCGCCGGGACGCTGGTCCAGTTCGACGCCTGCGAGCCGCTGCTCGAGCACCTGCAGGCGGAGGCGCTCGAGCGTGTCACCCCGTGGGGTCTGCCCGGTGGTGGTGGCTGGTGGGGCGGCCCGATCGCCGTGATGGAGGACGACGTGGCCTTCGCGGAACCCTTCTCGGCAGCACCACAGGCCAGTCGCAGCTCAGGTGAGCTCGTGGCGGGCCAGGACTTCTCGACGACCAACATCCAGGAGGCCGGCGTCGACGAGCCCGATGTCATGAAGACGGACGGGGAGATCCTCGTCGCCGTCGTCCAGCAGGTCCTGCGCGTCGTCGACCTCACCGGCCATGAGCCCGTCGAGGTGGCCTCGATGCGTCTGCCCGACGATCTCGGCAACCCCCAGCTGCTGCTCGCCGGGGAACGCCTCCTCGTCGTGGGTCAACGATGGGGAACGTTCTTCGCCGAGCCGCTCACGGGGGAGGATCGGCCGGCAGCGCTGACCCTCGCGCCGCAGAGCGCCATCACCCTCGTGCAGCTGATCGACCTGTCCAACCCGGCCGACCCCGACATCGTGGCCGACCTCGAGCTGGACGGGACCGCACTGTCGAGTCGGCTCGTCGACGGGATCATCCACCTGGTCGTCTCCTCGCAGCCGACCGGCCTGGTGTTCGAAGGACCGACCGAGTCCGGCGTGCGTGGCGAGCGCGACGCACTCGCGCGCAACCGAGAGGTCATCCGCGACTCGACCATCGAGGACTGGCTCCCCGCGTACGCGCACCGGGACGAAGATGGCGACGAGGCCATCAAGGACCTCGTCGACTGCTCTCACGTCCACGCCCCGGACGAGTTCGCGGGCTTCGGGACCCTGTCCATCGTCTCCGTCGATCCTGCCAACGACGAGCTCCACCCCCGCTCCGCCGCCGGCGTCCTGTCGGAGGGGCAGACGGTCTACGGCTCGCCAGAACGCCTGTATGTCGCCACGACGGACTGGGTCGACTGGGGGTCGCTCGAAGGTGACGACCTCGAAGCCGAAGCCCGTGACGTCACCACCGACATCCACGCGTTCGACATCACGCGGCCGCAGGTCACCTACGTCGGATCAGGCACGGCCCCGGGCTCGCTGCTCAACCAGTTCTCCATGTCCGAGCACGACGGCCACCTGCGCGTCGCCACGACCGAGGGCAACGGCTGGTGGGCCGGTGAGGACTCCGTCTCCACCGTGACGACGTTCGCCATCACCGGTGACGAACTGGAGGAGGCTGGCTCCGTCACGGGCCTGGGCGTCACCGAGCGCATCTTCGCCGTGCGGTTCCTGGGAGACGTCGGCTACGTCGTCACGTTCCGCCAGGTCGATCCGTTGTACGTGGTGGACCTGTCGGACCCGGCGGCACCAGCCGTCACGGGCGAGCTGAAGATCCCCGGCTACTCGGCCTACCTGCATCCGGTCGGCGACGGGCGCCTGATCGGGGTCGGTCAGGACGCGACCGACGCGGGTCGGGTCACGGGCCTCCAGGTCTCGCTGTTCGACGTCAGCGATCCGGCGGATCCGCAGCGTCTCGCCCATGTCGTGATGCCGAACGCCAACTCCGAATCGGAGTGGAACCATCACGCGTTCCTGCACTGGCCGATGACGGGAACAACCGTGTTGCCCATGCAGCAGTACGGCGTCGAGGCGTTCGAGGGCGACGTCGCGTTCGAGGAGGAGGTCGCACCCGAGTTCGACGATGTCCCCGAGTTCAAGGAGTTCTTCAACGGCGCGATCGTCCTCGACGTCCAGGAGTCCGGCATCGACATCGAGGGTCGCATCAGCCACGTCACGGGCGCCGACGACGAGTGGCTCGCGACGATTCAACGGTCCTTCGTCCGGAACGACGTCCTCTGGACCCTCTCGAACGAGGCGTTGGTCGGCGTGGACCTGGCAACGCTGGACGCCCGTCACCGGCTCGACTGGTAGCCGGCCCCCCTCGCGCCGGACATCCCGGACGCCACGGCGACCTAGCGTCTGTCTCCCGCACGGGAGGCACGGGATGGCCGAGCACTGGACCGAGCAGGATGCACCGGATCAATCCGGTCGCGTGTGCGTGATCACCGGAGCGAATTCGGGCCTGGGGCTCGTGACTGCGCGCAAGATCGCGTCGCGCGGTGCCACGGTGGTCATGGCCTGCCGGAACCTCGCCAAGGCCGAGGCGGCCGCGGGCGAGGTGCGTGCGGCGGCTGACGACGACGATCGGGTCGAGATCCTGGAGCTGGACCTGTCCTCGCTCGACAGCATTCGCGCCGCGAGCACCGAGCTCATCGATCGGCACCCGCGCCTCGACGTCCTCATCAACAACGCGGGCGTGATGATGACGCCGCACACCCGGACGGCCGACGGCTTCGAGCTGCAGCTTGGCACCAACCACCTCGGCCACTTCGCCCTCACCGGCCTGGTCCTCCCGGCACTGCTGGACGTCACGGGATCGCGGATCGTCACCGTGTCGAGCGGCGGCCACCGGGCGGGCCGGATCGACTTCGACAACCTCCAGCTCGAACACGGGTACGGGCGATTCCGTGCCTACGCGCAGTCCAAGCTGGCCAACCTGCTCTTCGCCTTCCAGCTTGACCGGCGCCTGCGGGCCGCCGGCGCCGAGACACGATCGCTCGCGGCCCATCCGGGCATGACGGCCACCGAGCTCGGTCAGAACCTGTGGTGGTGGACCAAGCCGTTCCAGCCGCTCGTGACGCCCTTGATCTCCCAGGATGCCGAGACCGGCGCGCTGCCCCAGGTGCGTGCGGCATTGGATCCCGACGCGACGGGAGGGGAGTACTACGGCCCGAGCGGCTTCCAGGAGCTGTTCGGCCCACCCGTGCGGGTTGGCGCCAGGCGCCTCGCCCACGACCCGAACGTCCAGCGACGGCTCTGGGAGGCGTCCGAGCAGCTCACGGGCGTGCAGTACGGGATCTGACGCTCGTCACTCCCCGAGCAGGCGTCGCTTCTGCTCCTCGAACTGCTCCTGGGTCAGGTCGCCACCATCCCGAAGCGCGGCGAGGTCCTTGAGCTGTGCTGCGGTGTCCCGTGGGCCACCTCCCTCGAGCTGGAGCACGCGTTCCTCCCGAGCCTTGTAGACCATCGACTGGAAGCCCTCGGGGTCCGGGACGTCGGTCAACAGGCTCTGGCCCTTCTCGCCGGCGGACTCGAGCAGCACGTCGCCGTACCTGAGCAGGCGTTCGACGACGTTCTGCTCGAAACGCACGTCGTGAATGGACTCGAGGGGGATCTCGATCGAGCTCTTGGAGATGATGCCGGTGCGGACGATGATGCGTTCGGTCGTCAGCGCGTAGACCACGAACTTGCGGTTGATGATTGGCGGAACCGACAGCACTCCCCAGACCAGCACGATCACGAGGACGGTGACGCCGAGTGCGGTGCCCTCGAGGTCCGTGGCGAGGGCGATCCCGATCCCGGCCACCGCCAGGATCGTCCAGACGCCGACCACGAGCAGGGTCCGCCAGTGCGGGTGGAGCTCGGCAACGATGGTCTCGTCGTCGGTGAGGAATCTCTCGGGGTAGCGCATGGCACGTCCTGTCGACCATCAGCGTAGGAGTGGATCGTGCACACTATGGTCCAGTCCGATCTCGATGACGTGGGTCCACATGCGACGTGTTCTTCGCTCCCTCA
>JAWWBG010000123.1:0-7958 GCA_033721095.1 Nitriliruptorales bacterium
CCACCGAAGAACAGCGTCACCATCGCCGCCGACATGACGATCATCGCCACGTACTCGCCGAGCATGAATATCGCGAACTTCATGCCCGAGTACTCGGTGTGGAAGCCACCGACCAGCTCGCCCTCAGCCTCCGGCATGTCGAAGGGCGGGCGCTGCGTCTCGGCGACCATCCCGAAGAAGAAGATGACGAAGGCCGGGAACAGCGGGATCGCGAACCAGTTGGGGATGCCGTCGATGAGCCCGGGCTCGAAGGTCTGCTGGCCGACGATCTCGGACACCTTGAGCGTGCCGGCGTAGATGAACACGCTGGCCAGCGCGAGCCCCTGGGCGATCTCGTAGGACACCATCTGGGCCGAGGAGCGGATCCCGCCCATCAGCGGATACGCCGACTGCGAGGCCCAACCGGCAAGCACGATGCCGTAGACGTTGATGGAGCCCATGGCGAGGAACCACAGCAGCCCGACGTTGAGGTCGGCAACCTGGAGCGTGAACGTCTCGCCGAAGAGTGTGACCTCACCCCCGATCGGCACGACGGCCCAGGCCAGGAACGCGACGACTGCCGAGATCAGCGGCGCCAGCAGGTAGACGGCCCCGTCCACCATCGAGGGACGCACGTCTTCCTTGAAGAACAGCTTGAGGCCGTCGACTGCGGTCTGGAGAATGCCGAGCGGCCCGACCCGGTTGGGGCCGTAGCGCGACTGCATGCGGGCGACGAGCCGCCGCTCACCCCAGATCAGCAGGGCCGTCGCGACCAGGAAGAACGCGAACTGGACGAGCGAACGGAAGATGTGGACCCACAGCGGCAGGCTCTCGTTCACGCGCCCACCTCCGCCACCGCGGCGGCCGTGACCTCGACCCGGGCTGGACCGCCGGCCACGAGGGTGGCGGCGTTGGGCGTGGTCGAATTCGCCGGCAGCCACACGCAGCCGTCGACGAGCAGCTCTTCGATCCGGACGGGCAGTCGGAGCGTGCCGCCGGCCCCGGTGACCTCGGCCTCGTCGCCGTCGGCGAGACCGCGAGCCGCGGCGTCGGCGGGACTGAGCGCGACGACGGCGTCTCGTGCCGTGGCCAAAAGGTCGGTCGCGCCGCGGGTCATCACGCCGCGGTCGAGCAGCAGTGGCCAGGAGACCAACGCCAGCCCGTCGCCCGCGTCCTCGACCGGCGGGAGCTCGATCTGCTCACCCGGTTCCACGAAGGGGTGCGGTTCGCGGCGTACGCCGATGCGTTCGCGCTCGGCGTTGAGGCCGTCGAGGTCGTGGAAGCCCAGGTCCGTCCCGAGCAGGGCGGACAACTGGACGAGGACCTCCCAGTCGTCGCGGACGGCGCCGGGACCGTCGACGATCCGGTTGAACGGCTGGGTGCGACCTTCCCAGTTCGTGGCGTTGCCCGCGCGCTCCTGACGGGCTGTCACGGGCAGCACGATGTCGGCGTGCTCGGTTGTGGGCGTGCGTGCGAGGTCCTGGCAGATGACCGTCGCCTTCGCGAGGGCTTGTTCAGCCAGCGCGGGGTCCTCGCAGTCGGTGAGCAGGTCGACACCGACCAGGTGCAGGACCTTGATCTTGCCGGCCGCCGCGTCGGTGAGGACCTGCTGGAGGTCGCGACCGCGAGCCGCGGGCAGGGAGCCCCAGGCCTGTTCCAAGTCCTCGCGGTCCTGTGGGTCGTCGAGCCGGCGGCCGCCCGGCAGCAACCCCGCTGACAGTCCGGCGTCCGCCGCGGCCCGCGCTCCGGCGCGACGAGGCACCCAGCCGATCCTGGCGCCTGTGGCACCGGCCAGCAGGGACACCAGATCCAGCGTGTCCGTGGCCCGCTCGCCGACCAGGATCACCGGGTGGGGATCGTCACGCAGCGCCTTGACGACGTCAGCGAGGTGGGGATGGGCGTAGCCGCTGTCATAGGCGGCCGAGGCGACCGACGCCACGCCCTCACCACGCGTCACGGCTGCCAGCGCGTCGCCTTCGCGGCCGGCGGCCGTCCCGAGGTGCCGCCAGGCGTAGGGCGCGAGCGAGCCAGCGCGCGGTCCGACCGGGACGATCCTGGCCGTGTTTCGGCGCCAGGCCTTGCGGAGCCGGAGGTGGAGGATCGGGACCTCCTCCTCCGGGTCGAGCCCGACCACGAGGATCGTGCCTGCGGCCTCGACGTCGTCGTAGGTGGCAGCCGGCATCCCTGGCAGCGCGGCCAGGAAGTCGCGTTCGTCGGGATCGGCGAACCGGGTCCGGAAATCGACGTCGTCGGTGCCGAGCGCGACGCGGGCGTACTTGGACAGGGCGTAGGCGTCCTCGTCGGCCAGGCGTGAGCCCGACAGCACCGCCACGGTCCCGTCCCCGGCCTCACGGGCCTCGGTGATGGCGGAGACTGCGGCCATCATGGCAGCGGCCCAGTCGGTGTCCACCAGCCCGTCACCGTCACGGACCTGCGGGGACCGCAGACGCGTGTCGGCGGTCAGGTGGGCGTACCCGAACCGCCCCTTGTCGCAGTTCCACATCTCGTTGACGGCGGGGTTCGTACGGGCCATCTGCCGTTGGACCTCGCCGCGACGTGCCTGCACCGTCGTCGTGCATCCGGCCGAGCACATCTCGCAGACCGACGAGCCCGTGACGACGTCGAACGGCCGGGCCTTGAACCGGTAGCTGGTCGAGGTGAGGGCGCCGACGGGGCAGATCTGGATGACGTTGCCGCTGAAGTAGCTGCTGTAGGGCTCGTCCTCGTAGATGGCGACCTGTTCGAGGGCGCCGCGCTCAAAGAGCTCGATGAACGGATCGCCCGAGATCTGCTCGCTGAAGCGAGTGCACCGGGCACACAGCACGCAGCGTTCGCGGTCGAGGAGGACCTGCTCGCTCACGGCGACCGGCTTGTCGTAGCGGCGCTTCTCGTCGACGAACCGGGACTCGTTGCGGCCGTGTGTGAGCGCCTGATCCTGGAGCGGGCACTCACCGCCCTTGTCGCACATCGGGCAGTCGAGCGGGTGGTTGATCAGGAGGAACTCGAGCGCGCCCTCCTGCCCGCCGCGAGCGACCTCGGAGCTGACCTGCGTGCGGACGACCATCCCGTCGGTCGCCTCGGTCGTGCATGCCATGAACGGCTTGACCTGGCCCTCGACCTCGACGACGCACTGGCGGCAGGCGCCGACCGGATCCAGCAACGGGTGGTCACAGAAACGCGGGATGATCGTGCCCAGCTGCTCGGCGGCACGGATCAGCAAGGTGCCCTTGGGCACCGTGATCTCGGTGCCGTCGATCGTCAGCGTGACCATCGGCTCGCTCATGCGCCTGCCCCCACCGGCTGGCTTGCGCGCCAGGTGTCCTGGGGCACGACCCCGTCGGGCAGGCCACGACCACTGACCAGCTGCTCGAACTCCTCGCGGAAGTACTCGAGGCCGGCCACGATCGGGCTGGTCATGCCGTCACCGAGGGCACAGAACGAACGTCCGAAGATGTTGCCGCAGATGTCGGTGAGCAGGTCGAGGTCCTCGGGCCGGCCCTTGCCGGCGACCATCCGTTCGAGGATCTGCGACAGCCAGTAGCCGCCCTCGCGACAGGGCGTGCACTTGCCGCAGGACTCGTGCTCGTAGAACTGGGTGAAACGAAGGACGGTCTCGACGACCGAGGTGCGATCGCTGTAGAGCATCAACGCGCCGGTGCCCAGCAGCGAGCCGGCCTCGGCGACCGACTCGAAGTCGTAGCCGATGTCGGCCTTGGAGGCGGGCAACAGCGGGGTCGAGGATCCTCCGGGGCAGAAGAACTTCAGCTCGCGCCCGTCGAGCATCCCGCCGCAGTGGTCGATCATCTCGCGGATCGGCGTGCCCAGTGCGAACTCGTAGTTGCCCGGCCGGTGGATCTCTCCGGAGATGCACATCAGCTTGAAGCCCGGGGACTTGTCGGTGCCCCACTGGCGGAACCAGTCGGCGCCGTGTCGCACCAGGAACGGCGCGGTGGCGATCGTCTCGACGTTGTTGACGGTCGTGGGGCAGCCGTACAGGCCGTGGGTGGCCGGGAAGGGGGGCCGCAGGCGCGGCTGGCCGCGGCGGCCCTCGAGCGAGTCGAGGAGGGCGGTCTCCTCACCACAGATGTAGGCGCCGGCGCCACGGTGCAGCGACAGGTGGAAGGTCCGGCCCGACCCGAGGATGTCGTCGCCGAGGTACCCCGCGTCGTAGGCCTCCCTGATTGCGGCCCGGAGACGGCGACCTGCGTGCGCGAACTCCCCCCTGAGGTAGATGAACCCATGGACCGAGTTCAGGGCGAGCCCCGAGACGACCATCCCCTCGACCAGCGAATGAGGATCCTTCTCCATCAGCTCGCGGTCCTTGAACGTGCCCGGTTCACCCTCGTCGGCGTTGCAGACGACGTAGACCGGCTTGCCCGTGTTCTGGGCGACGAAGGACCACTTGAGGCCGGTTGGGAAGCCCGCGCCGCCGCGGCCGCGCAGGCCGGAGTCCTTGACGATCTCGATGATGTCGGCAGGTGCGGTCTCGAGGGCCTTGCGCAGGCCGAGGTAGCCGTCGTGCTGTTCGTAGACGGCCAGCGTGTGGACGTCGGGCACGTCGTAACGGGCCGTGAGGACACGCACCTCCCCCGTGGCGCCCATCAGCCCTCACCTCCGGGCTGGGTGACCACCGGCAGCAGCGACTCGCGGAAGATGGCACCCCCGACCCCAGCGGGATCGCCGCCCGGGTGCGTGACCGGGATGTCGGTCTCGCCGCTGCGATAGCTGGGCGGGACGTCCGCGAGGGCTTCGGCGCGGGCCGCCGCCGCCAGCTGCTCGTCGGTGTCGTCGGCAGCCCCCGACAGGTCCCATTCGACCTCGCGGAACGTGCCGGGCACCTCGCCCGACCAGTTCGAGGGTGGTGGCGTTCCGGCGCGGCAGGCGGCCAGCAGCTCGTCGGCCTGCTCGTCGGTGACGGGCCCGTACATCTCGTAGTTGACCTGGACGACCGGGGCGGCGTCGCAGATGCCCAGGCACTCGGCGTGCTCGACGGAGACGCCGGACGCCTCGTCGTGGTGGCCGCCGAGCTCGGCGACATAGCGCTCGTAGATCTGCTGGGCACCTGCGATCTTGCACGTCGGGTTGGTGCACACCGACAGCAGCCAGTCACCCACCGGCTCGCGCTTGAACATCGTGTAGAAGGTCGCGACCGCCCCGACCTCGGCCCGGGTCAGCTCCAGCCGCTCGGCACAGAACGCGATGCCCTCGTCGGTCACGTGGCCCTGGTCCGCCTGGACCAGGTGCAGCAGTGGCAGCAGCGCCGAACGCGCGACCGCGTAGCGGGCGACCAGCCGATCCGCCGCCTCGCGGGCGCGGGCGCTGATCCCGGCCTCGCCATCGACCGGTGAGGTGACCTGTTCGGCGCTCATCGGTCGACACCTCCCATCACCGGATCGATGGAGGCCACGACGGCCACGACGTCGGCGACCAGCTGGCCCGCACACATGTGGTTGGTCGCCTGGAGGTTCACGAAGGAGGGCTCGCGGACGTGCACGCGGTACGGCCGGTTCGTGCCAATCGACGTGATGGCGTAGCCCAGCTCGCCGCGCGGTGACTCGACGGGTTGGTAGACCTGACCGGCGGGGACCGTGAAACCCTGTGTGACCAGCTTGAAGTGGTTGATCAGGGCCTCCATCGACTCGCCCATGATGTGCTGGATGTACGCGGGGTCGTTGCCGATGCCGTCGGCGCCAAGCGACTGCTGCGAGGGCCAGGCGATGCGCTTGTCGTCGACCATGATCGGCCCGTCGGGCAGCCGTTCGAGGGCCTGGCGGATGATCCGCATCGACTGCCGCATCTCCTCCATGCGCACCAGGAACCGGCTGAACGAGTCGCCGGCATCGTCGGTCGGCACGTCGAAGTCGTACTGCTCGTAGCCGCAGTACGGCTGGGCCTTGCGCAGGTCCCAGTCGCTGCCAGCGGCGCGCAGCAGTGGGCCGGTGACGCCGAACCGGAGGCAGTCCTCGACGGTGATGACCCCGACGCCGCGGAGGCGCCCGTTCCAGATGGGGTTTTCGAGCAGGAGGTCCTCGTACTCGCCGAGCTTCTCGGTCAACAGGTCGCAGAGCGCCAGGCAACGTTCCTCGAAGTCGTCGGTGACGTCCATCGCCACGCCACCGGGGCGGATGTAGGCGTGGTTCATCCGCAGGCCGGTCTGGGACTCGAACAGGTCGAGGATGTGCTCGCGCTCGCGGAACCCGTAGGTCATGACCGAGACCGCGCCGAGCTCCATGCCGCCGGTCGCGACCCAAACGAGGTGGCTGGCGATTCGGTTGAACTCCATGAGGATCACGCGGATTGCCTGGGCGCGTGCGGGGGCTTCGATCCCGAGGAGTCGCTCGACGCCCAGCGAGAAGGCGCACTCGTTGAAGAACGGTGACAGGTAGTCCATGCGCGTGAAGAAGGTCGTGCCCTGCACCCACGTGCGGTACTCGGCGCTCTTCTCGATGCCGGTGTGCAGGTACCCGATGACGGGGTCGACCTGCTGGACGACCTCGCCGTCGAGCTGGAGCACGAGCCGGAGCACGCCGTGCGTCGACGGGTGCTGTGGCCCCATGTTGACCGTGAGGATGTCGTCGCCGACGGCGTCGACGACCGACTCCCAGTCGGCACCCTCGACGAACAGGTCGTCGTCGACCAACGTGTCAGGTCGGTCTGGCGACCGCTGCTCGACCATCAGTCGACCACCTGTCGCAGGCCGCGCGTGTCGGGTGACGGGATGAACTTGTCGTTGTCGTAGGGGATGTCCACGCCGCCCAGCGGGTAGTCCTTGCGGTGCGGGTGACCCACCCAATCGTCGGGCATGAGGATCCGCGTCAGGTTGGGGTGGCCCGTGAACTCGACGCCGAAGAAGTCGTAGACCTCGCGTTCGTGGAAGTTGGCGGTCAGCCACAGGTCGGTGGCCGTCGGCAGGCGCGGCGCATCGTCAGGGACGGCGACGCTGACACGGAACGCGTGGTTGTGGGTCAGGGACCGCAGGATGTAGTTGACCTCGATGACGCCACGGTCGCGCTCGAGGCGGTAGGCGGGCCAGCCGGTGGTCGCTGGCTGCCGCTCGATCTCGTTGTCGCCGGCGGGCCAGTGGACGCCCGACAGGTCGGCCAGCAGCTCGCACCGGACGCGTTCGTCGTCGCGAGCCCACGCCAACAGGTCGTGAACGATCTCTGGTGTCGCATGGATGGTCAGCTCGCCGAACGCGATCTCGCCGCGAGAGGACGGGAAGGCGTCGACGATGACGGCACGCAGGGCCTCGAGATCCGCGCCCATCACTTGGAGCCCTGCTCGGCGAAGGTCTCGTTGCGGATCTTCTCGTGGAGCTTGAGGATCCCGTCGAGCAGCATCTCCGGCCGCGGCGGGCAACCGGGCACGTACATGTCGACGGGAACGATGTGGTCGACGCCCTGGACCAGCGCGTAGTTGTTGAACATGCCACCCGACGTGGCGCACACGCCCATCGACAACACCCACTTGGGGTCGGACATCTGGTCGTAGATGCGGCGGAGGATGGGCGCCATCTTGTTGCTGACGCGCCCGGCAACGATCATCAGGTCGGCCTGACGAGGCGAGGCGCGGAAGACCTCCATGCCGAACCGGGCGATGTCGTGGCGGGGGCCGCCGGTGGCCATCATCTCGATGGCGCAGCAGGCGAGGCCGAAGGTGGCGGGCCACAGCGACATGGAACGGCTGTAGTTGACCATCTTCTCGAGATTGGTCAGCAGGATCCCCGAGGGGAGCTTCTCCTCGAGGCCCATCAGGCGCCCCCGTGCCGGGACGACGTCACCGAGGACGGGAGCCGCTCGGGAGGAGCCGACGCGGGGATCCAGGTCAAGCCACCACGGCCGATCTCGTAGACGAAGGCCACGCCGAGGATGATGAAGAAGACCGTCATCTGGCCGACGCCGAACCAGCCCATCGACCGGTAGACGACCGCCCACGGGTAGAGGAAGACGGTCTCGATGTCGAAGATGAGGAACATCATC
>JAWWBG010000124.1:0-7885 GCA_033721095.1 Nitriliruptorales bacterium
GCCCCTCCTCGTTCCAGTTGGTGACGATCCGACCGGCCTGGTCGACGGCGTCGGAACGTTCCCCGAAGCCGACCGTGTGCTCGTCGGCGCCGAGCACGAAGGCGGCACCGGTGAGGCCGACCACGCTCGCGTCCGAAAGCGTCGCCTCGACCGCAATGACGCCGGGCGCATGGTCGAGGATGTCCACGGTGAACGCGCGCCCCAGCGGATCGGTCGTGGCCACCTCGAATCGGTTCGGCGTCACCTGGGTGGCCGTGGTCGCGTGAAACCAGGCGGATGCGTTGACGTCGAGCGAGTACCCGAGCTGGTGCGCTTCGGCCCCACCGATCACCGAGAAGCCCAGCGCCCCGGGACTCACCAGCGCAATGGGCTCGCTCGAGGCGAGGACCTCCGCGCCGTCCATCGCGAACGACACGGCAAAAGGATCGAGGGTGACGATGGCCGTCAAGGGACCCGAGGAAATCGTGACGTCTGCTGCCCGGACCGGACCGGCCATGCCGACGCCGCCGACGATGACTGCCGTGGCCACGACCGCGATCCTGCGCACGCACACCCCCACCTTCGGCGGCAGCGTAACGAGCAGCCCACGAACCTCCCGGGCCCGTCTACGTTGAGGCGGCGAGAGTCCCGGGAGCCTGGCATGTGGGAGCGGTTGACGCGACGCAGCTTCGTCCGCGAGATCGGCACGGCCACCTTCGGCGTGGTGGTGCTCGGCACGGCGGCCTGTGCCTCGGGCGATTCGGACGCCGGACCAACGGCCAGCCCGGCAGGCACGGGCGCACCCAGCCCGACCGCAGCCACCGGGAGCGGCTTGGGCGGTCGCGGCGACTGGCGTCGGGCCAACTTCGGGTTCGTGTCGGCCTGGGTGCTGGTGCGCAACGGCGTCGGGACGATCGTCGACACCGGAACCGGAGACGTCGGTGCGATCACGGATGCCCTGGACGCGGGCGGCGTCGGCTGGTCAGCGGTGACCGACATCATCCTCACCCACAAGCACGGCGATCACGTGGGCGGACTGCCGAACGCGCGCAAGGGCAACCCTGATGCCCGGGTCCACGCCGGCGCGGCCGACATCGACGCCATCGGCGCCTCGGACCTCCTGCCCGTGGCCAATGGTGATCGCATCAACGGGTTGCAGATCATTGCGACGCCCGGACACACGCCCGGCCACGTGTCCGTGCTCGACGACGACGCCGGCGTCCTGGTCGCCGGTGACGCCCTCAACGGCGCCGATGGTGGGGTCATCGGCGCAAACCCCGACTTCAGCGAGGACATGGACGCAGCCAACGCGTCCATCGAGGCGCTGTCGGCCTTCTCATTCGAGACCATCCTGTTCGGGCACGGCGAACCCGCGACGACCAACGGGTCGGCCCGGGTCGCTGCCCTCGTCGGCTGACGTCGCCCTGATCGCCCCCGCAATCCTGCGGAGCACTAGGTTTCCTGTGGCTGCGCCCCAGGCGTGCCCCGGCACCCGTTGCGAGGAGATCCCGATGAGCACCAAGTCCATCGTCGCTGCAATGACGGCCCTGGCCCTGTTCGCCGGCGCCTGCGGAGGCGACGACGACACCGACGTGGCCAACACGGACGACGAGACCATGGCACCGACTGGCGCAGCCACGACCGGCGACGCCGCCACGGACATGTCCGACGAGGAGACGGCCGTCCCGGACACCCCCGAGGGGCTGGCGGCCGCGGCTGGCGTCGTCCTGCCGGATGACTTCGTCCTGGAAGAGGGCGACATCGTTGCCGAGGAGACCAGCCTGAAGGGCACATATTCCGGTGACCCGCACGGCCCGGTCGCCACGATGCAGGCCGCCGGGTGGGAGCACCTCGGCACGCGCGAGGGATCGTTCATCCACGACTTCTTCCGCGACGGCATCTGCACCGTCTTCGCCGTGCTCGACAGCCTGGACTTTGCCATCCGGGTGACGGACCGGATCGCGGAGCGCAGGAACGACACCGGGACGGCGGAGCAGTGCACCGCGTGGTCGGAAGCCAACGCCAGGGAGGTCGTCTTCTACGCCGGGCTCTGAGGCGACCGCCTCCGTGCCGGCCGACACGTCACCGCGATCGTCTCAGTCGCCCGACAGGTCATAGCTTGCCGCGCGACGGAGGATCTCGTCGGGGATGCGGTCGGTGCTGCGGTTGTCGATGATCCACTGGTCGATGCGCACGAACCAGTCGTAGAGCCAGGTTTCGCGGGCGTCCTCGCCCGCGGGGACGTCCTCGGGCATGACCCGCCAGACCCGCGCACGGACGTCTGCGTCCATGGGCAGTCCGCGGTACAGGTCGACGGGTGAGGACAGGTCCTCGAGCCCGGTGTGCGCCACGAACAACACCTCGGCCTCTGGAGATGCCTCGATCGCGGCCAGCGTCCCCTGGGTCCGTGGTGCGAGCACGTGACGCATCGAGCGAGCCAGGTTGGCCTGGTCGTGCAGGCCCATCTCCTCGAGCTTCGCGATGGAGCGGGTGCGGCGATTCTCGGTGAAGTTGCCGCCCTCCGGGAAGATGACCATGCAGTCATCCAGCTCCATGGATCCGGCCAGCTCGCGGATGGCGTCGATGGACCCCGCTCGGCCGGGGCCGGTCGACGGGATGAAGCGACTCGGGAGGCGGTTGAGCATCACGTCCAGCAGGGGGTCCCACTGGAGGACCTCCTTGAGGACGATCCGCGGCCGCCGCCCTCGGGCCAGCAGCGTGCCGACCAACAGGAACGAGTCGCCCGGGCCCGCATGCCGGGCCAGCACGATCAACGGCGGTCGGCCGACGTCGGGGCGGTCGACGATCGACCCGCGTTCGTCGACGGTGATGGTCGGGTTGAACGTGCGCCGTGCCGTCCGCAGCAGGAGCCCCAGGCACAGGCGAAGCACCGCGTAGTGCGCGTTCACGAACGCCGGTGATCGCAGCTTCCAGCCGAACCCGGAGGCGATCCAGAGGAGGAAGGCCAGCGCCAGGCCCATCGCCTCCATCGCGAGATAGACGAACGTGAACCAGGCCAGGCGAACGGGTCGCCACTTGCCCGGCACCGTCGGCACCAGCGCTGCTGCCACGATGGCCCAGATCGGTGCCGACAGCAGGACCACGACGAAGCCGAGGATCACGGCCGGTCCGAAGACGACGCGACGCACGACTTGGTGCGGCATCAGTCCGCCCCCTCACCGCGACGCGCGACACGGTCATCAGCGTCACCGGGCTCGTCGAGGAACGCCAAGTAGGTCGCGGTGGCCTCACGGGCCGCCTCGATGCGTTCGGCGACGTTGGCGTTCGAGCGGTAGCGGAGCTGACGCGGATCGTCGTAGCGGAGCGGCTCGTAGCCGGTCGGCAACACGTGGACCAGGCCTGGCGGGGCCTTGTCGACCTCCTCGTGGAACCGATGGCGGCGCCCGATCTCGAAGGCCACCAACCCCACCTGCCAGGGTTTCTCCGGAACGGTCAATGGCGCCTCGACGCGGCCGACGTGGAGGGCGAAGATCCGTTCGGCGCCAAGCTCGATGGCCCGGCCCACCGGGATGCTGTGCACGAGCCCGCCGTCATAGAAGTGCTCGTCGCCGATGCGGACCGGTGGCAACAGACCGGGGACCGAACAGGATGCGAGGACCGGGTCGATGACGTCACCGCTGTCGAACCAGACGGCCTTGGCCTGCTCGATGCTGGCCGCCACGCACTGGAAGGGGACTTCGAGGTCCTCGAACCTCGTCACGGGCAGCGCGTTGACGAGCAGGTCACGAAGGCCGTCGTGCTCATGGACGGCGGTCCGTGTTCGCGCAAGGGTGGCGATGCGGCCGATCAGTGATCCCTGGAAGGGATTGTCCTCGTCGGTCTCGGCCAGGTCGGTCCACAGCTCGGCGAGGCGCTTGGGGGCGTGCTCCGGATCGGCGGCGTAGGCGACGCCGTTGACCGCGCCAATCGAGGTTCCCAGGACGAGGTCTGCCCGGATGCCCGCGTCGCTGAGGGCCTGGAGCATCCCGACCTCGGAGGCGCCGAGGACGCCGCCGCCGCCGAGGACGAACGCGACACGTCGGCGAGGTCGGCCATTCGGCCCCTGCTCGACGCGTGGCTTGTCACCCATGTGCCTCCCGACTCCCGGTGGAACGGTACAGACCGGGGCGCCACGGTCGGCGGGATCGATCCTCAGATGGCCTTGCCGGGATTGAGGATCCCATCCGGGTCGAGCGCACACTTGATCCCCGCATTCACGTCACGAACGTCGTCGCCGACCTGATCGCCGAGCCACGGCAGCTTCAGTGCACCGACGCCGTGCTCGCCCGTGATGACGCCACCATGATCGAGCGCGGACCGAATGAGTCGATCGAACGCCTCCTCACCCCGAGCGCGACCGTCGTCGCCGTCGTGGTCGAGGAGCACCGTGGGATGCAGGTTGCCGTCACCCGCATGGCCGAAGGCTGCGATCCGGATGCCCGTCTGCTCGATGATCCGGGGCAGGCCATCGAGGTAGGCGGCCAGCGCCGGGACGGGAACGCAAACGTCCTCTCGCATGATGGGCCCGACCGCCTCCAGTGCCGTCCCGGCCAACCGCCGAGCCGTCAGCAGCTGATCGCCCTCGTCGGGATCGTTGGTGGCCGTCAGGAACGTGGCGCCGGCCGTCCGGCAGGCGTCCTCCATGACCGCGATCGCGGCAGCGCGCTGTTGCGGGGAATCGTCGTCGGCCTGGCCGATCAGCAGCGCAGCGGCGTCACGGTCGAGGTCCATCGCGGCCATGTCCTCGACGGCATTGACGGTGGGCCGGTCCATCACCTCGAGGACGGACGGCTCGCCGGCAGCCATGATCGCCTCGACCGCGCGACCGGCATCGGCCAGCGTCCCGAAGAAGGCCACGGCGGTCGACGCCGGGGCCGGCGGACGGCGCAGTCGGACGGTCACCTCGGTGACGACACCGAGCGTGCCTTCCGAGCCGACGAACAGCCCCGTGAGGTCGTAGCCGGCGACGTTCTTGCGCGTGCGGCTCCCCGTCCGGATCACGCGCCCGTCCGCGAGGACGACCTCGAGGCCGGCGATCCAGTCGCGCGTGACCCCGTACTTGACGCAGCAGAGTCCGCCCGCGTTGGTGGCGACGTTGCCCCCGATCGACGAGATGTCGCGGCTCGACGGGTCTGGCGGATACCAGAGCCCCAGTTGGGCGACCGCCCGGTTGAGGTCGCCATTGAGGACCCCCGGCTGGACGCGTGCCAACCGTTGGCTGGTGTCGATGTCGAGGACGGAGGACATCTGATCGAGCGCCAGCAGCACGCAGCCGTCGATCGCATTGGCCCCACCAGACAGGCCGGAGCCCGCGCCGCGCGGGACCACGGGCGTTCGATGACGCCTGGCGATCTCGATCGTCGCCACGACGTCCGCGGTGGATCGCGCCCGAACCAACGCTGCTGCTGTCCCGGCCTCGACCCAGTCGGCACGATCGCGCGCATGGGTCGCGACGACATCCGCGTCGGTGACCACGGCAGCCGCCGGCAGCCGTGCGGCAAGGTCCTCAACGAGTCCGGGCGGAGTCACGGGCCCAGTGAACCGGACCGCGGCGGCCGACTGCGGCAAAGACGAAGCCGCCCGGTGCAGAGGGGTTCACCGGGCGGCTCGTCGCTGGGGCTGCAGGGCAGCCCGTTCAGCAGGTTCCGGGCTGGCCGAGGGGTGTGCGCCTCGGCCCGACGATGCGGGGATCATCGTCCAGGGGCCTCACACGTGTCAATGCCCGACGGGGCGTCCGTGTTCCCGTCGGGCGCTGTGCGCATCAGCGTGGGCGATGCATGAGCAGGTGAAACATGGTCGGCAGGTGCGACCGAACCTCCTCGCGGAGGGCCCAGTGGCCGAGATCGGGGTCGGTCTGTTCGAACCGATCGAAGGGCTGCCAGTCGGTGAAGGTGTGCTCGGCGACGTCGTCGAGCAGGAGCCCGACGTCGAGGAGCGCCTGGATGGTCTCGGCCAGGCCGTGGTTCCACTCGACCGTGCGGTTGTGCTCGAACGCCACGTCGTGGTCGACGTACGTGCCGCCCTCGTCGAAGACCATCGGCTCATTGGTCTCGAAGTACGGGTAGATGATCGACAGCCGCTCGGGGTCCTCGTAGTCAAGTGCGTTGAGGACGGGATGCGCGTCCCGGATGAAGAACCGTCCGCCCGGAGCCACGAAGTGGCCGACAACCTCGGCCCAGCCGCGAATGTCCGGCAGCCAGCCGATGGCGCCAACGCCCGTGTAGACGAGGTCGAAGGCCTCGTCGCCGATGACCTCGGGGGCGTCGTAGAGGTCGCCGCAGTACCAGCGTGCAGCCACACCGGCCCGCTTGGCGAGGTCGGCGGCGACGTCGAGCGCCGGCTGGCTGAAGTCGTACCCGACGACTTCGCGAGCACCGAGCTTGCCCCAGCTGACGGTGTCCGTACCGATGTGGCACTGCAGGTGCAGCACCTTCAGGCCCGTCACGTCGCCGACGACCCTCCGGTCGAACTCGACGACACCGCTGATCGCCGCCGGGTCGGATGCGAGCTCGTCGACGCGGTAGCTCTTCGACCTCGCGTGCGCGTCGACGCGCTCGTCCCAGTTGGCGCGGTTGATCGCGAGGTGGTCAGTCATGGGCCGGCCTCCGACGGGCCCGAACCGTAGGACGCACCACCGGGAAACGACGTGTGCCCACACGCGGTGAGACCCGATGCGACGGGTGACGGAATCCGGTGTCGTCCCGGCCGCGTCACCCTGACGACATGCGAGGGGCTGGCCGCAGCCAGCCCCTCGACATGTCGTGCCCGGGGGTTCGGGTCAGGAAGCCGGCGCGTGCGCGTCGCAGTGCGCGCTGGCCACGATCACCTCGAGCTCCACGACCCCACTGTCCTTGAGGACGTACAGGTGGATCGCGTTGATCGTCCCGTCCGTGTCACCACCCATGGACGACTCCGTCTGCTCGTTCAGGACCAGCAGGATCAGGTCACCACTCGGATCCGGGATGGCGATCGTCGTGTTCGGCGCGATCTCGGCACCCGTGATGTCGATCACGTCGGTCCCGTTGATCGTCAGGTTCGCAAACGTGAACCCGAACGTCGTATCGGCATCCCCATCGGTCTCGCTCGCGCACGAGACGTCCAGCACGTCGGCGGTGACCAGCCCGTCGAGCACGTTCACGTCCTCGACGTTCGACGAACTTTGTGAGTTCGGCGTGGGTGCCAGCGAGCCGCTCGTCGTGTTGACGGAGGTTCCGTTGACCACGACGCCGGGCACGTTCGCCGGAACCGTGTCCTGGTCGAACCCGCCGGTTGGCGGCAGCACCGCGTCACCGATCTTGCCGGTCGCCACTGGCACACCCTGGAGGCTGCCTTGGGCGAAGGCCGTGAAGGCCTCACCGCTGACAGAGCCCGGGTGCTGCCCATCGCAGGCCACGCCAGATGGGTAGGTCGCCGTCGTGTCGGCGTGCGACACGATGATCTCGGCGCCAGCCGGCAGCGTCAGGAAGGGCCTGATGAGCGTCACGTGGATCATGTTGACGCTGTGCTCTGCCGACGCGTCCGGTCCACCGGGGCCGGCAGCGTTCGACGTGCCGGTCTCCTCGAGGAGGACGGCCCGTGCGATCGTCTGCGACGGCAGCAGTGGGTTCTTCACGTCCACCGTCGTGTTCGGCTGCACGTTCGTGATCTGCGTGCCGTTGATCCGCAGGTCGACGAAGGTCGCGCCCGGCGAGCCGAAGCCCGCGTTGAACGGGTTGGCCGACGACTGCGAGACTGCACGAACCACGTCCGCGGTGATCGCACCCGACAGCAGGTCGAGGTCGAGGACCTCGGACGTCGACGTGCTCACCGCCATGCCGCTGCCGACGTTCGAGAACGACCCCGTGCTGACGATGGTCGCGTCGAGCACACCGGGGATGCCGATCGGCAGGATCACGTCCCCTGCCAC
>JAWWBG010000125.1:0-7818 GCA_033721095.1 Nitriliruptorales bacterium
CGACACATACGAACCCGCAGCCGGCGTCGCCACCAACGTGACCTTGGACCCCCGGTCAAACCGCCGCCAACAATCCTCAGCACAATCGGCAACCACCGGATCCCACGACACCACCCCCGCCCCCGAACCCCGCAAGTCCAGGTTGACGGCAGGGCGAAGCTCCTCGAAGTTGGCGGTGACTGACCTGGGTTGGTCGAGGGTGACGGTGCACGTCGAGCCGGCTCCGGCGCAGTCGCCAGCCCAGCCCAGGAACGTGAGGTCGGGATCGGGTTCTGCGGTGAGTGTGACGCTGCCGCCCTGTGGCACGTCAACGGTGCACATGTCGTTGCAGACCAGCTCGGGGCCCGTGACAGTGCCGTCGCCCAGGACCGATACCGACAGCGGTTGCGTCAGGAGACGGAAGGTCGCCGTCACGGCCTCAGCCTGCTCCAGCATGATCGTGCACGTCGCTTCACCGCCGGTGCAGGCGCCCGACCAGCCTTCGAACTCCGACCCGGCAGCCGGACTGGCGGTCAGGGTCACGGTGGTGTGCCGGGGCAGCTCGGCCGCACACGAGCCTGCGGGACAGTCGATGCCACCGCGATCCGACGTAACGGTGCCAGCGCCGCTGCCCGCGGTTGTCACGGAGACAGTGGCCGTCCCCAGAACGATGGAACGAACTGCATGACCTTCACGGTCCGCAACAAGCATGGTCCCGTCGCCCCTGAAGGCCATCCAAGCCGGCCCGAAGAACTGGGCGTCGATCGGGTCGCCACCGTCCCCACCGTCCCCCTCACCATTGCCGCCCGCAATCGTGGTGATGGCCCCGGTCGTTGCGTCCACCCGGCGGACGGCATGGTTCCTGCGATCGCCGATGAACCAGTTGCCCACGGCGTCAATGAACGGACCCACGGGCTCATTGAGCTGCGCGAGCCTTGCCGGCCCATCGTCACCGGAATAGCCGGGGCCGTTGCCACCGACGACCGTGTCGATGATCCCCGTGTCCTTGTCGACTCGACGAATGGCATGGTTGAGCCGGTCACAGATGATCAGGTTGCCATCTCCATCCCAGGTGATGCCGTTCGGCGTGTCGAGTTGGGCCGACCTGGCCGCACCGCCATCACCGAGGTAGCCCTGCCCATTGCCCCCCACCACCGTGTCGATGATCCCCGTGTCCTTGTCGACCATGCGAATGGCATGGTTGTCCATGTCGACGATCCACAGATGTCCCTCAGGGCCTCGGAGACCTCGCAGACGACGAGCAAATTTCGCGCTCTCAGCCGGGCCGCCGTCACCGTCATAGCCGGCACCATTCCCGCCGACGACCGTCGTGACGATCCCGGTGACCAGATCGATCCTGCGCACCGCGTGGTGCATACCGACAAGCAGGCTGCCGTCGGTGTCCCATCCGGATGCCACTGGGTACTCGAACGTGGCGTCAACAGCCAACGCGTCATCACCGTCATACCCGGGTCCGTTGCCACCCGCGATCGTGGTGATGGCCCCAGTCTCTGCATCCACCCGACGAACGGCATGGTTGAACGTGTCGCCGATGAACAGGTTGTCCTCTGCGTCCAGCAGAATGTTGCCGGGGTGGTGCAACTGGGCGAGTTCCGCAGGCCCACCGTCGCCCTCGTAGCCCGCGCCGTTGCCCCCTGCATACGTGTTGATCACGGCCGCCACATCCGCCACCGCTGGCAGCGCCGCCACCAGTCCCGACAACAGGACGGCCCATGCCGCCAACAGGCTTCGCCAGCGCAACGACCCCAACACGATCAACTCCCCCGACCCCAAAGGCCGCCCGTCGGACAATCGCGCCCAGTGCCGGCTGCAAGAGAGATGCCGACACCGATCAGGAAAAACGGTACGCGTGCCGCAGGCAGGCTCGACATCTCCAAACGGCAGCAATCACCTCACGAGTCGGCAACGATTGCCTATCCAAACGGCAAGGCCGGCGTCGCCACCAACGTGCCTTGGGATCGTCCCGGCAACGCAGAGGGCCACCGTGCCGCGGACATGGCGCCATCGACTCGGCACACGACGACCACGCGCGGTCTGGACGGCCTGTCGGCCAGCCAGTCGACAAGAGCACCCGGCGACCCAGGGATCCGGCCTCCTCAGGGCCGGGCGATGGCTGCTGCCTCCGACTCGACCCAGGCCATGCCGAGGCGGGCGGCCTCGGCGCGCGCCTGCGCAGCGTGGACACGAGCCCGGCCGTCCTGTCCGACGCGCTCGTAGTGCCGAGCCAGATCGAGGTTCGACATCGCCACGAACGGCGGCCAACCTGCCGAGCTGTGCAGTGCCAACGAGTCCTGCAGGAGACGCTCCGCCTCTGCCTCGTCGCCCGCGCGTGATGCCAGGCTCCCGAGGACTCGGTCGATGGCTCCCCACGTCGTGACCGCGGGATGCGAGATTCGCCCGCTCAAGGGCTCCAGCAGGGCTCGCGCCCCTGCCACCTGTGCGTCCGTCCCCGAGATGGCGGCGGCTTCGCCGAGCCATGCGTACAGCGCGTCCTGTGCCGGCTCGCGACGGACCACGAACTCCCCGTCCAGGACGCGCTGGATCCGATCCCGCGCGAGGTCGTGGTCGCCGGCGATGGCGGCGAGCACGGCGACGCCGCACTGCCATGAGGGTGCGATGGCAGCGATCGCCTCGACTGCCGGAATGGTCGGCGCGGGGTCTCCTCGATAGACATTGAGAGCTGCCACCTGGGCCGCGTGGTATGCCGGCGCGTCCGGTTGACCGTGCTCGAGTCCCATTTCGAGGCCCTGCTCGATGATCTGGGCGGCCTCGTCGTAGTCGCCGCTGAGAAAGGCATTGGCCGACACGAGGACCTTCGAGAAGAACTCGAGTGTGGGCTGTCGAGCTTCGCGCGCGATGTCGTGCGCACGCTGGTTGACCGACATGGCCTCGTCGACGAGGCCAGCCTCCATGGCCGGAACGGAGCGGAAGAAGTTCGCGAAGAACTGTCGGTTCGGATTGGGCTCGTCACCGAGGAGCTCGAGCAGCTCGGCCGTACAGGACAGCCGATCGTCGAGCGTGTCCGGGCACCAGATCGAGAAGGAACGGAACTGCAGGACGTCCAGCAGCAGGTTGCGCTCGCCCGACGACCGAGCGAGCTCGAGGGCCTCATCGGCGTGGCCGAACCGCCGCTCGGCTCGCTCGGGCTCTGCGAACACGAGCTCGGCGGCCAGGATCGCGAGCACCCGGGCCCGGTCCTCGGCGGTCACCGCGACCTCGAGGGCGGCCTCGAGGTGCGTCACGCGCTCCTCGTCGACCAGGCCGTATGCAGACCAGAGCCCGCGGCTGTTGGCCACGGTGCCGGCGATCAGCCGCGCCGTGTCACCGGCGTCTGCCGCCAGGCGACAACATTCCAGCAGCGTCTCCCGATGCGCCGGAATCCCCGCACGGTTCTGTGCCGTGCCGTACAGCAGCATCAGCTCCCGACGGCGATCGGCCGGCAGTGAGCGGTGATCGACGGCCTGCCAGAGGCGATCGAGAACGGAGGCGGCATCGTGGTAGGCACGAGCTTCGAGGGCATCGTGGGCCGCCCGCTCGACGTGCGTGATGGCCGGGTCAAAGCCGGCAACCGGAACTGCCCGCAGGAAGTGATTGGCGACCTCGCTGGACCGTGCACCACGAGCGGCGAGCGCCTCGCCCAGCCCAGCGTGCATCGACGCCGCCCGCACGGCCCCCAGCGAATGATGGATGACGTCGCGAACCAGGGCGTGCGTGAAGCGAAAGCGCCCGCGCGCCGCGGACGCGACGAGGCCTGCATCCTCGGCGACCCCGACGGCGGACGCCACCGTCGCAGCCGGCGTGCCCGATGCTGCCACCAGGTCCGGCACCGAAAAGTCTGCGCCCGCAACAGCCGCCCACTCGAGAACCTCCACCGTCGTGGCTGGCAGGGCTCCCAGCCGCCGATCGATGGCGTCCCGAACGCCCTCGCTTGCCAACACGACGTCATCGGGATCCTGGTCGAGATTCGACGTGTCGAGTCCGCGAAGGACCTCCTGGACGTAGAGGGGATTGCCAGCCGTCTGTCGCGCGATGCGATGGGCCAGCGCCTCGATCGTGCCGCCGTCGGCGCGTTCGGCCAGCGCCTCGTTCGCCAGTTCGCAAACCTCGTCGTCGGTCAGTGGACCCAGTGTCAGCCTGACGGTCTCGAGCGGCGCCAGGTCCGAGAGAAGCGAGGCCACGTGCGACGGATGGGCGACATCCGTGTGGCGAACCGTGATCGCGATCAGGATCGGCGTGTCCCTGGGCAGCCGGTCGATGATCAGTCGCAGCATGGTGCACGTGGCCTCGGAGGCCCAGTGCAGGTCCTCGACGATCAGCAGGAGCGGCGTGCGTCGCGCTGCCGTCTCCAGCCACGAGGCGACCGCAGCCATGAGCCGGTAGCGCTCCGTCTCGCCGTCCGCCTCGATCGGAGGCGGCAGGTCCGGAAGCCGCCGGCCAAGGAGCGGCACCAGCCGGGCAAGATCCCCGGGGTGGCGGCCGAGAGAGACGGCCAGCTCGTGCGGCGGCGTGTGCTCGACCCAGTACTCGAGGGCCTCGGCCACTGGCTGGTAGGGGACCGTGAGTGCCTTGTCGCAGCGCCCGGCGAGGACAAGGCCGTGGCTGTCGAGCACCGTCTCGGCGAACTCTGCAACCAGGCGCGACTTGCCGATGCCGGCCTCGCCCTGGATCACCACGAGCTGGCGGAGGCTGCCGCGCGCGTGGTGCCACGCCGTCTCGAGCTGCGTGGTCGCAATCGTTCTGCCCGCGAAGTCGAAGCCTCCACCTCGGTTGAGCGTCCATGGCAGCTCGAGATGTTCGTTGGCATTGCCCGGCGTCACGGTCGCATCGACCGAGACAGCCCGACGCCGCCCGAGCGCCTCACGCAGCAGGTCGAGGAAGGCCCGAGCTGTCGCCGGGCGTCGCCGTGGATCCGTGGCGAGGCCCGCACGGATTGCTGCCTCGATGCGCTGGCCGGCGTCACCAAAGCCGTCCCACGACGGCAGGCCATCCGCCAGGCTGCGCCCAGTGAGGAGCACGAATGCCGTTGCCGCCAGGCCGTAGACGTCCGCCGACGGTCCCACCGACAGCGCTGCGCCCGCCTCCGGCGCCCGGAAGCCGGCCGACCCTGCCCCGGTGGCGGATCCGAGAGCGTGCGCGATCCCGTAGTCGACGAGCACCGTGCGGCCGTCCGCGGTCACGATGATGTTGGAGGGCTTCACGTCGCCGTGGACGACCGGCGGGTCATGACCGTGGAGGTGGTCCAGCGAGACGCTGACGGCTCCGAGGGCCTCGAGCACGACGTCGGCGTCCAGTCCCGGGTCACCCTCCGCCTCAAGGACTGCCCGAAGGTTGCGTCCCTGGACCCAGTCCATGACCATGAGGTAGTCATCGCCGACGAAGAAGTCGTCGCGCACGAGCGGCAACCCCGGGTGCGGCGTGATTCGCAGCAGCATGCGAGCCTCGGCCAACAGCACGCGCCTGCGTTCCGAGTCGAGTGCCGGCCGAATCTTCAACGCCACGGTCCGGTCGTGCTGGTGGTCCCACGCCTGCCAGACGGCAGCCTCGCCGCCGCTTCCGGCGACGGCCACCAGCTCGTAGCGATCTCGGATCAGCTGGCCGGGTGAGAAGCCCACGACCGTCAGGAGTCGCGCAGGTCGTCGAAGCTCACGGCACCGCGGTTGACGGCCGCGTTCGCGAGCGTGATGCGACGCCGGGCGTCGTCATCGGCGATGTCGAACTTTCGGTACATGTTGGCCAAGTGCTGCTTGACCGCGGCGTCCGAGACCCCGAGCTTCACGGCGATCTCGTGTGTCGACGCAGGTTCGGTGAACACGTCACCGCCGAGGATCGGCGCGCACAGGGCACGGAGGACGTCGAGCTCCCGAGCCGTGAGCTCCGGCGGTGGATCGGCCAGCGTCGTTCGCGTGGAGGGCTGCGCGGTCACGTCACGCATCACGAGTCTCGTCGATCCGATCCGAATCTCGTCACCGTGCACGAGCGGCCGTTCGCCCTGGAGCCGCTCACCATTGACGTAGGTGCCGTTGGTCGAGGCGAGGTCCCGAACGCACCAGCGTTCGCCGATGCGCTCCAGGACGGCGTGCAGGCGGGAGATCTCCCGGTCATCATCGATCACGACGTCGTTCGTCGGTTCCTTGCCGAGGGCGATCCGCGTCCCCACGAGTCGGACTGGTTCCCGGTCTCCGTTGCCGATGAAGTCGAGCACCGCATCCACGCGCCAGCCTCCCCTCTCTGGTGCGAAATTTTAGAGGACCATCACCTGCGGGCGCTTCGGATGGTTTGCCGCACAGCGGGCGAGCTGCGGCACTGCCGACGGTCAGACCGACGGCGCGTCAGGCATGGCACGACCGTAACGAACGCCTTCGAGCGTGAGGCCATGGGACGGCGCCACCCGGGCAGCGAACGATCTGTCCCTCGCAGCGAGGACGTCGGCCAACCAGTCGGGTGTTCGCCGGCCGCGTCCGACCTCGACGAGGCACCCGACGATCGAGCGGACCTGCTGGTGGCAGAAGGCGGGCCCGCGCAACCGCACGTGGACGAGTCCGTCTCGGCGTGCGACCGTGATCTCGTCGATGCGCCTGACCGTGCTCTTCCCCGCCGCCTTGCGACAGAAGCTGGCGAAGTCGTGCTCGCCGACGAGGGCCTTGGCGGCGAGCTGCATCGGCCGCAGGCGCAGCTGTTCATCCAGGTGCCAGAGGCGGTGACGATCGCGAGGGTCGATGGGCCGCCCGTCGGCGATCACGTAGCGATAGCGACGTTCGACGGCGCTGAAGCGCGCGTCGAAGCTCGGCGGCACGGGCGTGATCGACCAGATCGTGATCTCGTCACCGACGATCCGACCCACCCTCATGCGCAGTCGGTGGAGATCGACCGGGGCCTGAACATCCAGATGAACAACTTGAGCGAGTGCGTGGACACCACGGTCAGTGCGTCCGGCACACGTGGTCCGCACGTCGTCGAGGCGAAGCACGCGCGCGAGCGCCGATTCGAGTTCGCCCTGGACCGTGCGACGATCGCGCTGGCGCGCGAAGCCGTGGAATCCGCCGCCGTCGTAGGCCAGATCGATCCGCAGGCGGACCGAGCCGACAGGATCGGGCGTGGACGTCAGTCCTTGTCCTCGTCGCCGGCCTCATCGTCCGACTCGGCGGAGACGTCCGCGCCGTCGGCCTCGTCGACGACATCGTCGTCCGCGTCCGCTTCGGTCACCCCGCCCTCGGGGCCGTCCTCATCGAGGTCCTCGTCCTCGTCCAACTCCGACAGGTCGAGGTCCTCGATTCTCAAGCCGGTTTCCTCGCGCTCCGCCCGACGGCGACGACGACCGAAGATGCCGCGCGAGCGGCGCGTCCGCGACTCGGTGATCGCCTCCGAGCCGGAGCCCTCGCCGAGGTCGACCAGCTCGATGATCGCCATCCGGGCGTTGTCGCCCTTCCGCGGCGGCAGCTTCGTGATCCGGGTGTAGCCGCCATTGCGGTCGACAAACCTCGGCGCGATGTCGTCGAACAGGTAGGCGACGACGTCGCGGTCGGTGATCTTGGACAGCACGAGACGTCGAGCGTGCAGGTCCCCACGCTTGGCCTTCGTGATGAGCTTCTCGGCGTAGGGCCGCAGCGCCTTGGCCTTGGCCTCCGTGGTCCGGATCCGGCCGTGCGTGAACAGGTCGGCGGCCAGGCCGGCGAGCATGTGGCGCTGGTGCGCGGGCCCGGAGCCCAGCCGGGCTCCCCTGGTTGGCGTCGGCATCGCGGTGCCTTTGCGTCCGTGTGGTTGTCAGGGTCGGGTTCGTGGCCCGGGCCGACCGCGGTGCGTCGGGCGGCCCGTGGCCAC
>JAWWBG010000126.1:0-7792 GCA_033721095.1 Nitriliruptorales bacterium
GCTGCGCCGGTCCGTCATCCACGAGATCCACAAGGACGTCATCGACGCGATGTACGCCGACGCCTGACCGTCGTCCGGCGGCGCACGGTTTGCACTGA
This sequence comes from Nitriliruptorales bacterium, assembly GCA_033721095.1. Classification (GTDB taxonomy): domain Bacteria; phylum Actinomycetota; class Nitriliruptoria; order Nitriliruptorales; family Nitriliruptoraceae; genus JAWWBG01. The sequence goes on from JAWWBG010000126.1 coordinate 99, forward strand.
CCTCGCGTGACGGACACCGGCACGCCTGCTTGCCTGCGCTCGAAGCAGCAGCCTGGAGCTCACGATGCAAGCCATCGTTGTCGAGGAGCTCGGTGGGCCGGAGGTCCTCGAGCTGCGGGACGACGATGACCCGGCCGTCGGCCCCGGCCAGGTGGCCGTCGACGTCGCAGCAGCAGGCGTCAACTACATCGACACCTACCACCGGTCAGGGTTGTACGAGATGCCGCTGCCGTTCACACCCGGATTGGAGGGCGCCGGCACGATCCAGGCCGTGGGCGAGGGCGTCGAAGGCTGGTCCGTGGGCGACCACGTGGCGTGGTCGGGGTCGATGGGTTCCTATGCGGACCGGGTGGTTGCCAACGCCGATGGCATCGTGCGGATCCCTGAAGGGGTCAACCCCGAAACGGCAGCCGCCGCGATGCTTCAGGGGATGACGGCGCACTTCCTGACGCACGACACCTTCCCGCTCTCGTCCGGTGACCGATGCCTGGTGCACGCCGGGGCCGGCGGCGTCGGCCTTCTGACGATCCAGATGGCCAAGGTCAGAGGCGCCGAGGTCTTCACGACCGTCGGTTCCGAGGAGAAGGCCGCACTTGCTCGAGAGGCCGGCGCCGACCACGTCATCCTCTATCGCGACGTCGACTTCGTCGCCGCTGTCGAAGATCTTGCCGGGCCACGGCCACTCGACGTCGTCTACGACGGCGTGGGCGCGGCCACCTTCGAAGGCGGCCTGCGGCTGTTGCGGCCACGGGGGATGATGGTGACGTTCGGCAATGCGTCCGGGGCAGTGGAGCCCATCGCCCCGTTGGAGCTGTCGCGGCATGGCTCGCTGTTCCTGACGCGTCCGACGCTGTTCCACCACATTGCCGACCGCGAGTCCCTCGAGCATCGCGCCGAGGTGCTCTTCCAGCTGATCGCCCACGATCGGCTGGCAGTTCGCATCGGCCATCGACTTGCACTGGCAGACGCAGCCGACGCGCACCGGATGCTCGAGGCCCGCGAGACCACGGGCAAGGTGCTGCTCCTGCCCTAGCCCATCCCCGCCGCCTCCGCGCGGGCACGTGTCGCGGGCGGCAGGTTGGCGAGAACGACCGCGAGCTCGTCGTCGAGACCTTGATCGCTCGCGGCATCGCGGATCGAGACCAGCTGCTCGTCGGTCATGACCTTCACGAATGCGTCCAGGCGCTCGGGGTCCTCGGTGTGGAAGCCAGCCAGGAGGAGGGTTCGTCCGTCCTCGATCTCGGCGAGAACGGCCGGGATCTGCTCGTCCGTGAGGACGGCCAGGAATCGCCCCATCGTGACGAACTCCTCACGGCGTTCCAGCTCCTTGATCATCGGCGCCATCTGCGAAACGGGGAGCGCCCTGACCGTGTCGGACATCCGTCGTGGGTTCATGTGCGGGAGGATCTCGCCGGTCTTCTCGATCGGCATGTGTTCGAGGAACTTCGGGGACCGATCGGACGGAATCTCCTCGGAGACACGGCCGATGATCAGGGGCGGAAAGCTGGCCGTGGCGATCTTGACAGCGACACCGGGAGGCAGGAGCCGGCTGGACGCCTCGATGCGCCGGTAGATGCCGCGGTTGCGCTGGTCGAGCGCATCCTCGAGTGCGACGCGGAGACGCCGGACGTCGTCGCGATCCGCACCCTCGAGGAAGGCCAGGTCGCCCGGCTCCACTGCGAGCTCGCGCGCCAGCTTGATGATCTCGCCGCGAACATCGAGGCTCATCGCGCACCCGCGAAGAGCACCTTGCGAATGGCGGGACGAAGCATCCGCGGCACCATCTTGAGCGCACCCTCGATGCCCGCGTCCACGGCCTGGTCACGTTCCGGCCCCACGGCCTCGACCCGATCGGCGAGGCGGGCCACCTCCGTGGGGTCGAGTTCCTCGAGAAACGCAAGCTCCGCCGCCGGCAGGCCGGCAACACGGGCGATTCGCTCGATGTCGGTCACACGAACCTCCGACGCCGCATGGCGGCCAGGCCGCCGACCAACATCCCCATTGCCGCGAGGACGCCGCCGCCGCCGCTGGCTGGCAACTGGGCCGCCTCAGCGAGCGCGTCGGCGGTCACCTCGCCCGGGTCCGACTCTGCACTGGCGGTGCCGTCCCCGTCGCCCGGTCGCACGGGACCACAGTCGGCCTCGACGCGCTGGGCCGCCGTCTGGATCCCGCCCCAGAGGTGCTCGAGATAGTCGGGCACCGAGTAGAGGTAGCTCTCATGGCCGAGCGCGGTGTAGAAGCTGCGGCCCTCGTCGATGTTGACGCACCAGCTCATGGGGTGGTCGCCCATGACGCCCGTCTCGCAGGTGTTCTCGAGATCCGAGAACCCGGCCAGGCAGCTGGTGTTGGGGTCCTGGAGGTACGTGGTCTCGTCGATCGACAGCAGCACCTCGACCCCATCGCGCGGGTTGCGCTGGAAGGAGTAGAACTCGTCGACGATCGGCCACTGCTCGGGAAGGTGCGCCGTCGCCGGATGGTCGGGGGCCTCGTTGACGATCACGCCAGGCTGCTGGGGCGGATGGGCGAGGAACCAGGCGCCGCCGAGGAGCTCGCCGTAGAAGGGCCAGTCGTACTCCGTGTCCGCGGCGGAATGGATGCCCATCCACCCGCCGCCAGCGCGGACCCAGCGTTCGAACGCGGCTTGGCCCGTGTCCTCGACGGGATCTCCTGTCGTGTTGAGGAAGATCACGACGTCGTAGCCGGCCAGGTTCTCGTCCGTGAACGCGTTCGGATCCTCGCTGTGGTCGACCCCGAAACCGTGCTCGCCACCGAGCTGCTGTATCGCAGCGACGCCGTCCGGGATCGACAGGTGCCGAAAGCCGGTGGTCCGGGTGTACACGAGGACCTGCATCTCGTCCTCGGCCAGTCCAGCGGCGGGCAGCGCCGCAGGACCCAGCCACGATGACAGGAGGACGATCAGGCCGACCAGCGCGGCGTGTCGCCGAGGTGTACGGCCCAGAGGTGAGTGTTTCACGAGCACGGCCCTCCCGTGCGAGACTCTACGAGATGCCGTGCCGAGAGATCGTGCGAGCCGGCGGACATCGTCGGCGCGCTACCCTGACGCGCGTGTCAGGGTTCGCGGGATCGGACAGGAGCCAGCGGGATGTTCAAGCTCTTCAGCGTCGATGACCACATCATCGAACACGCCACGGTCTGGACCGATCGGGCGCCGAAGAAGTACCTCGACCTGGTCCCCCACGTCGTCGAGGACAACGGCCAGCAGACCTGGATCATCGAGGGCAAGCCCGGCAAGGCGTCGTCGCTCGGGCTCAACGCCGTCGCCGGCATGCCCCGTGACGACTGGAAACCCGACGAAGGCCCGGGAGAACCGCAGCGGTTCGACCAGATGATCGCCGGCTGCTGGGATCCGAAGGCGCGCGCCGAGGACTTCCTGTCCGACGGCATCCTCGCCTCCGTCGGCTTCCCTTCGCTCCCGCGCTTCGGCGGGATGCTCTTCAACGAGTTCGAGGACCGTGAGCTCGCCGACGTGTGCGTCCGGGCCTACAACGACTTCGTGATCGATGAGTGGTGTCCCGCCGGCCCCGAGGGCATGTACGTCCCGATGATCATCGGGCACGTCTGGGATCCCGAGGCCTGTGCGGCCGAGATCCGTCGCTGCGCCGACAAGGGCAACCGCGCCATCAGCCTCCCCGAGAACGGCGTGCCCGCAGGACTGCCGAGCTTCTGGACCGACTACTGGGACCCGATCTGGGATGCCTGCCAGGAAACCGACACGGTCATCTGCATGCACCTGGGCTCACAGGGCCGCGTCCCCAAGCCGGCTCCGGATGGCCCCGCCGTCATCGGCATCGTGACGTGCATCGCGAACACGATGGTGGCCGCGATCAACCTGATGCTGGCGCCGACGTGCCGCAACTTCCCGGACCTCAAGATCGTCTTTTCCGAGGGCGGCATCGGCTGGGTGCCCGCCGCCATCGAGCGGGCCGACCGCCAGGTCATCCGGCACCGCGCCTGGGCTGGGATTCCCGACCCCCTCCCCTCCGAGGTGTTCCAGCGCAACATGTGGGTCTGCACGATCGAGGAGCCGGTGGGGATGAAGTACCGCCACGACATCGGTGTCGACAAGATCCTCTGGGAGTCCGACTACCCCCACGCGGACACGCCATGGCCGTTCGCCCAGAAGGGCGCGGCCGAGGTGTTCGCGGACGTGCCGGCGGACGAGGTCGAGCTGATCACGCACCGCAACGCCGAGAACTTGTTCCGGTGGAAGGTCGCCGACCCGTCACTGGCGACCGTCGGCGACGCTGCCTGAGGCGAACACCGCAACATCGTCTGGAAAACGTGCGGCCGGGGTGATGCCACCCCGGCCGTCGTCGTTGTGGGTCAGATCGGCAGCAGGTTCACCGATTCCGGGCTCGCCCCGGCCGGCGACGTGCAGGCGTAGTCGCCCGGGGCCGCGGCGAACATGGCGCCGATGCAGGCACCGGCCTGCCGCTGGCCGTAGGCGTTGGGGTGGGCCGATTCCTGGGCATCGCCCTGGTTCCAGCCAGTGTTGACCCAGCGAACCCACTCGGCACCGACCCCGTCACTGCCCGGGCCGTGCCCGGCGTGGATCGAGCAGACCTCGTGATCCTCGAGGGCGTCCTGCATGTCGAGGAACTCGACGCCCTTCTCGATGGCCACGGACCGAAGTTCCGCGCTGATCTGGGGCACCAGCGAGTCGCGGGCCCAGTTGGCGTCCTCGTCCCAGGTGGGACAGCCGCCGTAGTCCCAGCGCGACCAGCCCGATTCGGGGTAGCGATTCTCGGAGCCGCGGGGAATCGGCGATGCGTAGGAGCGCAACACGAGGCGGTAGTCGGAGTCGCCGCGTGCCGTCATGACCGCGCGGATCTCGTCGATCGCCGTCCGGACGCCGTTCTTCATGGCCGGCATCCGAGCGTCGACATTCTGCTGCTGTTCACCGTTGCAGTGATTCTCCCACCAGGACGGGCTCGTGAACCACTCGGTGACGCAGTCGAGGATGATGTCGGAGAAGCCCAGGTCGTTGCCGCCGATCGACAGGACGATCATCGCGATGTCGGTGTTGGCGGAGATGGCTGCCAGCTGGTCGGCCTGCGGGGCCCACCCCTTCTGGGACTGGCCACCCTGGGACGCACGCGGGATGTTTGCGGTCACCGCGCCCGAGCAGGCCAGGTTGATGCTGACGACGTTCTGGCCCGTCGAGTGGATGTCGGCCACGTCCGAGCGGTGGCAGCCGTCACTCGCCGTCCCCTCGAGGTAGACGCGCGACGCGGCGTAGTACCACTGGCCCTTCGACTTGTAGGCGGCGCGGTCGGTCCCGCCACGGTTGCCGCCGTTGTTCAGGCTGTTGCCCGCCCAGCGACCGGCCTCGCCCGAGATGTAGGAGTCGCCGAGGGACACGACGGCCACCGATGGGTTCCCGCCGCCGCCACCGCCACCGCCTTTGCCGGGCTTGGCAGTGATTGGTGCGGCGAGCGCGAGCGACAGCAGCAGCACGCCAGCGACGACGAACAGGCGATTTCGGTGCGACATGGTGAACTCCCCGGGTCCCATCCCACTCGGAACCATACCGGTGGTATGGACACGACGGGCCGGATTGCGGCGCGTCTCGACCCGTAGGCTGCTCCTTGGGCAGGAGGAGATGATGGAGGACTTGAAGGGCGATCCGGTCCCGACGTCAGCCGGTGAGGCGGCCAGGGCCATCACCGACGACGTCCGACGCCTCGTCCGGGCGGAGGTCGAGCTCGCGAAGGCCGAGGTCAAGGGTCAGGTCGCGGCCCGCGGTGTCGCGATCGGGCTGATCGCCTTCGCGGTGCTCCTCGACCTGCTCGTCCTGTACTGGTTGACCGCAGCCATCCACGGCGCCTGGTCGCTCGCGTTCTCCTCGTGGGCGGCTGCGCTCCTGACCGCGGCGGTCGTCGGAGGACTCGCATTGGTCGTCGGCGGCATTGCCATGCTCATCCTGCGACGACCGATGACGCCGCCGGAACGGGCGCAGGCGGCAGCGCAGGCAACGGGCGAGATGGTCAGGGAGAAGCTGGGGCGCTGACGACGTCAGCCCTCGTCGAGCACCTCACGGACGGCCCGCTTGATGTTTCCGCGTTCGCGTGCGCGGCGCCACGTCCCCAGTAGCCACGACAACACCAACCACGTCGTCAGCGCCGCGGCAGCCACCGCGGCGACCACGCGGCCGATGTTCTCGGGATTCGGCAGGCGACTCGCAAGGACATCGAGGTCACGAGCGAGGTCGTCCTGGATGGCACGGACGTCCTGCTCCAGCTCGTCGATGGACTTGCCCACGGTCGAACCTCCACGAGCGCAGGACAGTAGTGAGCAGTTCTAGAGCGTGACGACCGTTCGAATCCCCTCGCCGGCTTCCATGCGTGCGAAGGCGTCGTCGATCCCGGTCAGGTCCGTGCGATCGGTGATCATCGACTCGAGATCGAGGCGACCGTCCTGCCAGGCCTCGACGAGGATCGGGAAGTCTCGCTGGGGATCGACGCCACCGGCGACACAGCCCGTGATCGTCTTGGCGCCGAACATCAACTCCAGGGCGTTGAACTCGACCGTGTCGTGGGGCTTGCCCGCACCCACCACCGTGATCCTGCCGCCGCGACGTGTCATGTCGTAGGCCTGCCGGATCGTCGAGCCGAACCCGACGACCTCGATCGCGTGGTCGACCCCGCGCCAGGCCGTCATCTCCATCACTGTCATCGGCAGGTTCTCGTGCTCGGCCGGGTCGAGGGTGTCGGTCGCTCCCAGCTTGCGGGCCCAGTCCCGTCGCTCGGGGACCATGTCGATCGCGATGATCCGCTCGGCGCCGGCCATCCGGGCACCCTGGACCGCGGAGAGCCCGACGCCCCCACAACCGATGACGGCGACGGCGTCGCCCTCGGCGACCTTCGCCGTGTTGAGGACCGCGCCGGCACCGGTCGAGATGGCGCAGCCGATGAGCGAGGCCACCTCGAGGGGAATGTCCGGATCGATCTTCACGGCGGCACGCTCGAGGACCAGGGTTTCCTCGGCGAACGTCCCAGCGCCCTGCATCGGGACCAGTGGTTGGCCGTCGAGCGTGAGGCAGGGTGCACCGAGCACGTCCCCCATGGCGTTGTCGCACAGCTCCGGCTGGCCGTGGTTGCACGAGTAGCAGGCATGGCACGGTTGGATGCAGGCGATGATGACGTGGTCGCCGACGGCGAGCGTCGTGACGTCCTCGCCGATGTCGGTGACGACACCGGCGCCCTCGTGGCCCAGCACGCACGGCACGGGGTAGGGCAACGTGCCGTTGGCCAGCGACAGGTCCGAGTGGCAGACGCCGGTGGCCGTGACGGCGACGCGGACCTGGCTCGGTCCCGTGGCCGGCACATCGACGTCATGGATCTCGATCGGCTTGCCCGCCTCGAACAGCACTGCCGCCTGGACCATCACCGGCTCCCGCTCCGTCTTGCGGCGGCACGCTAGCCCAGAACCCTGACGTTCGTGTCAGGGTCGAGATCGCCGGACCTCGACCGACACGGCGCAACTAGGTTGCCTCGCGAGGACGGAGGGCCGGCGTGAGCGACGAGCTGGAGATCCGCATCGATCGCCAGCGGTGCGCGGGCACGGCCAACTGCGAGTTCTGGGCGCCGGAGACCTTCGAGGTCGACGACGAGAACAAGTCGACTGTCCTCAACCCCCTCGGCAACAATCTCGACGACGTCCTCGCGGCCGCA
>JAWWBG010000127.1:0-7769 GCA_033721095.1 Nitriliruptorales bacterium
ACCCCATGAGATCTCGATCCGTGACGCCCTCATCGAGTCGGCCGTCTGGATCGCGATCGCGTTGGGCTTCGGGCTGATCGTCCTGTACGTCTGGGGCGGGGCCGCGGCAGGGGAGTACTACGGCGGATACCTGATCGAAAAGTCGTTGTCGGTCGACAATGTCTTCGTGTGGGCCGTGATCCTCAGTTTCTTCGGCGTGCCCGCGATGTACCAGTTCCGGGTGCTGTTCTGGGGCGTGTTCGGTGCGCTCGTCATGCGCGCCATCTTCATCTTCGCCGGCGTCGCGTTGCTGGAGCGATTCGACTGGATCCTCTACGTCTTCGGGACGCTGTTGCTCTACACGGCGTACCGGATGTACCGGCACAAGGACCAGGAGGTCCATCCCGAGAACAACCCGGCCCTGAACTTCATCCAGCGGTTCATCCCGTCGACGACCGAGTACGACGGCCAGAAGTTGTTCACCGTGGTCAACGGCGCACGCGTGGCCACCCCGCTGTTCACCGTCCTGGTCCTGATCGAGTTCACCGACGTGATCTTCGCCGTGGACTCCGTGCCGGCGATCCTCGCCGTGTCACGCGAGCCGTTCATCGTGTTCTCGTCGAACGCCTTCGCGATCCTGGGGCTGCGCGCTCTCTACTTCGCGCTGGCTGGCATGGCCGGACGGTTCCGTTACCTCGACGACGGCCTCGCAGCGATCCTCGCGTTCGTCGGTGTCAAGATGCTGCTGCTCGAGGTCTATCACGTGCCGATCTCGATCTCGATCAGCGTGATCGCGGCGATCCTCACGGTCGCGATCTGGCTGTCGCTGCGGGCCGATGCGCGTGATCGTGCGGCGGGGATCGAACCCCCGAAGATCACGACGAGCCACGCGGGCCTCATCGGCACGGACCGTTCGGATCAGGCCAAGGCGCCGGGACCGGGCAGTGGCCGGGGCGACTGACGGTCACCCGCCGAGCACTCCGCCTCCTCCATCGCCAGTCGGTTCCTCGACGGTGAACGGCCCGAACCGTTCGGGGAGCCGACCGGCCGGGTCGTACAGGCCCGGCTCGAGGCCGGGTGGCGGCGGCTGTACGCCGCGCCACTCGAGTTGCACGGTGTAGTCGCCGGGCTCGACCTGGGGGCCGTCGTCGGGGTCGTCGAAGAACCCTTCCGTCTGGTCCCAGGTCTCGGTCCAGGTCCGACATTCGCCGGTTGCCCATGTCTCGGTCACGTAGCCGCCGGCGTGGTCACGACCGACCGTGTAGGCGATTCGGCGGTTGTCGGCCGTGATGATGCTGAGGTCGAAGCGGGCAGCTTCGTTGAAGAAGAACTCGTCGTGCGGCCGGTCCGCCTCGTTGCACGCCTCGATCACGAACGTGATCGGCTCGCCGTGGGCGTGACGGTCGGCGGTGCGGGCGCTGAGCGTCAGCTCGACCCGCGGGTCCGTCGTCGGTGACGGCCTCGCCGTGGGGCCGACGGACGTCGTCGGCGCCGGTTCGAGGGGCTCGACCCGGCTGGTCTCCGAAGGGACGGGTTCGGGCGTGGTCGTCGGCTCCGCGGATCCGGGCGACGGCACCGCCGTCCCGGTTCCGACGATCTCGAGGGTCGGTTCGCCCGGCCGGGTCCATGCCGGCGTGACGGCCAGCAGCATGGCCGCCAGCGCCAGCGTGATGCCGCCCGCCGTGAGACGTGTCGCGGCCTTGCGACGACCGTTGGCGACGACCGCCCCAAGTGTTCCCGGGGCGTCGAACGTGTCCGGCGGCAGGTCGCGAAGATCACGGAGGCGCCGCTCGAGCTCATCCATGGGACGCTCCTTGCTCGTGGCCGAGCAGGACCCGGAGCCGGTCGAGACCGCGCTTCTTGTGCACCTTGACGCTGCCGGTCGACACCCCCATGAGGGAGGCGACCTCGGCCTCCGGGAGGTCATCGATGACCCGGAGGGTCACCGCCTCGCGTTGGCGTCGGGGGAGGCGCGACAACTGCTCGACGAGCGTGATCGCGTCCTCGCTCGGGGCGTCCGACGCGGCGATGTCCGGCACGGGCGCTCTCGAGCGGCGTCCCCGCCGGCGCACATCGTCGATGGCCAGGTTGATGGCCACGCGATGGACCCAGGCGACTGCGTGTCCGGATCGACGCAACGTCCACCAGCGGGCGTACGCGCGGGCGAACGCCTCCTGGGCATGTTCCTCGGCCCGACCGCGATCGCGGCAGATCGACCAGGCCGATCGAACGACCGACGGGTAGGTGTTCAGGTAGGTGGTCTCGAAGTCCGCGGCTGCCGGCTCCTGCTCGGTGGTTCACCCATGTCAACGTTGGGAGCACCCCGCACGTTGACACGAGATTCCACGATGGCAGGGGCCGCCCCTGCACGACGGAAGGATCGGCGGCAGTCTGCCGCGGTCAGCTTCGGCGCATCCTCGCGAGCAGCAGGCCGCCGAGCCCGACCACGACGATCACGGCCGCGAGGATGATCGGCACGGCACTCGACCCGTCGTCATCGTCGTCGGATTCGTCCGTGTCGCCGGGCTCGTCGGTGTCCCCGGTGGCATCGTCGTCGCCAGGCTCGGTCGCCGTCGGCTCACCCTCCGTCACGTCGACCGTGTCGGGTTCGGTCGGGGGTGCGGTGGCATCGGGCTGGTCATCGTCGGCGATGGTGATGGTGACCGTGCTCGGTGACCCGATGCCGAGTCCGTCGGCGCCCGTGAGGGTGATCGTGAAGGTCTCGTCGCCCTCGGCCTCGGCGTCGTCGACGATCGTGATGACGATGTCCTCGACGCGGTCGTCACTGGGCTCGAACGTGAGCTCGCCTGACTGGGCCTCGTAGTCGGCGCCCGCAGCCGCCGTTCCGTCCGCGGTCTCGTACTGGACGGTGCCGGAGCAGCTGGGTTGGCGGCCCTGGAGCTCGACCGTGACCGTGACCGATCCGTCGAACTCGCCGACGCCTGCCTCCGAGGCGAGGAACGCTGCCAGGTGGCAGGCGCTCACGGCCGGGCCGGCGAGGAGGATGCTGCCCGCCACCGCGATGACCGCCGCAACGAAGAGTCGAATCCCGTGGTTCGTGCTCGTGGCCATTGGCGTCTCCCGTGCCGACCGCTCGTCCACCGACACTACAGGGCTACGGTCCCGCGCGGTTGGGGAGGAGCCGATGGAGCCGCACGAGTTCGAGGGCCACGTGGCCCGCTGGTACTGGGACGCCGAACCGCACTGGCCGCCGCACGCCCGCGCGCCCGCGAACGCGCCCAACGTGTTGATCGTCCTGCTCGACGACGTCGGCTTCGCGCAGCTGGGCTGTTTCGGCTCGGACATCGCCACGCCGAACTTCGATCGTCTGGCCGCGAACGGCCTTCGCTACACGAACTTCCACACGACCGCGATGTGCTCGCCGACGCGGGCGTGTGTCCTCACCGGTCGGAACCACCACGTCGCCGGCGTCGGTCGGATCACCCAGCTCGCGATGGGGTTCCCCGGCTACGACTGCCGGATCCCACGGTCGGTCGGCCTTGTCCCCGAGATGCTGACCCCCCATGGCTACGCGACCTGGGCGATCGGCAAGTGGCACCTCACGCCCGAGGACGAGGCGCACGTCGCCGCGACGCGCGAGCGCTGGCCGCTGGGACGCGGCTTCGAGCGCTTCTACGGCTTCCACGACGGCGAGACCCACCAGAACGCGCCAGCATTGTTCTGCGACAACCACCAGGTGCGGCCACCGCGGTCGATCGAGGACGGCTATCACGTCACCGAGGACCTCGTGGACCAGGCGATCGCGCTGACCACCGACCTCCGCCAGATCGATCCGGACAAGCCGTTCTTCTGTTACCTCGCCACGGGCGCCTGCCACGCCCCCCACCAGGCGCCGCCCGAGTTCATCGAGCGCTACCGCGGCGCGTTCGACGACGGATGGGATGCGTGGCGCGAGCGGACCTTCGCCCGCCAGGTGGCCGAGGGGATCCTCCCCGAGCACGCCGAGCTGTCACCACGCCCGGATTGGGTGCCGGCCTGGGACGACCTCGACGAGCAGGCCCGAACGGTCCACGCGCGATACATGGAGGCGTTCGCCGGGATGCTCACCCACACCGACCACCACGTGGGGCGGCTGCTCGATGCCCTCGATGAGACCGGTGACCTCGACAACACCATCGTGCTGCTGTTGTCGGACAACGGCGCCAGCTCCGAGGGCGGGCCGATGGGGTCGATCAACGACGCCCGGACGTGGAACGGGGTCGAGAACCACCTCGACGAGGCGTTCGAGCGGCTCGACGAGATCGGCGGACCGCACACCCACACCAACTACCCGTGGGGTTGGACGGTGGCCGGGAACACGCCGTTTCGCCGGTGGAAGCGGGAGGTGCACGAGGGCGGCGTCGCCGACCCGCTGATCGTCCGTTGGCCCGCGGGCATGGATGCAGCCACGCGCGGTGACGGCGTCCGCCGCCAGTACGTGCACGCCATCGACCTGGTGCCGACCCTCCTCGAGGCCATCGGGATCGAGGCGCCCGACCGAATCCACGGGGTCGACCAGCGACCGCTCGACGGCATTTCGTTCCTCGACACGTTCACCGACGCCGACGCCGAGGACGCACACACGACCCAGTACTACGAGATGTTCGGCTGCCGCGGGATCTACCACGAGGGTTGGAAGCTGGTCACCTACCACGACATCCAGTCCCCCGAGCCGGGCATCGACAAGGTGACCTGGGAGTTGTACGACCTGCGATCCGATCCCTCCGAGATCCACGACGTCGCCACCGACCATCCCGACAAGGTGGCCGAGCTCGATGCCCTGTTCTGGGAGGAGGCCGAGCGCAACCAGGTCCTGCCGTTGGACAACCGGCCGCTTTCGACGATGGTCATCGGCGCGCCGAAGTCGGTGCCTGATCGCAACCGCTATGAGTACCGGCCCTTCGCCTCGATGGTCCCGGAGCCCGTCGCGGTGAACGTCCGAAACCGTCCGCACCGGGTGACCGCTCGAATCGAGATTCCCGACGGCGGGGCGTCCGGCGTCATCATCTCGCAGGGCTCACGGCTCGGCGGCTGGATCCTCCACGTCACCGACGACGGGCGCGCTCGGTACGTCCACAACAGAAGCGGTCGTGAGCTCCAGGAACTGGCGTCGCCGGATCCGCTGGAACCCGGACAGCACGAGGTCGTCTTCGCTTTCGGGAGCGACCCGGACCATCCCGCACGCGCCAAACTGTCGGTCGACGGCACGGTCGTCGACGCCAGCGAGATCCCGGGCTTCACCTGGCACCGGTTCTCGATCAGTGGCGCGGGACTCTGCTGTGGCTGGACGGTCGAGCCGCCCGTCGTGGACGACGTCACCGCCCCCGCGCGTTTCACGGGAGTCCTCGAGCCCGTCGTCGTCGAGGTGTCCGGCCGCCCCATGATCGACGCCGTCGCAGAGGCCGTCGACGCCGTCGTCAGCCAGTAGCGCCTCGCCTCCCTCCAGCTCGTGACCTCCCGGCATGGATGGGTCGGCTCGCCCGACGGCCGCCGAGGGCGTGTGTTCCGTGCTTTGCTTGTCACGCGGGGGCCGGAGCCACTCCACGCCCACAGTCGGGAGCGTGCCGATGACTCGATGGTTGGATCGGCTCTTCGAGCGGGTCTACCGGCGGCTCGGTCGTCGTCACCTCGCCGTGCTGCGCGCCATCTACGTCGGGGACGTGGCCCTCACGTACACCACCATGCTCCTGCTCTACCTCGTCTTCTACACCGACGCATCCGTTGCCGAGCAGGCGCGCTCCCTGTTCGTCGCGAATGCCCTGCTTGCCCTCGTCGTCGTGGCCTACCAGCTTCCCCGCTTTCGTCGGACGCACGAGCCGATGGAACGGTGGCTGGCCGGCGACCACGACCGCGCCCAGGTCCTCGAGGCCTGGATGCAGAGCAAGCGGTTCGCGTTCGATGACCTGGTCACGGGCGTCTCGTCGGGCGCCGCCGTCGTCCCGTACGCGGTCTACCTCGCCTGGGAGTTCGACCTGCGACTGATCGAGCTGGCCACCGTGCTCATCTGGTTGGCGATCATCGTCACGTTCATCTCGGCCACGTTGGTCCCGTTCGCCGAGCTGTATGCCCGTCCGCTCCGGCTCGAGCTGGCCGCCGGCGTCACCGGGACCGACGCCACGCCGCGGCTGTCATTCGGCAACCGCTTGCTGGCCTCCCTTGTCGCCGTCAGCCTGACGACGGGGACGGCCGTGGCCTTCGTCGTCGATCCCGGCGACCTGGTACGGCTCGGCCAGCTGACGGTCTTTGCCATCCTCATCACGCTGACCACCTCAGGCGTGCTGGCGTTGCTCCTCCAACGATCGGTCATGGCGCCGATGGAGGACCTGCTCGAGGTGACCGAGCGCGTCCGGACCGGTCACGGCGAAGCACGGGCCCCGGTCACCACCGACGACGAGGTCGGGCGGCTGGCGGCAGGCGTCAATTCCATGCTGGACGCACTGGAACGCTCTGCTGCTGAGGTACGTGCCTCCCGCGAACGGATCCTTGCGGCCTCGGATGCCGAGCGTCGGCGCGTGGAGCGCAACATCCATGACGGTGCGCAGCAGCAGCTCGTCGTCCTGGCCATGCGCCTGCAGGCACTTCGCCAGCGGCTGGCGGACCGTCCCGCGGAGGCCAGGGAGCTGGACGAGGCGCTCCACGCCCTGGACGCCGCGCTGGACGAGCTGCGCGAGCTGGCCCATGGGCTGCATCCGACGGTCCTGACCACCGACGGGCTCGCCGCCGCCCTCCAGCAGCTTGCGGACCGAGCACCCGTGCCGGTCACGCTGAGGACCAGCCGCGACCGGTATCCGGTGATCGTCGAGTCGACTGCTTGGTTCGTCGCGTCCGAGGCGCTCGCGAACGTCGCCAAGTACGCGGAGGCCTCGCGAGTCACCGTTGAGACCGTGCAGTTGGACGGTCACCTGGTCGTGGAGGTGGTCGATGACGGGGTCGGTGGGGCGCACTTCGATGGCGGCTCCGGGCTCCGAGGGCTCGCGGACCGTGTCGAGGCCGTGGGCGGAAGTCTCGTCGTCGACAGCCCGCCCGGGGGCGGCACGACCGTCCAGGCTCGACTGCCGCTCGCCTGAGGTCAGTCGACGGGGGCCCGCTGCCGCCGAACGACGGTCGCGAACGCGATCCCGATGAGGACAAGTGGGGCGCCGAGCCAGAACAGGGTCGCCGGCAGCTCGTCGAGAAGCGCCCACGCGAGCAGCGTCGCGCCGACCGGCTCGGCGAGCACCGCGATCGAGATCGTCGTGGGGCGCACCCGGTCGAGCAGGCCGTTGAGCACCGTGTGGCCCAGCAGCTGCGGTCCGGCGACGATGCCGGCGATGGCGAGCCAGCCCATCGCCTCGAAGCCCCACAGCGGCGTTCCCGAAACGAGGCACGCCACGAGCAACGTCGCGGCGGCGACGCCGTACGTGCGCGACGCGTACCACGCCAGCGGCACGCTCTGTCGCGCCGCCCGCCCCACGAGGAGGTAACCGGCCACGGCCACTGCGCCGGCCAACGCCAACAGGTCGCCGACCAGTGCGCGTGCACCGAGGTCGACGTCGATGCCGTCGGCCAGCCCGATCGCGACGGCACCTGCCAGGGCCACGGCCATGCCGGCCCACGTCCGTGTCGTCACCTGCTCGCCCAACCACCGACGCGCGCCGAGCGCCACGAAGATCGGCGACATCGTCACGAGCGTCACCGACGACGCCACGGTCGTGAACTCCAACGACGTCAACCACAGCCCGCAGTGCAGCCCCAGAAACGCGCCGGCCGCGAGGACCATCCGCCGCGGGCCGCGTCCGTCCGGTGCCGGG
>JAWWBG010000128.1:0-7761 GCA_033721095.1 Nitriliruptorales bacterium
CCCGGATCGGCTATCGCGCTCCTGGTGCTGCTGGCCGCCATCGTCGGCGGCGCCGCCATCCAGTTGGTTCTCGGCGGCCGTTGACCCATGGCTCCCAGCACGCTCACGGGCATCGACGAGGACATCGTCGAGCTCGTTCGACGTGCACAACACGGGGACCGTGACGCCTTCGCGCAGATCTACGACCGCCACGTGGGGGAGATCTTCGGGTTCGTGATGAACCGGGTTCGCCAACGGGAAACCGCCGAGGACCTGACCGGCGACGTCTTCATGCGGGCGTTTCGGCGCCTGCCGGACTTCGAGTGGAAGGGCGTCGACATCGGCGCCTGGATCATGACGATCGCCCGCAACCGGGTTGCCGACCACTTCCGCTCGTTCTCGACCCGACTCGAACGATCCTCCGACGACATCCGGCACGACGTGGAGGTGCGGGGAACCGACGCACCGGAGCGCATTGCCGAGGGCCGCGAACTTGCCCGGCGCCTCGGACGAGCCCTCGAGCAGCTCAGCGACGAGCATCGCGAGGTCATCGAGCTCCGTTTCGTCCACGAGCTGTCCCTTGCCGACACTGCCCAGGTCATCGGCCGCACCGTCGGGGCCACGAAGTCGCTGCAGTTTCGGGCCCTCAAGGCCCTCGCGTCCCAGGTCAAGCACGTGGACGGCCTCGGACAGCTCGCAGGTGCCAGCGCCAGCACGCTCATCTCGCTGTTGGGGATGTTGTCATGAGGATGCCCGTGTCCCGCACCAGGGCCGACGAGCTCGAAGCCGTCATTTCGGGGCGCCGCTCACTCGATCTGGCCTCCCCGGAGGTTCGCAGGTTGGCCTCGGTTGGCCTCGAGGTCGGCGCCACGTCCCGGCTCGAGACGCCCGATCCGACCTGGCAGGCGGCCCTGCGTCACCGACTCCTGACGGAGGCAATCCCCGCCCTCGTCGATGACCGTGCACGGCCGGTGTCACTGCGTGAGCGACTCGCCACGTCGGCCCGGACCGCGATCGCGACGGGGGCTGCCGGCGCCCTCGTCGGCTCGACCGGCGTCGTCGCTGCCGCTGCCCACTCGGTACCCGGTGACCTGCTCTACCCCGTCAAGCAGGCGACCGAACAGGTCCGGCTGTTGCTGTCGCCATCGGCCGCGAGCGACGCCCGCCTCCACCTGCAGTTTGCCGGTGAGCGGCTCGACGAGCTCGAGGAGATCGCCGGGGTCGCCTCACGAGCCGACGTCGGGGCCGTCCTGCTCGACCTCGACGGCCATGTTGCCTCCGCCATCGCAACGGCCCGCGCCACGGGCGACGGCGCCCTGTGGGAGGCCATCGCCCTCCATCTCGCCGACCAGTCGCAGCGGTTGGAGGAGGTGGCCGCCCGGCTGCCGGCCTCCCAACGATCGCTGCTCCTGCGGTCGAACGCGACCGTCGTGGCGCTGTTGAGCGCGGCCATCGCGGACCTGCCCCCTGACGTCGCGCCCCCTGCGGCAACGGAGCCGCCGGCCGACCCGACCGATGGCGCAACCCCGCCACCCGGCTCGACGCCGACCGAGGAGCCGTCCGGACTGCCCGAACCGCCCGTCGAGGAGCCGGACGACCTCGTCCCCGACCTGCCCGGGCCCCTCGACGACGTCGGGACTGATCTCGAAGACCTGCTCCGGGACCTCCTGGACGGACTCGGCGTGCTGTCGCCCGACCCGCTGGCGACACCGCCCGCCGTGCCGGACCTGGACGTGGCATCCGAGATCGACCTGGACGGGTTGCTGGGCAACTGACCCCCGAAGCAATATCGCACGTCGACGCGCGAACAGCGCACATCGGCTGAGACTTGCGTCCCCTCCTTCAGGGCCAACCGTTGACCCCGTTGATACGTTTGTTCGGCACTCGTCCATTTGGACTGATCTTTCTGGGTCGGGTGTCGGCGGCATACGGACGATGCACGCCTTCGACATGAGCCGGCGGAGAGCCGGACAGAGGTGGGGAACCCAATGCGACCAACTCGACTGCGCCGAATTGCTGTCGGCGCTCTTGCCACCGTCCTTGGCCTCTCGCTTGCGCTGCCCGCACCGGCAGCCGAGACGGAGGGCCCGGACTTCTACCAGGGCATCGCGGACTCGAGCACGCTGGAGCTGGTCGTCGGCCTGCCCAGCGCGATCGTGGAGCCGCTGACCGACGCGCTCGACCCGGCGCTCTCCGCGCTTGGCATCAGCCTCGCGGACAACAAGCTGACGATCGATCTCTCGCTCGCGAACGTCAACCTCGAGAAGCTCACCGAGGCTGCCGCGCTCGGCCTGGCCGAGGCCACGCCACTGGGCGGCTCCCTGCAGGGGCTGGTCGAGTCCCTCGCCGGTGACGCACTCAAGTGCCTCGACACGCCCATCGACGTGGCCATCCCGTCGGCCGAGGCGCCACTCGTGTC
Organism: Nitriliruptorales bacterium; assembly: GCA_033721095.1. Taxonomy (GTDB): domain Bacteria; phylum Actinomycetota; class Nitriliruptoria; order Nitriliruptorales; family Nitriliruptoraceae; genus JAWWBG01. Next base: position 2,399 of record JAWWBG010000128.1, read on the forward strand.
GCTGACGCTGCTGTCGGCCGACTGCGATGACGACGCGTCGGACGGCATCGTCTCCTCGACGACCAAGGTCGCGGACCTGTCGGTGGACCTGAAGGGCCTGTTGGCCCTGCTGCCGGCCGAGCTCGCCGAGGCGATCGACGACACCCTCGAGACGGTCGAGAACGACGTCCTCGCCCCGGTCATCGACGGGGTCAACGAGGCGCTCGGCGTCATCGGTGACGAGGTCCTCGAGCCGATCACCGGTGGTGAGGTCCAGCTCGACGACATCCTCAAGACGCCTGACCTGGTCCACCCGTCGCTGCCGCTGCTGCACATCGGGCTGATCGAGGCGACGACGCGCTCGGTCTTCGACGGCGCAGCCGTGACGGCAACGTCCTCCACCACGATCGCGGATGTCAACCTGCTGAACCTCTTCTGCATGGTGACCGACGACCCCGTCGACGGCTCGACGTTCGTCGCCAACGCGACGGCGTACGGCGAGTCCACGGACTACTCGACCGTGATCCCCGAGGTCACGTTCGGCGTCTGCGGCGACAACGGCGACATCGAGCGGACCATCCTCAAGCTGACCGAGAACGTCGGCGTGATCGAGGATGTGCTCGTCAACATCGGCGGCGGCGACCTGTCGCTGATCGAGAACCTCGAGAACAGCCCGCTCCCGCTGGCTGACGTGCTCAACGGCCTCAACGACGCACTGCAGCAGCTCGGTGTCTACACCGTCCTGGCAGGGTCGCAGGACGTACGCGCCCACACGAAGGACTTCGTCGAGGTCGCGGTGATCCCCGCGTCCGTGACGTTCCTGCCCTTGAACGGCGCCCTCGCGGGCACGCCGCTCGAGGACGTGCGCGTCGACCTGTTCATCGGCTCCAACGTCAGCTCGGCGTTCGGCACGGTCGTCCTCTCGGAGGCCCCACCGGCACCCGAGCCCGTCGAGCCGAACCTGCCCCGTACCGGCGGTGGCGCCATTGCGCTGCTGCTCGGCTCGCTGGCGATCGGCGGCTCCGCACTCCTGCGGCGTCGCTGACCGCCACCGCATCAGGAAAGGGACCCCGCGGGGTCCCTTTCGCATTGGCGGTCTGACGCCGAGCGGCAGCGCGCCAATGCTCAGAAGAACACGCTGCGACGCCCCATCAGGTGGGTGATCAGCATCTGCTGGATCGTGTCACGAACCTGGTCGGCCAGGTCGAACACGGTCATGGGGTCGTCCGCGGCGTCGCGGCCGTACAGCGTCGTGTCGATCGGCTCCCCATACTCGATCAGCCACTTGCTCGGCAGCGGCAGCATGGCCAGCGGTCCCAGGACCGGCAACGCCAACGACTGCGCCGGAATCGGGAAGTACGGGATGCCCAACAGCTTGGCCAGCATCTTGACGTCGAACAGCAGGGGGTAGATCTCCTCGGAGCCGATGATGGCCGTCGGGATGATCGGCACCTGCGCACGCAGCGCGGTCTCGACAAACCCGCCGCGACCGAAACGTTGCAGCTGGTAGCGATCCTTGTACTTCTTGCCGAGGCCCTTGTAGCCCTCCGGCCAGACGGCCACGAGCTCACCGCGCGCCAGCAGCTTGAGCGCGTCCGTGGACTCGGCCAGCGTCGCGCCCGACTTGCGTCCGAGGTGGCCGATGAACGGCAGGCGGAAGACGAGATCGGCGGCCAGCTCACGACTGTGCCGGCCGGTGGTCTCGAGGATGTCCAGCCGCGTCATCAGGGCATCGGCGGGAATCGTGCCGGCGTGGTTCGCGACGATCATCGCGCCCTGCCCTTCGCCGGGGATGTTCTCGGAGCCCTGGCTGACCACGCGCCACCAGTACCGGTACATCGGTCGGATCAGGGGCGCGATCACGTTGCTGGCGAAGTCGACGTCGTAGCCGAAGGCGTCGATGTCGTAGTCGCCGGTGATGCGGCGACGGAGGAAGGCGGCGACGTCCTTGACGTGACCGAGCCACTCGTCTCCCAGGGCGTCACGGAGGCCCTCGAGGAGGTCGATGCCGGCGCTCGGGGACGCCAGCTCGTCCGGCGTCGCGGGCTGCGGTGCGGGCGGGTTGGGATCATGGATGCGACAGAAGCCGCCGTGGACGGCGTAGTTGCGGCACGGCTTGCCGGCTGCCGTCGTGGCCGCACAGCGGGCCCGCACCCGGGCCTGGCGCGCCTCACGGGCTTGGTCGAAGTCGTAGATCCGTGCGTGCGTCTCGCTCATCGCCACTCCTGCCGCCGCCTCGCTGCCGTCCCAGCTGCGCGCTCGTCGGCTCGTCCAGCCGCCCACATGCTCAGCACGTTCATCGCCGCCTCGCTGCGACGAACCGTTCCTGGCCCTTGCGCTGGATGAAGTCGTAGAGCTCGCGCTCCCAGCGAATCACCTCGTCGCGGTTGACGAGGCCACTGATCCGGCGACGCGAGACGAAGTCCTCGAAGGCCGCTCGCGATGACCACTTGGGCTCGTAGCCGAACTGGAAGCGGAGCCGACTGATGTCGGCAACCCGGCCGTACTTGAGGTACCGCAACTGCTCAGGCGTGAAGTCCATCCGGCGGGTGCGCCGGATCAGTCCCGACGCGCTGCGCACGAACCCGGCCGGCACGGGCGCGGGCACGCGGCCGGCGAGGCGGATGGCCTGCGACAGGTAGACGACGCCCGGCCCCGCGACGTTCCACGTCCCGGGGTGGTCCTCCAGGACGGCGCGGACCATGACCTCGACGGCGTCCTCCTCGTGGCAGAACTGCAGCCTCGGGTCATGGCCGAAGACGGTCGGCACGGCGGGCAACGAGAAATATCGCGCGAAGGTCGAGTCGAGGGAGCCACCGACGAAGTTGGCATAGCGCAGCGTCGTGAGTGCCACCTCCGGACGACGACCGACGAAGGCCCGGAAGGCGCTCTCGACCTCCTCGACGTCCTTGGAGAACCCGTCCCGTGGGTTGGCCACGGCGGCGGAGAAGTCCTCGGCGATGAGCGACGGATGCGTGAACTCGGAGCCGTAGATCGCGGTCGATGACTTGAGGACGATGCGCTGGATGTTGGTCGCGCGGTGGGCCGAGGCCATCAGCTGGATGGCCCCCATCACGTTTCGCTCCTTCATCCGGCTGCGGCCACCGACGCTGGTGGGGGCAGACACGGTGGACATGTGGATCAGCGTGTCCACGTCCGTGGCGGCAAGGACCTTGGCCATGAGCGGATTGGTGACGTCCGTGCGCACGAACTCGGTGCGCGTCAGGTCGTGGACCGGATCCTCGTTGTCCACGCCGACGATGTAGGCGACCTCGTCTTCCGTCTCGAGGGCAGCCGCGACCATCCCGGCGAGCTTGTCGCTGATGCCGGTGATGAGGACGCGACGACCGTCGGCCATGGATGCTCCTGGGCGATGCTGCTGGGCCCGTCAGCAGTGAACCAGACCAGGATGACCGTTCGGACCGACCGGAACGTCACGGGTTCGCGACGATCGTGTTGCATGACGGATCGCCGCGCTCGAACTACTCGTGGCGCAGCGCCTCCACGGGATCGAGGCGTCCGGCCCGAACTGCCGGCCAGACCCCGAAGAACAGGCCCACCGCCACGGACACGCCGAACGCGAGGGCAACCGACCACCCGGTGACGACGGTCGGGACGGGGGCGACCGCGTCCACCAGGGCAGCCAGGCCGATCCCGAGTCCGAGACCGGCGAGACCGCCCGTGCCCGTGAGCACGACTGCCTCCAGGAGGAACTGCAGCGCGAGGTCTCGGGGCCGTGCGCCGAGGGCCTTGCGCAACCCGATCTCGCGCGTTCGCTCCGTGACCGACACCAGCATGATGTTGGAGACGCCGACACCCCCGACGAGCAGGGAGATCCCGGCGATGGCGCCCAGGACGATCGTGAGCAGGCCCAGGATGTCGCTGATGACCCCGAGGATGTCGTCCTGCGTGAGGACGGAGAAGTCGGCCTCGTCGAACCGTTGGCTCAGCGCCCGTCGGAAGATCTCGGCGTCCGCCGCGACGTCGGCCGCCGACGTCGACTTGACGAAGATGTTGTCCACTCGGTCGGTGCCGAAGAGACGTTGCGCCGTCGTGATCGGGACCAGGACCTGCGAGTCGCGATCGGGGCCGAACGCCGATCCCCCGACGGCAGTCAGGACACCGACGACGCGGAAGCGGAGGCCAGCGATCGTCACGTCGCGACCAATGGGGTCGCGGTCACCGAACAGCTCCGTCCCGATGGCCGGGCCGATCACCGCGACACGTCGGGCGGCGACGATGTCGGATCCGGTGAGGTCCTCGCCACGGGCGACGTCGCGGTCGATCACCGTCGTGAAGAACTCGGTGATGCCGAGCACGCTCGCGAACGTGTCGTTGCCGCCGGCACGCACGACCTCGCCCGAGACGAGGTCTGCGGCGACGCGACGGGGATCGCCGAACTCGCGGGCGACGTCATCGATGACGTCGTTGGTGAAACGAGATCGGGCCGGCAGTGGGCGGGTGAAGTCTCCCGAGCCCGGAAAGGCGAACAGGAGGTTCGAGCCGAGGCCCTCGACCGTGTCGGTGATCTCCTCGCGGGCGCCCTGCCCGATCGCGACGAGGAGCACGACAGCAAGGACACCGATGAGCACGCCGAGCGTCGTGAGTGCCGAGCGGAGGCGATTGGCGAGCAGGGCGCGGAGGGCAACACGTGCCGACTCGGTCAGGTTCATGACCGCCGCCCCGTTCTCGCGGGCTGCTCGAGCACGCCATCACGAGTCTCGATGACCTGGTCGACCATGTCGGCCACCAGCTGATCGTGCGTGATCACGACGAGGGCAGCACCACGGTCCGCCTGGAGGCTGGTGAGCAGCTCGAGGACCTCGGTCCCCGTCCTGGTGTCAAGGTTCCCCGTGGGCTCGTCCGCGAGCAGCATGTCGGCCTCGGTGACCATCGCCCGGGCGATGGCGACGCGCTGCTGCTGCCCGCCGGAGAGCTCGTTGGGTCGGTGATCCACGCGATCGGCGAGCCCGACCGCAGCCAGGGCCGCGTGGGCCCGTTCTCGGCGCTCACGCCGGCCGAGCCCTCGATAGACCAACGGCAGGGCCACGTTGTCCAGGGCCGTCGCTCGTGAGAGCAGATGGAAGCTCTGGAAGACGAACCCGATCTGCTCGTTGCGCAGGCGCGCCAGGTCGACGTCCGAGAGGTTGTTGACGTCACGACCTCCGAACAGCATCGAGCCACTCGTGGGTCGGTCCAGTGCGCCGAGGAGGTTGAGCATCGTGCTCTTGCCAGACCCCGACGGACCGATGATGGCCAGCGAGTCACCGCGATGGATCGACAGGGACACCCCGCGGAGGGCGTGGACCTCGACGGTGGCGCTGGGGCGGTAGATCCGGTGGACGTCGATCGCCTCGACCAGCGGCGTGTCCATCAGCCGCTCG
>JAWWBG010000129.1:0-7737 GCA_033721095.1 Nitriliruptorales bacterium
GGCCCCGGTGGCGGCTGTGGCGTCCCGTCCCAGGCTGGAGCAGTCGTCGCTGTCGTCAAGGCCGTCCAGCCCGCCGGCGCCGGCAACTTCAAGTTCGCCGACGGCAACACTGACCCAACCACCGTGTCCGGGTCCCAGTTGTCGTTCCAGAAGCTGTCCCCGGCCGTCAACCTCGGCACCGAGGTCCTCATCCCCGTCCACACAGATGGGACTGCCAACGTCAGGGTCCAGTTGAGCGCCACCCACGTGTCCATCACCATCATCGGTTACGTCCAGGACGCCAAGGACCTCTTCCACACCCGAGCCCAGGCACTCGACCTGTTCGCGCAACGCTCCAACGTCGTCCCCGTCCATTATGTGGCGACCGACAATGCCACCGACATCGCTGCTGGGAACCCGACGACAGGAACCGTCGTCTCCGTCAACTTCGACATCGTCGACGAGTGCTCGGGACTCTTCAGCCGCGACGAGCACAAGTTGCTCGTCACCGCGACCTTCATGACCGACGAAGGGGGGGGCGACCTCGACCTGGATGCCTATGTCCGCATCAATGGTGTTGATGCAGCGCCAACGGGTGACAACCTGGAAGTCATCACCGCCCTCGAGAGCAACAACCAGCACTACGTCATCAAGGTGCTGATCGACAACCCCGACGCCAACAATGACGGCGATCACACCGACAACACGGACGTGGTCGGTTCCGGCAACCACACCGTCGCGCTGGTGATCGACAACTATGACGACGACGCGGTCAGTCTGGATGAGGCCTCGATCACCGTGGAGCACGTCGGCTGGAACTGCGGTTCCTCCATCATCATCTTCCCGTAGTCACAACCCAATCGGTTGGGGTCGGCCGCTGGCCGACCCCAACCGATTTTCCAGCCAGACGGCCATTTCGGCCCTACGGTCATGAGGAGGCCCGGGGGCCACCCGGCCTCCACGACCGATGAAGCGACAATGTCCGTCCAGCATGTCGGCTGGACCTGTGGAAGCTCCATCATCGTCGGGTAGCCGGCTTGGACTGTTGACTGGGTCAGCGGTCCTGGTTGCGGCATCGACAGGACCGTCAGCGTTGGACGAGTTGCTGGGTCTCGTCGACGCCAAGGACCTCGCGGATCAACCGCCCGCGAACAGGTCGCGTGGGGCCATTTGCCGTGGCCGCGCAGCGTCGTGTGCATGGCGCGCTCGACTCGGGGGCCTCAGGTCTGGACCAGGCGATACGCGTCGTACACGCCGGGGACCTCGCGGATCGACCGCATGGCGTACTCGAGGTGCGTCGGGTCGGCCAGCTCGAAGTTGAAGGTCAACATCGCGACCCGGTCGGAGCGCGTCGTGACGTTTGCCGACAGGATGTTGATGTGCAGGTCGCCGAGCACGGCCGTGATGTCCCGCAGCAGGTGCTTGCGGTCCAGTGCCTCGATGGCGATCGCCACCATGAAGGGCATCCCGGGCTCACCGGACCACTCGACGTCCATGAGACGGTCTTGGTCCGTCGCCAGGTCGGGCACGTTCGGGCAGTCGCGCCGGTGGACCGACACGCCCTGGCCCCGGGTGACGTAGCCGATGATCTCGTCACCCGGTACCGGCATGCAGCACTTCGCCAACTTGACCAGCATGCCCCGCTCGCCCTCGATGGACACGGCGTCGCCTGTACCGGGCTGGAGCCGGACCGGCGGACCCGAGGGCAGCAGCTCGGGCTCCTCCTCGGACTCGGTGTCCTCCGACAGCAACCGTGCGAGCTGAGCGGCGACATGTGCGCCGGTGAGGTGGTTCTCGCCGACGGCCCGGTACATGGCCTTGACGCTCGCGTACCCGAGCTCGTCGGCGCACTGCTGGAGCTCGCCCGATGCCATCGCCCGGGCGATGGACATGCCCCGACGGCGGAGCGCCCGGGAGACGGCGTCCCGTCCGCGCTCCTCGGCGTCCTCGCGGCGCTCGCGGTTGAAGAAGCTGCGGATCTTCGAGCGGGCCCGCGTCGAGCGGACCGTCGTCAACCAGTCGCGGCTCGGGCCGGCATCCTCGGCCTTCGAGGTGAGGATCTCCACCGTGTCCCCGTTCTGGAGGACATGGTCGAGCGGGACCAGCCGGTCGTTGACCCGGGCGCCGATGCACCGGTGACCGACCTCGGTGTGGATCGCGTAGGCGAAGTCGACGGGATTGGAACCCTTGGGCAGCGAGATGACGTCGCCGCGCGGTGTCAGGGCGAACGTCTCGTCCTGGTAGAGGTCGATGCGGACGGCCTCGAGGTAGTCGCCGGCCTCCTCGAACTCCTCCTGCCACTCGACGAGTCGTCCCACCCACGGCAGGCCATCCTCGGCATCGCTGCCGCGCCGGCCCTCCTTGTACTTCCAGTGGGCCGCAACCCCGTATTCGGCGGTGTGGTGCATGTCGAGGGTGCGGATCTGGATCTCGAGGGGACGACCCTCCGGTCCGATCACGGTCGTGTGCAGCGACTGGTACGCGTTCTGCTTGGGGTTGGCGATCCAGTCCTTGAACCGATTCTGGACGGGACGGTGCCGCGCGTGGATCTGGCCGAGGGCTGCGTAGCAGTCCGGGACGGTGTTGACGATGATGCGGATGGCGACGAGGTCGTGGATCTCGTCGAACTCCTTGCCGCGCAGCACCATCTTCTCGTAGATCGAGTAGTAGTGCTTCGGTCTGCCGGTGACCTCGGCCTTGATGCGCACCTCCCGCAGGTCCTGCTCGATCGATTCGATGCAGGCCGCGAGGTACGCGTCGCGCTCGGGGTTGCGCTCGTCGACGAGGGCGACCAGCTCCTCGTAGCGCTTGGGATGCAGGGTCTGGAAGGCGAGGTCCTCCAGCTCCAGCTTGAAACGCTGCATCCCGAGCCGGTGCGCCAACGCGGCATAGATGTCGAGCGTTTCCTGGGCAATGCGCTTCTGCTTGTCGCGCGGCAGGTGCTCGAGGGTCTGCATGTTGTGGAGCCGGTCCGCGAGCTTGATGACCAGCACGCGGATGTCCTCAGCCATCGCGACGAACATCTTGCGGAGCGTCTCGGCCTGCTGCTGCTCACGTGAGGACACCTGGAGACGGTCCAGCTTGGTGACCCCGTCAACGAGCTTGGCAACCTCCGATCCGAAGAACTCGCCGATCTCGTTGAGGCTGGCGGGCGTGTCCTCAACCACGTCGTGCAACAGCGCGGCGACCAGCGTCGCCGTGTCGAGCCCGAGGTCCGCCAGCTCACCGGCCACGGCGACCGGATGGGTGATGTAGGCCTCGCCGGAGTGGCGCTCCTGGCCCTCGTGGGCATCACGGGCGTACTCGAAGGCGCGCGCGACCTCGCGCATGTCGACCTTGGGGGACGACTCCTTGACCTTGGCCGCCAGCGGTTCGAGCTCGGGCGGGATCCCTCGGGCGACCATGGGCAGGCGAGCGAGCACGGACCGCATGCCCGTTGGCCGCGGCGGGGGTGGGGCTGGCTTTGCCTCGGCCTCGTCGCCGTCAACACCCTCGGTGGTGTCGCGGTCGAGCGTCGCCGCGAGGTCCTCACCGTCGCTTGTTGTCGGGGGCATCGCCGGGACCGTGGGCTCAGCGCCGTCGAGCACGCGTTCGTCCGGCGCGGCATCGTCGCGTGCTGCCGCGGGCTGAACGACCGGTTCTGCAGCCAGTGCGCGCCCCGTTGCGGGTTTGCATCCAGAGTAACTGGCTCGTCCAGCGCGACGTCACCGCCGCCGACGCGACTTTCGTCCACGTCCGCGGACGTACTCGGTGGTGATGGGAGCGCGAGCCTCCACGACCGCGGCATCGGGCAGCGCGCCGGTCACGGCCTCCTCCTCGCCGAGGTCGACCGCGCGCTCGGCCAGCTTGATCTGTTCGGGCTCGGTCATCTTCCAGAGCGCGAAACCCGGTCCCGCGACGAACAGCGACGAGTAGGTCCCCAGCGCCATGCCGACGAACAGCGCGAGCGCGAGGTCCTCCAGCGTCGAGGCGCCAAGCAGGCGACCACCCAGGAAGAGCAGCGCACCGACCGGGGCCAACGACGTGAGGGACGTGTTGATGGAACGCCACAGGACATCGTTCATGGCCACGTTCGTGACCTGGGCCATCGTGCGACGACCGGGCTCGCCGACCTGCTCGCTGACCTCCTTGACCCGGTCGAACACCACAACGGTGTCGTACAGCGAGTAGCCGAGAATCGTGAGCAGTGCGATGATCGTCGCGGGGCTGACGGTGAATCGCAGCAGCGCGTAGATCCCGACCGTGATGACGAGGTCGTGGACCAGGGCGACGACCGCGACGCCAGCCATCTTCAGCTCGAGGCGAATCGTGATGTAGATGACCACGACGATCAGGAAGACGACCAGGGCCTCGATCGCCTTGCGAGAGACCTGCTCGCCCCACGTCGGCCCGACAAAGTTCTCGGTGAGCTCGACGGGTCCGGCGGCCTCGACGATGGCGTCGCGGACCGTGACCAGCTCGTCCGAACCCGGCTCCAGTGCACCCATCCGGATGATGGCGCCCGGGTTGCCGTCCTCGCCGCCAGTGAGCTGTGCGGTGACGTCGGTGGCGCCGGCGCCCTCGGCGGCTTCGCGCAGGTCCTGTTCGCTGGCGCCGGTGGTGACCTCGTCGATGACGAACGAGGAACCGCCGACGAAGTCGATGGAGAGGTTCAGGCCCAGTGCCACGAGGGCCACGATCGACACGAGCATGGCGGCACCGGAGATCTTGGCCCACGTCCGCCAGCGACCCACGAAATCCACCTTGGTCACGGAGAACTTCATGCGCCACCCCCGCTTGTCGAGCCCCGGCGTATCGGAGCCTCGACACGACTGACGGTCTCACGGGTCAGCAGCCGCGTGTTTCCGATCAGCGAGACGACCGAGCGGCTCCAAAGCCAGAGGATGAGGATGTCGAGCACCGTGGCAACGCCGAGCATGAGCGCAAACCCGCGAACGGGACCGATCGCCAGGAAGTACAGGATGATCGCGGCCGCCAACGTCACCGTGTTGCCGGCAAGGTTGGTCCGAAACGCGCTCTTGAAGGCGCGCTGCACGGCGGTTCGGACGGTCTTGCCCAGCTGCACTTCGTCACGTATTCGCTCGAAGAACAGGATGGACGAGTCTGCGGTGATCCCGATCGCGACGATGACACCGGCAATTCCGGCCAGCGTGAGGGCGAAGCCGACCTCCCCCATGACGGTGATGAGTCCGAACATGACAACGCCGAAGATCATCAGCGAGGAGATGGCCACGGCGCCGAGCCAGCGGTAGAAGTACGTGAGGTAGATCGCGACGAGGACCAGGCCGAGGAGGCCCGCGAACAGGCCGGTCCGCACGGACGCGGCACCGAGCGTCGGCGACACGGTCTCGAACGTGCTCGGCACCAGCGTGACCGGCAGCGCACCAGTCCGGAGCACCAGCGCCAGGTCACGTGCTTCCGCCAGCGACTCGTCGGCCGTCTGCCCGCCGACGGTGATCTGCGCCTGGCCGCCGGTGATCCCCGTGCCACAGAGGATGGTGGGGTTCATCGATGGGGCCGACTGCACCTTCTCGTCGAGCACGATGGCCAACTGCCCGCTCAGCCCTTGGTCGCGCTGACAGGCCAACTGCGCGGTGACCACGGCGAACGCGTCTCCGCCGGGCCCGTCCAGGTCCAGCGCCACCTCCCATGCCTGGCCGGCCGCCCCGCCGAGCCGTGGGATGGCGTCCTCGATGTGGGAGCCGTCGAGCGTGATCTCGGTCTCGTCCGGCAGGGTCACGACGGCTGATCCGACGACGTACTTGGGTGGATCGAAGCCGAGGTCATCGTCGGCGCCGCACAGGACCGCCGTCGCATCATCGGGCAGCGGGACGTCGAGGACCTCGCCCTCGAAGAGCGGCGTGTCGACCGTGGTCGGCGATTCACTGGGGCCGGGGCTCGGTGACTCGACGGGGCCCGGCGAAGCCGTGTCGGTCGGGCTCGGCGATTCGGTCGCCTGTGCCAGCGGGATGACGCCGCCGAACCGCGAGGCTTCCACCGTTGGCGTGGGACTGGCGTCGCCGGTGGGCGCGGGGCTCACGCCGTCGGTTGGGGCCGTCGTCGGGACCGGATCCGGGAAGTCCGTCGGGGTCCCGAGTACGTCGGATGGGTCGACGATGGCGCCGCACTCCGGCACGAGGTCGTACTGCGCCGTACCGGCGGGGATGAACGCGATGACCGGCCGGAAGGTCAACTTGGCGGTCTGGCCGATGATCTCCTGGGCCCGCTCGACGTCCTCCTGGCCCAGGCCCGGGAGCTGGACGAGGACGTCGTTGCCCTGCCGGGAGATGTCCGGTTCAGCAACACCGAGCGAGTCAACGCGAGCCCGGATGACTTCGATCGTCTGGCCGAGGATGTCCGAGAAGTCGGCATTTTCGGCGGTGTCGTCGAGAACAGGCGAGTAGATGGCGCTGATCCCGCCCTGGAGGTCGAGGCCCAGGTTGGGGCGGGCTCCCAGACCCAGATAGACGCCAATGCCCGCGACGACGACCAGCGTCACCACGATCGAGGCAATGTACGAACCCCGTTTCACGAACTGACTCCTGGGCTCTAGCCGAGCGGGACGCCGTTGGCGGTGATGCGGAACTCGCATCCCAGCGTTCGGGCGGCCCGGCGGCACATCATCATGCGGTCAAGGAAGATCTCGAAGTACTCGATCACGGTCGAACGATCGGTGTCGAGCTCCAGCTCGAGCGTGATCGTGGCGGCCTCGGCGTCCACGCGCAGGAACGAGTGCGTGACGGCGTGGTTGACCCGGTCGTGGATGTCGGCGGTCGTGTCGGCGCCCTTGCGCACACGCGACCGGTGCACGTCGGCCTTGTCCGCCAGGATCACCGCCGCGCCGACGGGGCCGATGGAGGTGCCGTACTGCTCCTCGTGGTTGCCGACTGCCGACAGCACCAGCCCGATCCGATACGGGTCGACCTCGAGCCGACGGAGGGCGTCGTACGCGATCCAGGCACTCGACAGCCCGTGGTTGAGGCGTGAGACGACGTTGCCGACGTCATGGAGATAGCCCGCAATGGCAGCGAGCTCGCACAGCGCCGCGTCAGCACCGAGGTGGTTGAGCACGTTGTGGGCGATGCGCCCCACGAGGTTCGCGTGCCGGAACCCGTGCTCCGTGTAGCCCTGCTGGCCCAGGAACTGGTCCGCCAGCTTGATGAACCCGGATGTGATCTGGTCCTGCTGAAGACGGGTGAGGACGTCGAGCTCGGTCCCCGTGCGACGGACGGCGTCGAGGGCGATCGCCTCGTTCTCGCGAACCGCGGCGGATGCGTCAACGCCGCGCAGCAGGGCCGTCTCGGCCGATTCGGCAATGACCGTGGCGGGATCGACCAGCGCCGACGGGGCGTCGTCGTCCTGCTGGTTGGCCTCCGAGGTCATTCCTCGTCGGCCGCCAGCACGTCGTCGGCCTCGTCGTCCTCGTCCTCGGGCTCCTCGCCGACGATCTTCATGAGGGCTTCACGCTGGTAACGCAGGACGATCCCCTCGGTCACCAGCAGGTCCATGTGATCATCCGCGAGGTCGACGACGCGGCCGTGCAGGCCACCCACGGTCACGATGTCGTCTCCGACCTCGACCTTCGTGAGCCGTTCCTTGCGTTCCTTCTGCTGCCGTTGCTGCGGCCGGATGAGGACGAACCACACGGCGACCATGATGACGACGAGCCCGATGAGGAAGGCCGGGGAGCCGCCGCTCTCTGCGGCTTCTTGCGCGATGAACACGATGCACCAACGGTTGCGGGACACGATTGCGCCC
>JAWWBG010000130.1:0-7707 GCA_033721095.1 Nitriliruptorales bacterium
CCCGCCCGGTCCGAGCCTGCGGATCATCGCCGACACCTTCGGGTACTGCGCCGAGCACCTGCCCAACTTCAACACCATCTCGATCTCCGGCTACCACATGGGCGAGGCTGGCGCGACGCCGGTCCAGGAGGTCGCGTTCACGCTGGCCGACGGCATTGCCTACGTCGAGGCGGCGCTGCAGGCTGGCCTCGACGTCGACGTGTTCGCGCCGCGGCTGTCGTTCTTCTTCGTGGCTCGCTCGACGCTGCTCGAGGAGGTCGCCAAGTTTCGGGCGGCTCGTCGCCTGTGGGCGCGCATCATGCGCGAACGGTTCGGGGCCGAGGACCCCAAGTCGCAGATGATGCGCTTCCACACCCAGACGGCCGGCGTGCAGCTGACGGCGCAGCAGCCCCGCGTGAACCTCGTGCGCGTGACGATCCAGGCGCTCGCGGCCACGCTCGGTGGGACCCAGAGCCTCCACACAAACTCCTACGACGAGGCCCTCGCCCTGCCCACGGAGGAGTCGGCGCGGCTGGCCCTGCGGACGCAGCAGGTCCTCGCCCACGAAACCGACGTCGCACGTTCGGTGGACCCCCTGGGTGGCGCCTACCTCATCGAGGCGATGACCGACCGGATCGAGGCCGACGCGAGCGACTACATCGACCACATCGACCGCCTCGGCGGGGCCGTCAAGGCCATCGAGGAGGGCTACCAGAAGTCCGAGATCGAGCGCTCCGCCTACGAGATCGCGCGGGCCGTCGAGGACGAACGGCAGGTCGTCGTCGGGGTCAACCGGTTCACGATGGACGAGGACGTGCACCCCGAGCTCCAGCGGATCGACGAGTCCATCCGGGCCGACCAGGTCGCCCGGATCGACAAGGTCAAGGCAGCCCGTGACGGGGGAGCGGTCGGTGACGCACTCGACGACGTCCGTGCTGCGGCCGAGACCGAGACGACCAACCTGCTGCCGGCCATGCGCGAGGCGCTCAAGCGGCGGGCGACGCTCCAGGAGGTCTGCGACGTCCTGCGGGACGTCTTCGGCGGGTACGTGCCGGTCGATCGCTTCTAGTCACACGGCCAACTGCCTCGCTGAACGCCAGCCCGTAACGATGTCGTAGCGTTGACCACCTACAACTCTCGCAGAGCACGGAAGGTGGCAGCCACTGGGGGCTCGTCGGGACGCGCTGAGCGCGCGGTCGAGAATGCTTGCCGTGGGGCTCACGGTCGTCGGCGTGCTGGCCTCTTTCGGGTCGATCCTCCGGGCCCTGATCGTCGGCTTCGAGGCGAACGACCTGTGGGCGTTGCCAACACCCGTCTTCGTCGTTGCCGGCGCCATGGTGACGCTTGGCCGCCCCCGCCATCCCATTGGCTGGCTGCTGCTGCTTGGCGGGTTCGGGATGTCGACAGGACTCTTCCTGATCCAGGCAGGACCCGATCTCGGCGACGGGGTGGGGCCGTGGGCAGAGGCCGTCGGTGCCGCGCTCAACTCCGGATCAGTGCTCGTGATTCCGGCGGTGCTCCTGCTGTTCCCGGATGGTCGCTTGCCGTCGAAACGGTGGCGGCCGGTGATGGGCCTCGTGGGCGCCGCCGCGACGATCGGAACGGCGGCCGCACTCATGACGGGGGGTTGGGGCGGCGACGTGGAGGACGTCGAGAACGCAGTCTCTCCGTTGTACGAATCACTCGGTCCGGTGGGTGAGGCACTGTCCGGGGTGTTCCTCATGATGATGAGCCTCGTGATGGTTGCCGCGGGCATCGAGTTGATGTTGCGCTTCCGTCGATCTTCGGGGGTCGAACGCCAACAGATGAAGTTCCTGGCCCTCGCAGCCACCTTGCTCGTCGCCACGTTGGGGCTCCAGTTCGCGATCGGGTCGGGCGCGACCGCGGCCACTGACGTCCCGGAGACCTTGGTCATCGCCGGGGCGTTCGCCGCCGTGCCGCTGGCTGTGGCCGCCGCGGTGCTGCGGTATCGGCTGTGGGACATCGACCTGATCATCAACCGGGCCATGGTCTATTCCGTGATGCTCGTCGCGCTCGGTGCGCTCTACGCCCTCGTGGTCGTCCTTGTCAGCCTGCTCCTGCCC
This sequence comes from Nitriliruptorales bacterium, assembly GCA_033721095.1. Lineage (GTDB taxonomy): Bacteria > Actinomycetota > Nitriliruptoria > Nitriliruptorales > Nitriliruptoraceae > JAWWBG01. The sequence goes on from JAWWBG010000130.1 coordinate 2,064, forward strand.
CGTGGTGGCGATCTGCCGGTCGCGGCGTCGACGTTGGCCGTCGCAGGCGCGTTCGCGCCGGTCCGCCGCCGGGCCCAGGACTGGGTCGATCGCATGTTCCATCGCTCTCGCTACGACGTGTCCCGCCTGGTGGAGGAGTTCTCCGAGCGCCTCCGGGACGGCATGGAGCCTGAAGCCGTTGAACGCGAGTTGCATGCCGTCGTCGATCATGCCGTGAAGCCGGCGACGATCTCGACGTGGACGCGACGCGTGCGGCGCGTGGCAAGCGGCCTGCCCGGGTCGCTTGTCTCCTGATCGGCGAGATCGAGCGGGTCGGCTCGGCCGCAGCACGGCGGCTGGACGCTCCCGTCAGCATGCTGACGTGCTCGGCCATCTAGGGTTCCGGCGGTGACCGGAAAGGCACCGCGCTGAGCAACACGATCGTCATCCTCGGGGGAGGACCGGCCGGCTACGAAGCCAGTCTCGTCGCCGCGGAGCTCGGCGCCGACGTCACGATCGTGGCTGACGAGGGACTCGGCGGCAACAGCGTGCTGTGGGACTGTGTCCCCTCCAAGGCGCTCATCGTCGCCGCCGAGGCCATGGACTGGGTCGACACCGCCGGCCACCTCGGCGTGCGCCTGCCGGAGTCCGGCCACCTCGATCGCTCCTACGTCGACTACCCGGCCGTCGCGGGCCGGACCCTGCAGCTCGGCGCCGACCAGTCCTCGGACATCGAGAAGCGCGTCACCGCGGCCGGCGTCCGCATCGTTCGCGGCCGCGGCTCGATCAGCGACTACCACCAGGTCACCGCGACCATGCCGGACGGCTCAACAGAGGTCCTCCCGGCCGACCACGTCCTGATCGCGACCGGCTCGACCGCTCGAACGCTGCCGTTCTTCGAGCGCGATAGCGAACGTGTCCTGACCGCGCCGGACGTGTTCTCGCTCGTGGAGGTCCCCGAACGGCTCATCGTCGTCGGGTCCGGTGCCACCGGCGCCGAGTTCGCCGACGCCTTCGTGCGATTCGGCTCCGAGGTCGTCCTGGTCAGCTCGCGCGATCTGATCATGCCGACCGAGGATCCGGACGCCGCCCAGGTCATCGAGGACGTCTTCGAGCGCCGGGGCATGACGATCCTCAGGAGGTCCCGTGCCGATTCCTGCACGCGGACTGCCGACGGGGTCACGGTCGGGCTCACGGACGGGTCGACCGTGGAGGGCTCCCACGTCCTGTTCACGGTCGGCCAGGTGCCCGTGACCGAGGGCCTCGGACTCGAGAATCCCGGCATCGAGCTGAACGACCATGGCGGGATCGACGTCGATGGCGTCGGCCGTACGTCGTGTCGCTGGGTGTATGCCGCCGGTGACGTGGTCGGCCGCGTGATGCTTGCCAGCGTTGCGGCCATGCAGGGCCGCACGGCCATGTGGCATGCGTTGGGCCAGGCCGTCACCCCGATCCGGTGGAACGCCGTTGCAGCCACGGTCTTCACCGACCCCGAGGTCGCGACCGTCGGCCTGTCGGCCGAGGAGGCCACCGAACAGGGAATGCAGACCGTCACGGCGCGCCTCGACTTCCGCGGCAACCCTCGCGCCAAGATGACCGAGGCCACCGACGGTTTTGTCAAGGTGCACGCGATGGTCGGCTCGGGCATCGTGCTGGGCGGCGTCGTCGTGTCTGCGCGGGCGAGCGACCTCATCCAGCCGCTCGCCGTCGCGGTGCAGAACCGGTTGTCGGTGGCGCAGCTGGCCCAGACCCTCACCGTGTATCCGTCGATGGCTGGTTCGGTGGCCGAGTGCGCCCGCATGCTCATGGCCAAGCTCGACACGGCCTGACCAGTCGGACGATCAGGCCGGCTCGGGCCGCTCGAGCAGGTCGCCGACGTACTCGAAGTGCGGCTCGTCCGGCCGCAGGAAATCGCCGCCCCACACAAAGCCGTGCGCGCGGAACACGTCGATGACCTCCGGGTGCAGGTCGGCGGTGAAGACGTCGGCGGGATTCACGTTGACGTCGACGGCCAGCCCCCACGAATGGTGGCTCAGTGTCCGCGACGAGCCGATCACCCGACCGAGCCAGCAGCCCTGGTACTGGCGCGGGTTGAGCGTGTCCAGCAGCCCGCGTTCCTCGAGCTCTGCCAGCACCGCCGCGAAGGCGTCCATGACGATGCGGTGGCAGACCGTGAAACCGACATGGGGCAGGGTCCGCGACTCCAGGTGCTCCCGGCGCCAGCTGGCTCCCACCTGGACACGGCGACCCGCAACATCGTTCATGGCGAACTCACCGAAGTGGGTCTTGATGATCACCTGTGGCAGGACCCCGTCTCCATGGCGGGGGTAGGTCGTCTCGGCCAGCGGCCGAATCCGCAGCTCCTCGGATGCGACCGCCCGGATGCGGGCCGCCACCTCGTCGCCGTCCCCGTCGTGTCGCACGAGCAGGTAGCGCTCGATGTCGACCGCGAGCGAGTCGTCGGGATGCACGATCAGCTCGGCGTAGCCACCGACCCGATCACCCACGACCCCGATGATCTCGCGCTCGCTGCCGTCGGCGAGGGTCAGCCGGGCGCCGGGGCCGAGGCCCCGCAGCGCGGCGGAGGCCTCCGTCAGCAGCGCCGCACCCGGAACGAGGCTCGCAAGGTCGCCAATGAGTGCGCCCAGCACGGCCTCGTGATCGCCCGGGTCGATCGCGGCCGTGTCCAACGGGTACACCCAGGCAGGCGGCAGGTCGGTGGCGGACCGCCCGTCTGCATCGACCGCCGCGAGCAGGTCACGACGATCAACCCGGACCGCGGAGACGGCTGTCACTCCCGGGAGCGTCCGCACCCGGCCGGAGAACGTCGCATCGGTGCCCCCGTGGCCCCACACGAGCAGGACGTTGGCCTCGGCATCGGCGGATGCATCGGTTCGGCCCTCATCGGGTTCCGGTGACTCCGCTGGAGGGGGTTCGAGCACATCGCCCTCGGAGCGCCCGTTGTCGGCGACAGGCGGCGCCAAGAACGTCGTCAGCCACGTCGCGATCGCGACGATCGCGACCGCGAGGGCGGTCGGGGTCCGTGCACTGCTGCTCACCCGGCGGCGACGTCCTCGCCGGTGCCCTCGATGTGGGCGAGGACGGCTCCGTTGTCGACGACGTCACCGGGTTCGTGGTGGAGCCGGGTCACGACGCCGTCGCGGTGGGCCTTGATGTTGTTTTCCATCTTCATGGCCTCGAGGACGACGATGAGATCGCCGGCGCGGACCTCGTCACCCTCGGTGACGGCGTACTTGATCACCGTGCCCTGCATCGGAGCCACGAGATCCTCGCTCGCGGCCGTTGCGTGGACCTTCGCCGCTCCGCCGCTCCGTTGCCGGCGGCTCGTGGCGGCAGCTGGCGCCGGCCCGCCCAGGACCCCGAACACCCGCACGTCGAAGCGGCGGCCGTCGACCTCGACGGTGACTTCGCGGGCCGGCCCGCCGGGTTCCTCTGCTGCCTCCGCGGGCGGCTGGGCGGACAGGGTCGACAGGTCCCACTCGTTTTCGACGGACACCGTCGAGTGGGTACCGGCAGCGAACTGCTCGTGCTCCATGGCGAGCTTGTGGAACGGCGTGGTGGTCGGGATCCCCTCGACGACCAACTCGGAGAGGGCCCGGCTCATGCGGGCGCGTGCCCGGTCGCGATCCTCGGCCCAGACGATCAACTTGCCGATCATCGAGTCGTAGGCGCGCGGCACCTCCCATCCTGACTCGGCACCGGTGTCAAGCCGCACCCACGGGCCCAGCGGTGGCGACAGCCGCGTGATGAGTCCGGGCGAGGGGACGAAGCCGGCTGCCGGGTCCTCGGCGTTGATCCGGCACTCGATCGCATGGCCGGTCAGCCGGACGTCCTCCTGGCCGAACCACAGTGGCTCCCCCGCCGCGATCCGAAGCTGCGCCTGTGCGAGGTCGACCCCGGTGATCATCTCCGTGACGGGGTGCTCGACCTGCAGCCGCGTGTTCATCTCGAGGAAGTAGAAGGTCTCGCCGTCGTCGTCGAGCAGGAACTCGCACGTGCCCGCACTGTGGTAGCCCATCTCACGGGCCACGCTCACGGCGGCGCTGCCGATGCGCTCTCGCAGGTCCGCATCGATCCCCGGGGCCGGCGCCTCCTCGACCAGCTTCTGGTGTCGACGTTGGAGCGAGCAGTCGCGTTCGCCCAGGTGCACCAGCGTGCCGTCGAGGTCGCCCAGGACCTGGATCTCGACGTGACGGGGCCGGGCCAGGTACCGCTCGAGGTAGCACTCGCCGCGGCCGAAGGCGGCCTGGGCTTCGCGCTGTGCCGCCTCGAGGGCGGCCTGCATCTCCGCGGGATCGTGCACGACCTTCATGCCGCGCCCGCCCCCGCCGAACATGGCCTTGACGGCCACCGGGTAGCCGTGCTCCTCGCCGAACGCCATGGCCACGGCCGGGTCGTCCGTCGGCTCGTCGGTACCGGGGACGACGGGCACGCCTGCCGCGTTCGCGACCTCGCGCGCGGACAGCTTGTCGCCCATGCGCGCGATGGCATCCGGTGGCGGACCGACGAACACCAGGCCCGCATCGGCAACCGCACGGGCGAAGTCGGCGTTCTCGCTGAAGAAGCCGTAGCCCGGATGGATGGCGTCGACGCCGGCCCTGGCGGCGACATCGAGGATCCGCTCGGTGTGCAGGTAGGACTCCGCCGCTGGCGGGGGGCCGATGAGATGGGCTTCGTCGGCTGCGCGGACGTGTGGCGCGTCGCGGTCCGCCTCCGAGTAGACGGCCAAGCTGCGCACGCCCAGCTCACGGCACGCGCGCGCGATGCGCACGGCAATCTCGCCGCGGTTGGCGATGAGGACGGCGTCGAACACCTGGTGACCTCGAGGGGGACGGCCGCGAAGCGTATGGCACGGACGAACTGCGGTTCCTCCCCAGCGCGCGGGTATCGTTTCGACCCTTCCTGCAGACCTCGCTGGAGATCTCGATGCGCCTTCGCCGTTCGCAGCTCGCGCTGGGCGTCGCCGCCGGCGCCATGGTCCTGGCGGCCTGTTCGCCGTCGCTGGACGCCGCCCGCGAGGCCGACGCCCTGCTGTGCCCCACCGGATCCGACTGCTTCGACCCGCCGGTGCCCGTGGGTCCCGGTGGGTCGATGTCCGTGCGGATTCCCGGTTTCTCGTTCGAGGTCGTCGAAGCCTCCCTCGTCGAGGGCCCCATCGAGGTCACGCTCACCAACGAGGACACGGCGCTGCACAACCTGCGCATCGACGAAGCCGCCGGCGAGACCAAGAAGATCGACGTCGACGGCGGGGACACCGCGACCGGGACCCTCCAGCTGTTCGCGGGCACCTACACGTTCTACTGCGACATCCCGGGCCACCGGGCGGCGGGCATGGAGGGGACGATCACGGTCCTGGAGCCCGGCGCCGAACCGACGAGTGCGCCGACCGCGACGGACACGGCCGCGCCCGCCGAGCCGGACCCGGCTGAGGGGCTGAACGCCGACAACCTCGATGAGGGCTCGGTGGCCGCCCTGGACGACTCGGCAGACATCGCCGGGGCCCTGGCCCTTCGAGGCTTTGCGCGCGCCTACGACGTGACGTTCGCCTCGGGCTCCACCGAGCTGGCTCCCGGAGCCAGCGGCGTCCTCGACCAGATCGAGGCCATCCTTGCCAGTGACGACGACATCCGGCTGCGCATCGAGG
>JAWWBG010000131.1:0-7686 GCA_033721095.1 Nitriliruptorales bacterium
AGGCGAGGGCCTGCTGGTACGCGCGCTCGCCGATCGCGAGACCTTGGATCCCGACGCCGAGACGCGCGTCGTTCATCATCGTGAACATGTAGCGCATGCCCTCGTTGACGTCGCCGATGAGGTGTCCGACGGCGCCGTCGCCCTCCTCGCCAAAGGCCATGACACACGTGGGTGACGCGTGGATGCCCAGCTTGTGCTCGAGCGAGACGACGCGCACGTCGTTGGGCTCACCGATCGACCCGTCCTCGTTCACGAGGTACTTGGGCACGATGAAGCAGGAGATCCCCTTGGTGCCCGGGGGCGCGTCGGGAACGCGTGCGAGGACCAGGTGGATGATGTTCTCGGTGAGGTCGTGGTCGCCGTACGTGATGAAGATCTTCTGGCCCGTGATCCGCCAGGTTCCGTCGTCGGCGGGAATGGCCTTGGTCGTGATGGCGCCCACGTCCGAGCCCGCGTGCGGCTCGGTGAGGTTCATGGTGCCGGCCCACTCGCCCGAGACCAGCTTGGTGACGTACTCCTGCTTCTGGGCATCACTGGCGTGCTCCACGAGCATGGTGACCGCACCCGTGGTCAACAGCGGCCCCAGCGAGAAGGCCATGTTGGCCGCCGTCAACATCTCCTTGAAGGAGTTCGCGACCAGCAGCGGAAACCCACCGCCCCCGAGCTCGGGCGGATGCGCAAGCGCACCCCAGCCTGCGCCGACGTACTGCTCGTAGATCCGCTTGAACGACTCGGGCGTCCGCACCTGGCCGTCGTCCAGCACGCTGCCCTGCACGTCGCCCTCCCGATTGCTGGGGGCGACCAGCTCCTCGCAGAACCGGCCGGCCTCGGCCAGCAGGCCGCCGACGAGCTCCCGGTCGGCATGGGCGAACGCCTCCAGCTGGTTCACGGCGCCCAGTGGGACGACGTGATCCAGGACGAAGGCGATGTCGTTCAGGGGTGCGCGATAGTCCGTCATGGTGGCAAGGATATTGACCGGCGCGGGTCGGCCTGCCGCTGTCGAGGACTCCTGCCTGGCCCCGGCACGGCGCGAGGCTTCGCGCAGGCGACCGCGGCCGGGCTCGTAGGCTGACGAGGTCATCGTGAACGGTCGTGCGTCCGCTCGCGCGTGATGGCCAGGAGGGTGTCACATGGCCGACGTGTCCCTCCGGCCGTCCGCGATTGCACGACACTGGGCCAGCCAGGCCAGTGCCCTGCGGGCCTCGGGTGCGGCCCTGTCGATCAGCCTGCTCGCGACGCTCGTCGCGGGCGCGGTCCTCGCCGGAGCGCGCGACACGCTCACCGACACGCCCGGGCTCCTGGTCCTCATCCCGGCGGCGATCGGCATGCGCGGATCGAACTTCGGGGCGCTCGCTGCTCGGCTCGGCACGGGCACGTTGACCGGCGAGTTCGACGGCAGCCTCGCGCCGGGTTCGTTCCTGTGGCGCCAGGCCGAGGCGTCGATCCGGCTTGCCGTCGGTGGGGCTGCGAGCGCGGGCGGCATCGCCTGGATCGCTGCCAGGACCCTCGGCATCGAGACCATCCCGCTGCTCGAGCTCGTGGCCATCTCGCTCGTGGGGGCGGTCGTGGCTGCCAGCGCCCTGCTGCTGGTGACCGTCGCGCTGGCGGTCCGGGCCCACTCCGCGAACTGGAGCATGGACGACGTCGGCGCGCCGATCATCACGGCCGTGGGTGACGTCGTGTCCCTTCCGGCATTGCTGCTGGCCACGACGCTCGTCTCGCCGGGCACCACCGCCACCGTCATCGGCCTGTCGGCGTTCGTCCTCGGGGCGCTGGCGGTCGGGACAGGCGCCTGGTCGCGCTCCGACCTCGTGCGGCGCGTCATCCGGGAGTCGGCGCCGGTCCTGGCGATCGCCGTGTCGGTGGACACGGTCGCCGGCATCGTCATGGAGGCTCGGCTCGATTCGCTGCTCGAGGAACCTGCGCTCCTGGTGCTCATCCCGCCGTTCGTGGCGTCGTCCGGCGCCCTGGGTGGGATGTTGGCATCGCGACTGGCAAGCCTGCTGCACGTGGGCATGCTGGCGCCGAGACCGATCCCGAGTCCCGACGCCTGGCTCCAGATGTCGATGACCGGACTCCTCGCAAGCATCACGTTCGGGGCCGTCGGAGCCGTCGGCTGGGTGGCAGCCGTCCTGGGTGGGCTGGACCCGCCGTCACTGCTCGGCCTGGGCACCACCAGCCTCGTCGGGGGCGTCCTTGCGACAGTCGCCCTTTCCGGCGTCGCCTACCTGGCCGCCACGGCCAGCTACCGCTTCGGGCTCGATCCCGACAACCACTCGATCCCGATCGTGACCGCGTCGATGGACCTGCTTGGCATCCTGTGCCTGGTGGCGGCCGTCGGCCTGACAGGAGGGTGACGAAGATGCCCTCCGCCAAAGGAGCACTGTCGTGAGCACACGACGACGAACCGTCAAGGAACTGCTGGCGGACGCCAAGGATGCCGCCGAGCTGATGGTCGACCTTGCCTACGCAGCCGTCTTCTTCGGCGACGACGACCTCGCGGCCGAAGTGCTCCGCCTCGAAGAGGAGGTCGACGACTCGCTGGTCGAGCTGCGGCAGACGTGCATGCTCGCCGCACGCTCGCCCGACGACGCCGAGAGCCTCGCAAAGGTGCTGTCGCTGGCCGTGTCGATCGAGGGCATCGCGGATGCTGCCGAGGACATCGCCCGCGTCCAGATCAAGCACATCGGTGTGCCCTCGGAGCTGCGCGATGACCTGCGCTACGCCGAGGAGGTGACCGCGCGCGTCCGCATCCGGGAGGACAACGAGCTGGAGGGCCGATCGCTGCGCGAGCTCGAGCTGCCGGCTCGCACGGGCATGTGGATCATCGCCCTGCGCCGCGACGTGGCCTGGATTCATGGCCCGGACGCCGACGAGCGCCTCCGCGAGGGGGACGTGCTGTTCCTCCAGGGCCCGGGTGACGGCGTCGAACGGCTGCGCGAGCTTGCTGGCGGAATGGCACATCACGTCGACGAGCCGACGCCGTCGCGCAAGCTGTCCAACCTGGACCGTGCGGTCGACCTCGTGGTCGAGCTCAAGAACTCCTCCGAGGTGGCCGTCGGCCTCGCCTACTCGGCGATCCTGCTGCGGGATCGGACCCTCGCCACCGAGGTGTCCGTGATCGAGGACAAGTCCGACGAGCTCCACCACGGGCTGGAGGGCTGGGTGCTTCGTGCCGCTGCCGAGCTGCCGGACGACGAGCGAGACGACCTGCGCGGGCTGCTCCACATCGCGGCGGCCAGCGAGCGCATCGTCGACTCGGCGCAGTCGATGACGAGGATCATCGAGGACGATGACCCGCCGCACCCGGTCGTCGCGCAGGCGCTGGCCGAGGCCGACGAGATCGTGTGCGACGCAGTGGTCGCACCGGGGTCACTGGTCGACGGCAAGTCCTTGAAGCAGCTGCGCCTGCACACCGAGACGGGCATGGAGGTGCTCGCCATCGACCGTGAGGGCGGCTGGCTGTACCGGCCGCGAGCATCGCGCGTCCTGCTGGCCGGCGATCGGCTGCTCACGATCGGCCCCGAGGAAGGGGCGCCCCGCCTGCGCGAGTGGTGCGGCGACGACCGCGGCGAGTCCGAAGAGGGCTGGTACGAGCCCGACGATGAAGTGGCCGTCGACAGCGACTGACTCAGGCGCCCGCCGGGGCGAGACGCGGCCACCTTCGGGGTGCGCGCGTCAGCTCCGGCTGTGACGCTTCGGAGGGCTGCGGTGACGCCTCGGCGGCGGGCGCCGTCGCGGGCGAGGGATGCGACCACGGTGTTCGCACGGTCGCGCGGCCTTCGGTTCGATGGGGCGCCACCACGCGGGGCGTGGTCGGCGGCAGGTCGGGATGCGACCATGGTGTGCGAACGGTCAGTTCGACAGACGTGGACGACCGACGGCGTGAACGAGACATCCGACTCTCCCCAGGGACACTTGCCGCAAGGTAGGGATCGCGGCGGCCTCCCGAATGGGGCTGGCGTCCCGGGTCAGGTGGCCTTCAGGGCCTGGATCACGCCCTTGAAGTCCCGCCGGTACCGACCGAATCGCGGCTTGTGGAGGAGGCTCAAGGTCGCTCGCGGTCCGTCCAGGCCGACTCCGCGATCCTGACCGGCCCGGCCGACCCCCGGCCAGTCGAGCGGCAGGTGCTGCCACGCCTCGGTGACCGGTACCAGGTACACCGGTTCGCCCGATGGGAGGGCAAGGTCTGCGGCCAGGCCCGCGGCCAACAGGGTGTCCAGCACCAGCGGCAGCGCGGCTTCAGCCGCGGGCACGGCGGCCCGGGGCAGGCCGTACAGCTCGAGATCGGGGACGTCGAACCGTGCGGCGCCATGCGTTCGTACCCAGTGCGTGCCGGGCCCCTCGGACCGCACGACGATGGCGTCGTCCCGTTTCCCACCGCCGATCGCCATGCGCGCCAGCCACGCCTCGTCGTGATCCTCACCGGTCTCGAGGTCGGCGACGGCTCGGATCCGGCCCGACAGCTGCCGAGCGAGCGCCTGGAGCAGCTGCGCCTGGCGCCGCATGCCGGCCGTGACGCCCTCACCGCCGATGTAGGCCTCGACGCGCAGCATCGGCCGGTCCTCGGCGATCCGTCGCACGACCGCTCGCTGCATCCGACCGCCCCAATGGACCTGCAGGGCGCCATCGTCCTGCTCCCGCACGGGACTGGAACGATCGATGTCGCCGCGCTCGATGGCGGCATGCACCAGCGCCGGGAGGTCGTCGACCTGACGGTCGAGAACGAGCGCGATGCGGCTCGTGTACTTGTCGGCCACGGGGCTGCCCTCGTCGGTTGTCAGCGGACGGTGACGTCGCCGGCGATGACGGCGATCGGGCCGTCGGCCGTGTCCACGCCGAGTGCACCCGTCGCGTCGAGGCCGATGGCCCGTCCCTCGACCACGTCGCCCGCGGGCGTCGTCACCACGACCTGCTGGCCAATCGTCGAGCAGTCAAGCTGGTACTGGGCCAGGAGCCGCTCGGCGTCACCCTGGTCGAGGTCACGCAACCACGTGTCCAGCGATCGCAGCAGGTCGGTCAGCACGTCCCAGCGGTCGACGTCGGCGCCGGTTTCCTCCGCCATCGAGGTCCAGGCCGTCAGCTCACCCGACCGGTCGACGTCCCGCCAGTCGATGTCCACGCCGATCCCGATGACGAGGGCGTCCTCCAGGCGTTCGACCAGCACGCCGGCAAGCTTGCGTCCTCCCGCGAGCACGTCGTTGGGCCACTTCAACGAGACATGCAGCCCGTGCCGACGGACGGCATCGGCGATGGCCAACCCCGCGGCGAGGGGGACGAGGGTCTCCTCCCCGGACGGAATCCCCGTGGTGACGCTGACCAGCAGGTCCCCACCGGGCTGGTCGAGCCACGCGCGTCCGGCGCGGCCGCGACCCTCGGTCTGGGTTTCCGCGAGCACGACGAGGCCCGGCCCCGTCCCGGCCTCGGTCAGCTCCCGGGCAAGGTCGTTGGTCGAGCTCGTGGTCGGGACATGCTCGATCGAGTGCCACCGCGACGGGCCCTGCACGAGCGCGACGAGCCGCTGCTCGGACGTGGGCATGAGCTCCCCCTCGAACGGGATGCGGATCCGTCAGGACGTAGCATGCCGGATCTCGCGGTGACGATCCGTCTCCGCTCCCACACATCAGAGGGCCGTGACGTGACGGCAAGCACCGAAGACAAGCTCCAGGCGCTGCGCGAACGGCAGGCGAGGTCGTCGCTGGGCGGCGGCGAGACCGCCATCCAGCGGCAGCACGACCGCGGGAAGCTGACCGCACGCGAGCGGGTCGAGGCCCTGCTCGACGAGGGGTCGTTCGTCGAAACGGACGCGTTCGCCGTCCACCGCGCCAGCGGGTTCGGCCTCGAGGACAAGAAGGTGATGGGCGATGGCGTGGTCACCGGCCACGGCACGATCGACGGTCGCCGCGTGGTGGTCTTCAGCCAGGACTTCACGGCCTTCGGCGGCTCGCTCGGGGAGGTGTTCGCCGAGAAGGTCGTGAAGGTCATGGACCTGGCCGCGAAGATGGGCGTGCCGGTCATCGGGCTGAACGACTCGGGCGGCGCACGCATCCAGGAGGGGGTCGTCAGCCTCGGCGGCTACGGCGACATCTTCCTGCGGAACGTGCGGACCTCGGGGGTGATCCCACAGATCAGCGCGATCATGGGTCCGTGTGCCGGCGGGGCCGTCTACTCCCCGGCGATCACCGACTTTGTGTTCATGGTGAAGGACACCAGCCACATGTTCATCACCGGCCCCAACGTCATCAAGACGGTGACGGGCGAGGACGTCACGATGGAGCAGCTCGGCGGCGCGATGACCCATGCCGCCAAGTCGGGAGTCGCGCACTTTGCGGCCGAAGACGAACTGGCCTGCCTCGACGACATCAAGTACCTGCTCGGTTTCCTGCCCAGCAACAACCTCGAGCTCCCGCCGCACGTGGCAACCGACGACGACCCGGACCGCGAGATCCCCGAGCTGGACACGTTCATCCCGGACAACTCGAACGTGCCCTACGACATGCGCGACGTCGTCCGGCACGTCGTCGACGAGGGAGAGTTCTTCGAGGTGCACGAGCACTTCGCCGAGAACATCATCTGCGGGCTGAGCCGCATCGATGGGCATCCGGTCGGCGTGGTCGGCAACCAGCCCCAGTTCCTGGCCGGTGTCCTCGACATCAAGTCGTCGGAGAAGGCGGCTCGTTTCGTTCGCACCTGTGACGCCTTCAACCTCCCGATCGTCACGTTCGTCGACGTGCCGGGCTTCCTTCCCGGCACCGACCAGGAGTACGGCGGCATCATCCGGCACGGCGCGAAGCTGCTGTACGCCTACGCCGAGGCCACCGTGCCCAAGCTGACCGTGATCACCCGCAAGGCCTACGGCGGCGCCTACGACGTGATGGGCTCCAAGCACCTCGGCGCCGACGTGAACCTCGCCTGGCCCACCGCCGAGATCGCGGTCATGGGCGCCAAGGGCGCCGTCAACATCCTCTACCGCGACGAGCTCGAGGCGGCCGACGACCCGGATGCCCTGCACGCCGAGTTCGAGGAGCGCTACAGCGAAGACCTCGCCAACCCGTGGCGAGCCGCGGAGCGCGGCTACGTGGACGCCGTGATCGAGCCACGGCGAACCCGGGCAGAACTGGTCAAGGCCCTGCGCTTCACGTTGACCAAGCGGGAACCCCGCCCGGCCCGCAAGCACGGGAACATCCCGCTGTGAGTCCGACGATTCGCATCGTCGGTGGTGGCGAGCCGACCGCCGAGGAGCTGGCGGCACTCACGATCGCCCTCGACGCGCTCATCGACCAGTCGGCGGAGGACGCGGGTGGCGACGCGCAGTCGGGCTGGGTGCTTGCCGCGCTCCGGGAGGGCGTGGGCGGACCGCTGGTCACGGCACCGCCGCACCCCGAGCGGTTCTGACCGGTCCGGACGCTCGGCCGGCGACCGGCGCTACTGGACCAGGTGGATCTCGACCCGACGGTTGACCTGCTTGGCCAGGTCGTTGTCCTCGTCGTTGGCGATCAACAGGTTCGTCTCGCCGCGCCCGACGGCCTCGAGGCGGGATGCATCGACGCCGCGCGTCACGAGGGCATCCACCACGGCCTGCGCACGCTGCTGGGAGAGCTCGAGGTTGCTCGCAGCATCGCCGGTCGAGTCGGTGTTGCCCTCGATGCGCAGCCGGATGTCGTCGTCACTGGCAAGGATGGCCTC
>JAWWBG010000132.1:0-7610 GCA_033721095.1 Nitriliruptorales bacterium
ACTCGGCCAGGACGGTGACCGCGATGCACTCGGCGTCGATCTTGTGCAGTCGGCGCAGGGCCGGCCGGGTGTCCGACCGGCCGAACCCGTCGGTCCCGAGCACGGCGAACCGACCGTGGACCCAGTCCGCGATCTGGACGGGCGTGCCCTTGAGCCAGTCCGTCACGGCGACGTAGGGACCCTCCGTGCCTTCGAGGACCTTCGTCACGTGTGGGACGCGCGGGTCGGCATCGGGGTGCATCCGGTTCCAGGACTCGCACTCGGTGCCGTCGCGCAGGAGCCGGTTCCACCCGGGTGCGCTCCAGCCGTCCGCGCGGACGTCCCAGTCCCGGGCCAACAGCTCCTGTGCCCTCAGGGCCTCCATCATGATCGTCCCCGAGGACAGGATGTGCGCAGGGATCGAGCCGGCGGTCCCGGCCCGGTAGCGGTAGAGGCCGCCGATGACGTCCTCGGAGGTGACGTGGTCCGGCATCGGCGGCTGGACGACGGGCTCGTTGTAGACCGACAGGTAGAACATCACGTCCTCGCCACCGGGGATGAGGTCGTCGGTCCACATCCGGCGCAGGCCCTCCTCGACGAGCACGGCGATCTCGTAGGCGAAGCTGGGGTCCCAGGCCTCGACGGCCGGGTTGGTGGCGGCCATCATGAGCGAGGCACGGTCCTGGTGCTGGAGCCCCTCACCATTGAGCGTCGTGCCCCCGGCGGTGGCGCCGATGAGGAACCCGCGGCAACGCTGGTCGGCTGCTGACCAGATCGAGTCAGCGGTGCGCTGGAATCCGAACATCGAATAGAAGATGTAGACGGGGATCATCGGCTCGCCGTGCGTCGCGTGAGCCGATCCGGCCGCGTGGAACGAGGCCATCGAGCCGGCCTCGGTGATGCCTTCGTGGAGGATCTGTCCGTCGGTTGCCTGCTTGTACGACAGCAGCAGATCGCGGTCGACTGGTTCGTAGTTCTGCCCGTCGGGGCTGTAGAGCTTGAGCGTCGGAAACAGGCTGTCCATCCCGAACGTCCGAGCCTCGTCGGGAATGATCGGCACGATGCGCTTGCCGATCTGCTTGTCCTTGAACAGGTCCTTGAGGAGTCGCACGAACGCCATCGTCGTGGCGACCTCCTGGTTGCCCGACCCCTTCTTCAGCTCGTCGTAGGCCGAGGTCGGCGGCAGCTCGGGCAACGTGATCTGCACGCGTCGGCTGGGAACAAAGCCCCCGAGCTCCCGACGGCGCTGGAGGAGGTACTGGATCTCGTCGGAGTCCTCGCCCGGATGGACATACGGCGGCAGGTCCCCCTCGAGCTGGCTGTCGGGGATGTCGAGGAACAGGCGGTCGCGGAAGACCTTCAGGGACTCCCCGCTGAGCTTCTTCATCTGGTGGACGGCGTTGCGGGCCTCGAAGTCCGGCCCCAGCGTCCAGCCCTTGATGGTGTGCGTGAGGATCACGGTGGGCGAGCCGTGGTGGTCGAGGGCAGCCCGGAAGGCTGCGTACAGCTTGGTGTAGTCGTGACCGCCGCGAGGAAGCTTTTCGATCTGCTCGTCGGTCAAGTGCTCGACCATGGCCAGCAGCCTGGGATCGGATCCGAAGAAGTCCTGGCGAACCCAGTCACCCGGCTTGACCGTGTAGGTCTGGAACTGACCGTCCGGGACCTCGTTCATGCGGGCCACCAGCAGGCCGTCCACGTCACGAGCGAGCAGGTCGTCCCACGGGCGGCCCCAGACGACCTTGATGACGTTCCAGCCGTTGCCTCGGAAGATGCCCTCCAGCTGCTGCATGATCTTGCCGTTGGCGTACACCGGCCCGTCGAGCTGCTGGAGGTTGCAGTTGACGATGAACGTCAGGTTGTCGAGGCGCTCGCGCGCCGCGAGGTCGAGCGCGCCGGTCGACTCGGGTTCGGCCATCTCGCCGTCACCGAGGAACGCCCAGACGTGCTGGTCGGAGGTGTCGACGATCCCGCGATTGTGGAGATAGCGGTTGAAGCGGGCCTGGTACATCGCGTGCAGGCCGGCAAGGCCCATCGAGACCGTCGGAAACTCCCAGAAGTCCGGCATGAGTCGGGGATGCGGGTAGCTCGAGAGTCCTCCCGGCTCGACCTCACGTCGGAAGCGATCCAGATCGTCCTCGGTCATCCGTCCCTCGAGGAAGGCCCGCGAGTAGATGCCCGGCGAACCATGGCCCTGGATGAACAGCTGGTCACCGCCGCCAGCGTGATCGCGCCCCCGGAAGAAGTGGTTGAAGCCGACCTCGTAGAGCGACGCGGACGAGGCGTAGGTGCCGATGTGGCCGCCGACGCCGTGCTGCACGTTCGCTCGGTGCACCATGACGGCCGCGTTCCAACGGACGTAGGCCCGAATGCGCCGTTCGATGTCTTCGTCGCCGGGGAACACCGGTTCCTCGTGCGGCGCAATCGTGTTGATGAAGTCGGTCGTCGTCAGCGCGGGAATGCCGATGTTGGCCAGCCGTGCTCGCTCGAGAAGCTTGAGCATGAGGAACCGGCCACGGGCCTTGCCGTTGGCTGCGACGGCGGCATCGAACGACTCGAGCCACTCGGCGGTTTCGGTGGGGTCGAGGTCGGGATACTGGGCCGGGATCCCATCCGTGATGATCGGCGCTCCATCGACGGGGGGCTCTTCCGCCACGTGCAGGTCCTTGTGTTCCCGAGCCTGCCACCGTAATCGGCTGTCGCCGGATGCGTGGGCGGAAGCCAATGGACGGCATCCGGTGGCGAGGGACTACGGTGCTGACCGCAGGATCCGTGGGGAAAGGGGCCTCCGTGGATCTCATCGAATGGGGCGTGCCGGTCATCGAGTGGCTCCAGGCGCGCGCCTGGCTGCACACGCCAGCCGAGGTGTTCTCGACGCTCGGTGACGTCCGTTTCATGATCCTGTGGATACCGCCGGTCGCCTGGGGGGTCGACGCACGCCTCGGTCGCCGACTGCTGTTGGCGATGACCGCATGGGGCGCCGTGAACTCGTTGCTGAAGATGGCGTTCGCGCAACCACGCCCCTACTGGGTGTCGGAAGCAGTCGAGCCGATTGCTGCGGAGAGCTCCTTCGGGTTTCCGTCCGGTCATGCCGCGTTCGCCGTCTGCGTCTGGGGTGCCCTCGCCCTCGCCGTGCCGCGACGGTGGGTACGCGTCCTCGCCGCGGTCATGATCCTCGGCATCGGGACGAGCCGTGTGGTCCTCGGCGTGCACTGGCCCGCAGACGTGATCGGCGGCTGGCTCCTGGGGGCGGGTGTCCTGGTCATCGTGACGTGGGCCGACGGGGGACGGCGACCCGGCGAGCATCGGTCGCCACTGGGCGCCATCGGCCCCGTCGGCGACATCACGACCATGTTCCTGGGCGGCGTCCTCCCGCTGGCACTGACCGCGCTCGTCGCCGGCCTCGCGGCGCCCACGGACCCGACGTGGCTCGAGCTGGGTGGCCGCGGCAGCGCAGCCATCCTCCCCACCAGCCTCGTCGGCGCCGGCGCCCTCACGGGCGGATTCTTCGGCGCTGTCGTCGGCAGTGCCATCGCATCCGAACGCCGCCACCCATCACCCGCCGGCCTGTCAGCCGAGGACCGGATCCTGCGCGTCGTCGTCGGGCTCGCCGTGATCGTCCTCCTGGCGGGCGCGCTCGGCGGCGGGATCGACGCGGGCGCACGCGCGGCCACGCCCCTTGCCTGGCTGCTCGGCGCTGCCACGACATGGTGGGTCCTTGACGGCGCACCACGCGCCTTTGCCCGGCTGCGCCTCGACGGCCGAAAGCCCGGCGCGAATTCCCGAAGCACGTCCTAGCCTCGAAGAGTCGCGCGGGCGACCCCTCCCCTCGTCGCGACGGAGCCAGCGGTGGTCAAGGCATCGTTCAAGCCGGTCCCTCCGGACCAGCGGATTCGCGAGCTCCGCAAGGAGTTCAAGGACCTGGGCAAGGCCGAGCCCAGTGCCGAGACCACGCAGCGGCTGGCGGCCTTCACGCGCGCCGCACACGACGAACGCATGCTCAACATGGTGATGCACGCCGGCCAGCGGTGCCTGGACGAGGACTCGAAGGCGCCTGCGGCCCTGGTCGCGGCCTACACCCCGGCATCCAGGGACGTCGAGGAACAGATTCGCGGCTGGCTCGACCTGGTCGACCTGGGCCGCTGGCTGGACCGCAAGGACCTCCAGCAGCTGGGCCAGAAGGAGGCCGAGAAGACGGCTCGCGAGTGGGTCAAGAAGGCCGACGCCGCCGAGGCGCGCCACCGCCTGCGGACGATCGGCTCCGCCCTCGGACGTGAGTTCGCCGACAACCTGCGCGACGCGCTTCGCTGAATCGTCTCCGCCGATCCCGCCGCCCGGTCAGTTCCGACGTTGGAGGGACAGCGTCCGATCCCAGCGCTGCCGCACCTGCGTGTGCCGTGCCACGGCGCCCAACACGTCACCGGATGACAGGGCACCGATGGCGTCCCACAGGTCACCGCAGGAGAAATCTGCCTCCAGCTCCTCGCGGCTGAACTGCGACGCCACCGAGCCGTAGTCGAGCTCGATCAGGGTGTCGGGATGAAACGCATCGATCCACGCATCCACGCCCGCAACGGCCGCGAGGATGTCCTCGCCGTCCTCGATCGTGGCCTCGACGACCGCAAGGGCGCGGCGCAGGCGCCGGTTGGCCAGCTCCGCCCGTGTCACGTAGACCAACCGTGTCCCCCGGCCCTCGGGGTGGTCGACGACGTGCCGATCATCCGGCTGGAAGGCCAGGAACCAGGGCAACGGGACGCTCCAGGCGGCATCGAGAACGTGCGCCGGGGCGTCGGTGGCTGCCACCTCGTCGAGCTGGCTGCGCACCTCCCAGTCCGGCAGCAGCTCGTGCAACACCTCGTCGGGCATCATGGCCCGGAGGGCGCGCAGGCCATTGGCGACCCGCAGCTCGAGCTGCAGCGGACAGATGTGCACGACGTTCCCCGCACGGCGCACCAGGGCCGTGCCGGGAGCGAACGGGCCGCGTCCGGTCAGCAGCCGGGCGACGGACGTCTCGTCCTCCCGACGTACGGCCTCGCTGCGGCTGAGTGCACGGCCGGATGCGACCAGGGCTGCCCAGCGCTCGCGTTCGGGCCGGGCGAAGGCGTCCAGGGGCTCGTAGGCGCGGAGCGTCGCACGAGGAACCATGCAAGCGGACCCTAGGCAGCAGTTGGCACGGGTCGAGACATCGTGCGTTGGCAGCGCGGAAGACCCGCCGCGGACGTCAGGCTGTTCGTACCCTCGTTTCGGGCCGCGATCCGGCCCGACGACCGGACGAGCGCCGCAACATGGCGCCAGCAAGGACCTGACATGGTGTTTGACCTCTGGGAGGACCACGAGCAGATCGTCCACGTCCGCGACGACTCCGTGGGGCTCCGCGCGATCATCGCGATCCACTCGACCGCCCTGGGACAGAGCCTCGGCGGGACACGATTTCGTCCCTACGACAACGAGCGCGACGCCCTCGAGGACGTGATGCGGCTCTCGCGCGCAATGTCCTACAAGGCCGCGTGCGCCGGACTGCCACTGGGAGGCGGCAAGGCCGTCATCATCGGCGATCCCTCGACCGACAAGTCGGATGCCCTGTTCCGCGCCTACGGCAAGGCCATCGACAGCCTGTCCGGGCGCTACATCACGGCCTGCGACGTCGGGACGTTCCCAGCCGACATGTCCGTGATCAAGACCCAGACTCGCTGGGCGACGGGGACGCCGGTGGCTGAAGGCGGATCAGGGGATTCGGGGATCCTGACGGCGTGGGGAGTGTTCGTCGGCATCCGGAAGGCCGCCGAGTATCGCTGGGGTTCGAGCGACCTGTCCGGGTCACGCGTCGCCGTGCAGGGCCTCGGCAAGGTCGGCGCGCGCGTCGTCGAGCACCTGGTGGAGGCCGGTGCGTCGGTGGTCGTCGCGGACGTCGACGAGGAACGGGTGGCCAAGGCGACAACGCTGGCAAACGTGACGGCCACGCCGGTCGACGAGGTCGTCGCGGCCGATGTCGACATCCTCTCGCCGAATGCTCTCGGCGCCGTCCTGTCGGCCGAGACCATCCCGACGATCCGGGCCAAGGTCGTCTGTGGCGGCGCCAACAACCAGCTGGCCCACGACGAGGACGCGAAGCTGCTGGCCGACCACGACATCCTGTACGCACCGGACTATGTCGTGAACAGCGGCGGCATCATCAACATCTTCGGCGAGCTCGACGAGGGCGGCTGGAACGAAGAGGTCGCGCACCGCCGCACCGACCGCATCGCCGACACCCTCCAGGAGGTCTTCGACCTGGCCACGTCGGAGGGCATCACCACCGAGGAAGCCGCCGAACGCATCGCCGAGGCGCGCATGTCGGTCCGCACCGGACCGGACCGCTGGTGGCACCCGGGACGAGACGACGCGCGGGCGTAGCCTGCGCGAACAGCCGCCAGCCAGGAGCGTCGTGCCGGACGAGTTGAGCTACGCCGAGGCCGGCGTGGACATCGACGCAGCCGAGGAGGCCGTCGAGCGCATCCGGGCATCCGTCGAGTCGACCAGCCGTGACGGCGTGCTCGGATCCATCGGCGGCTTCGGCGGCCTGTTCGGTCTCGACCCGACAGCCTGGACCGATCCCGTCCTCGTCTCGAGCACGGACGGGGTCGGCACCAAGGTCGACCTGGCGCGCCGCCTGGGCGTCCTCGACACGATCGGGATCGACCTGGTTGCGATGGTTGTCGATGACCTGGTGGTCACGGGCGCCGAACCCCTCTTCTTCAACGACTACATCTCGGTCGGAAAGCTCGACCCCGATCGGGTCGCGGCCCTCGTGGAGGGGATCGCGGACGGGTGCCGACAGGCGGGCTGCGCGCTGGTCGGTGGCGAGACAGCCGAACATCCGGGCCTGCTGGAACCCGACGAGTTCGACCTCGCCGGTTTCGGCGTCGGCATCGTCGAGCGCGACCGCATGCTCGGGCCGCACCGTGTCGAAGCCGGGGACGTGTTGATCGGATTGCCCAGCTCGGGTCTGCACAGCAACGGCTTCAGCCTGGTGCGGCGAGTCGTCGAGGGCCTCGACCTCTCGCAGGACCATGGCCTGGACCGCCCGCTCGGCGAGGAGCTGCTGGAGCCGACGCGGATCCACACACCCGACTGCCTGACGCTCATCGAGACGGTCGAGGTGCACGCGCTGTGCCACGTCACGGGCGGTGGACTGCCCGGGAACCTGCCGCGAGTCCTGCCAGATGGCCTTGGTGCCGAAGTGGACCCGTCAACGTGGACGTTGCCGCCGATCTTCGGCTGGCTGGAAGAACGCGGCCCCGTCGGTCGACACGAGATGTGGCGGACGTTCAACATGGGCATCGGGATGGTGGCCGTCGTGCCACCAACCGCCGTCAGCGATGCCGTTGCCGAGCTGCGCGACCTGGGCGTCGACGCCCCGGCGATGGGCATCGTCGAGCCCGGTGATGGCGTTCGGATCCTCTGAGCCGTTCGGAGCTGGGGCGTGCCGCGCCGACAAGCCGACGCGTCCCCGATCAGACGGCGTCGAACTCGAACTTGGTCTGGGCGAGGTCGACGTGCTCCCCGGCGACGGGAATCGGGTACTCGCCGTCGAAGCAGGCGCGGCACAGCCCGTCCATCTCGTTCGGGGTGGCGCTGACGAGCCCGTCCAGCGA
>JAWWBG010000133.1:0-7519 GCA_033721095.1 Nitriliruptorales bacterium
CGCCTACATCCGCGACAAGTGGGCCCGATCCGACCGGTTGTTCTACCTGCTCGGAGCCGATCATCACGGCTACACGGCGCGGCTGCTCGCCGTGGCCGAGTGCCTCGACATCCCACGGGAGGCCGTCGAGATCCGGATCGGCCAGCTGGTGAACCTGCTGCGCGACGGCCAGCCCGTCAGGATGTCCAAGCGGGCTGGCGAGCTGATCACCCTCGACGAGGTGCTGGAGGACGTCGGTGTCGACGTCGCCCGCTACCACTTCCTGCGCCAGGGACTCGACACGCAGGTCGACTTCGACCTTGCAACGGTGTCATCGCAGTCGATGGAGAACCCGGTCTACTACGTGCAGTACGCCCACGCTCGGATCGCCTCGCTGGTTCGCACCGCCGACGAGCGCGGGTTCGATCCGGGGACGGTCGACGACGCTGACCTCTCGGTGCTCACGCACGACGCCGAGCTTTCGTTGCTGTCGTCGATGAGCCGGATGCGTGAGACCGTCATCGAGGCCGCCGAGCTGCGCGCCACGCAGCGTCTGGCGCGCTATGCCGAGGATCTTGCGGCCACGTTCCATCGCTTCTACACGGAGTGCCGGGTGCTCGTCGACGACGTCGCGGTGGCGCGAGCGCGGTACTGGCTGGCGCGGGCTGCGATGCAGGTCCTGGCCAACACGCTCGCGCTGCTGCGCGTATCGGCGCCGGAGCGAATGTGATGGCGATCTGGCCGGCGACGACAGCCCGCGATGACGACGGCGTTCTCCACATCGGTGGCGTGCCCGTGACGGACCTGGCCGAGGAATTCGGCACGCCGCTCTGGGTCGTCGACGAGGAGGACCTGCGCGCGCGATGCCGCGCCTGGCGAGCGGCGTTTCCCGACGCTGACGTTGCCTATGCGTCCAAGGCGTGGCCGGTCGTGGGGATCCTCCAGATCGTCACCCAGGAGGGCTTGTGGGTCGACGTCGCCTCGGCCGGTGAACTGCACACGGCCCTGGTCGCGGCTGTCCCCCCCGAAAGGATCGTCTTCCACGGCAACAACAAGTCCGTCGAGGAACTGCACATGGCGGCCGAGGCGGGCGTTGGGCGCGTCGTCGTCGATTCCTTCGAGGAGCTGGACCGGCTCGCGGCGCTGGGACGAGCGATGCAGCGGACGATCGACATCCTCCTGCGCGTCACACCCGGTATCGAGGCGCACACGCACGAGTACGTGCGGACCGGACACGACGACTCCAAGTTCGGGTTCACGATGTCCACCGGGCTCGCCGACCAGGCCTACGACCGGGCCCGTGACCTCGAACACGTCAACGTCCTCGGTGTCCATGCCCACATCGGCTCCCAGGTCTTCGACACGGAGCCCTTCGAGGCCGCCGCCGAGGCGCTGGTCGGCCTGCTGGGCCGGTGGCGCGATCGGCACGGGACGACACTCGCCGAGTGCAACCTCGGCGGAGGCATGGGCATCGCCTACGGCCGCGACGACGACCCTCCGGCACTCGACGAGCTGGCCGCGCGCGTGGGAGACGCGATCGATCGGGCATGCGATGCGATCGACCTGCCGCGCCCACGCCTCGCCCTCGAACCGGGCCGTGCGATCGTGGGGCCGACGACGGTCACGCTGTATCGCGTCGGCACGGTCAAGCGCCTGCCCGGACTCACGACGTGGGTCTCCGTTGACGGAGGCATGAGCGACAACATCCGTCCGGCGCTCTACGACGCCACGCACGAGGTCGCACTCGCGAACCGGCCGGGAGCCGTGGATGGCCAGGCCGTGACCGTCGTCGGCAAGCACTGCGAGTCCGGTGATGTCCTGGCTGCCGACGTCGAGCTGCCCACGGACCTCCGGGCCGGCGACCTGCTCGCCTTCGCGTCCACCGGCGCCTACAACGCGGCGATGGCGTCCAACTACAACCGGCTCCCGCGGCCGGCGGCCGTGCTCGTGGTGGATGGCCAGTCCAGGACGCTGGTGCGGCGTGAGACGCTCGATGACCTGGTTGCACGGGATGTCCCGCTGGCGTGACGGCGGTCGAGGGTCCCGACGTCGGCCTTGCGGCGATGCGCTTGGCGCTTGGCCCGTCCACGCTGGTCACGGTCACCAGCGACCACCTGCTGATCCGCACCCCCTCGCGTCCTGACTACTGGGACGGCAACGCCATCCAGCTGTTGGCCCAACCCGTCGACGTTCGACCGTGGACGGCTCGGTTCCGGGCCACGGTCGGCGCGCTGCCGGGCATCGAGCGACTGCGACTGCTCTGGCCCGCTGACGGTCTCGACGGGCCCGCGCCGGCGGGGGTCGCCGAAGAGGACCTCGCCCTGGAACCGCTGCGGCTCATGCGCCTGGACGACCTGGCCGACATCGAGGCCGTGGCCATCGAGATCGTCGAGGCCCACAGCGACAAGGACTGGCATGCGGCCGCCGTACTCCTTCGTCACGACCT
This sequence comes from Nitriliruptorales bacterium, assembly GCA_033721095.1. GTDB lineage: Bacteria > Actinomycetota > Nitriliruptoria > Nitriliruptorales > Nitriliruptoraceae > JAWWBG01. The sequence continues at coordinate 2,426 of JAWWBG010000133.1, forward strand.
GACCGAGGTCCCACATGAGTTCTGGGACTGGCAGACGACCGAGATCCGCGCCGTCTGCGAGCGCGGGCATGGAACGACGTGGATCGCCAGGCGACACGGGATCCCGGTTGGACGCGTCACCCTCCTCCACGACCAGCTTGGGCTGGGCGCGCTCGATGCCGTCGGCACCCACCCCGTGTATCGACGGGCCGGCGTTGCGACGACGCTCGTGCACCACGCGATCCGCGCGCACCTCGATGCTCGCCCCGCCGACCGGGTCGTGCTGCTGACGGAGCCGTACTCGGACGGCGAGCGCCTCTACCGCCGGCTCGGCTTCGAGGCCGTCGGCGCGGTCATCCAGGCCGACCGCAGGCTCACGATTCCGAGCGCGCAGCCCACGGGCCTCTCGTAGAGTGGGCGCGCCGGTCGGAAGGGTGCGGGTTTGGAGCAGGTGGCCACGGAAAAGGTTCGCAACGTGCTCGTGCTGGGGCACACGGCAACGGGCAAATCGACACTCGTCGAGTCGATGCTTGCCGTCGCCGGGCACCCCGCCCACGGCGAGGGGTGTCCCACTGTCGATCACGACCCCGAGGAGATCGACCGCGGCCACTCGTTGGGGCTGGCACTCGCAGCCTTTGAATTCGACGGGCACCTGATCAACGTCCTCGACGCTCCCGGTGGCGCCGAGGCCATCGGAGACGCCTACCCCGCACTCGTCGCAGCCGACATCGCCCTGTTCGTCGTGGACGCGAGCATGGGCCTCCAGCCCCAGCACGTGGAACTGTGGGCCGAATGCGAAAAGCTCGGCCTGCCGCGGATGGTGTTCCTCAACAAGCTCGACCTCGAGCGTGCGCAGTACCAAACCAACATCGACCAGCTGCGCGAGGCGTACGGCAAGCCGGTGGCGCCGGTGCACATGCCGCTCGGCATCCACGAGGAGTTCGATGGGGTGATCGACCTGCTCCACGGCATCGCCGTCGAGTTCCAGGACGGCAAGCGCATCGAGGAGGACATCCCGGAGGAGCGCCGCGAACAGGCCGAGCGCAACCGCGAGTTCCTCGTCGAGGCCGTGGTCGAGCACGACGACGAGCTGCTCGAGCGCTACCTGGAGGGCGATGTGCCCGACACGCTGGAGATCGCTCGCCTGTTTGCGACGGGGATTGCCGAAGCGGGCTTCTTTCCGGTCCTGTGTGGTTCCGCCAAGGAGGGCATCGGCACCGAGCTCCTCCTGCACTTTCTCGTCGAGGAGGGGCCGTCAGCTCCCGAGTCCTGGACGCAGGGCGACACGAGCGCGGTCGTGTTCAAGACGCTGTCGGACCAGTACCTCGGCCACATCAACCTGCTCCGCATCCTCGGTGGACCACTGCGGGTCGACGATTCCCTCACGTCGACACGGACGGGCGACACGCACCGGCTGCACCAGCTCTTCTCTCTCCGCGGCAAGGAACAGCTCCCCGTCACCAACGTCGCGCCCGGTGGCATCGTCGCCGTGGCCAAGCTCGACAACGTGAAGACGGGCGACATCCTCACCTCCGGGACGGCTCTCGAGATCTCGTTGCCCGAGCCCCCCGAGGGCCACCACCGCGTCCTGCTCGAACCGGACACGATGGCGGACGACTCGAAGCTGTCGACGGCGCTGCGCGACATCCTCGAGGAGGACCCCTCGATCACCGAGCATCGTGACGAGGAGTCGCACGTCACGACGCTCGCCTTTCTCGGCCCGACCCACGTGGACGTGACGATCGCGCGCCTCAAGCGCAAGCACGGGGTCTCGGTGACGGCCCAGCCCGCCCCCATCGCGTTCCGCGAGACGATTCGTGGTCAGGCCACGGGGCTCGGCCGGCACGTGAAGCAGTCGGGTGGGCACGGCCAGTACGGCGTGGCGACCATCGAGGTGTCGCCGCTGCCTCGCGGCGGCGGATTCGAGTTCGAGGACGCCATCGTCGGCGGCGTGATCCCCAACCAGTACATCCCGTCCGTCGAAAAGGGCATCATCGAGGCCATGACGAAGGGCCCACTCGGCGGCAACCCGATGGTCGACGTCAAGGTGCGGCTCGTCGACGGCAAGCAGCACTCGGTGGACTCGTCGGATGCCGCCTTCCAGATGGCCGGGATCCTCGCGTTCCGCGACGCCTGTGAGAAGCTCGACGTCGTCCTGCTCGAACCCATCATGGAGATCGACATCGCCGTCCCCGACGACCTCACGGGCGCGGTCATGAGCGACCTGTCCTCGCGACGCGGTCGCATCCTGGGCACGGACGTCGCCGGATCGGGGCGGACGATGGTCCATGCCGAGGTCCCGGAGGTCGAGTTGCGCACCTTCGCGGCCGAGTTCCGGGCGTTGACCTCCGGTCAGGGCCAGGTCGCGATGCGCTACGTGCGGCACGACGAGGTGCCGGCCGGCATCGCCAAGCGGTTGCTCCCCGAGACCTGACGGGTCCGGCCGCGCTGCGCCAACCGGGCGGAGGAGCCCTGTCGTCGCCTGACGGCGCGTGCGCCCTCCGGGGCTACCGTTTCCAATCGGACGGCAAGGCCACGCGTGGACAGTTCGAGGACGCCGTCGGCTGGTGAGCACCAGCCGGCGAAGGACATCATTCGCGTGGGGCTGCTGGGCGGCGGGACCGTTGGCGGGGGAGTGGTCCGGATCCTCGATCGCGAGGCCGCCGACATCGCGGCACGCACGGGCGCGCGCCTGGTCGTGACCAGGGTCGCAGTTCGTGACCCCGGCAAGGACCGGGGGCTTCCCCTCCCCGACGGCGTGTTCACCGACGACCCCCTCGCCGTTGTCGAGTCCGACGAGGTCGACGTCGTCGTGGAGGTCATGGGTGGTCGTGATCCCGCCTCCAAGCTCGTGCATCGCGCGCTGGAGCTCGGCAAGCCGGTCGTGACCGCCAACAAGGAGCTCGTCGCCCACGAGGGCCCGGAGCTGTACGCGGCTGCGTCGGCGGCGGGCGTCGACCTGATGTACGAGGCTGCCGTCGCCGGGGCCATCCCGATCATCCGTCCGCTCAAGGAGTCGCTGGCTGGCGACCGGGTCAACCGGGTGGTCGGAATCCTCAACGGGACGACCAACTACATCCTCACCCGCATGACCGAGGAGGGTGCCGACTACGCGGCCGTCCTGGCCGAGGCACAGGCACTCGGCTACGCGGAGGCGGACCCGACCGCCGACGTCGGCGGGCACGATGCTGCCGCCAAGGCGGCCATCCTCGCGAGCCTGGCGTTCGACACGGCGGTGCGTTCCGATGACGTGTTTCGCGAGGGCATCGAGAACATCACGGCGACCGACATCGCCGTCGCCGATCGCCTCGGTTACGTCATCAAGCTGCTCGGCATCGCCTCGGAGAACGAGGACGGCCTCGCGGTTCGCGTGCATCCGACCTTCCTGCCACGCACCCACCCGCTGGCCTCGGTCCGCGAGTCGTTCAACGCCATCTGGGTCCAGGCGGACGCTGCCGGCGAGCTGATGTTCTACGGACGCGGAGCCGGCGACCTGCCGACCGGCTCGGCCGTCGTCGGGGACCTCGTGGACGTCGCCAGGAATCTGTTGCAGACCGTGCGCGGTCCGGTGGAGAGCCAACACCGCGCCAAGCCGCTGCGGTCGATCGAGGAACTGACGACCCAGTACTGCGTCGTGCTGAGCGTTGTCGACCAACCGGGTGTGCTGGCCGAGGTCTCGGCCACGTTCGGCAACCACGGTGTCTCGATCGCGCAGGTCTGGCAGGAGGGCCACGGCGACGAGGCGCAGCTGGTGATCGTGACCCATCGCGCCCGCGAAGCCGACCTGCAGGCAACGGTCACCGAGCTGGCAGCAACCGACTCGGTGAGCGCGGTCGCCAGCGTCGTCCGGGTCGAGTCCGAGGTCTTCGGCGGATGACCAACGCATCGGGATCGCATGTCTGGCGCGGCATCATCCACGAGTACCGCGACCGCATGCCGGTCGACGACGACACGGAGATCGTGACGTTGCGCGAGGGTGGCACGCCCCTCATCCACTCGGAGCACCTGTCCGAGCTGACCGGCTGCGAGGTGCACCTCAAGTTCGACGGCGCCAACCCGACGGGCTCCTTCAAGGATCGCGGCATGACGATGGCGATCACGAAGGCCAAGGAGGCAGGTGCCCGTGCGGTGATCTGCGCGTCGACGGGCAACACGTCCGCGTCGGCGGCGGCGTATGCAGGCAAGGCCGGAATGACCTGTGGCGTCATCGTTCCGGCGGGCAAGATCGCCCTGGGCAAGATGGCGCAGGCGCTCGTGCACGGCGCCAAGGTGATCCAGGTCGACGCCAACTTCGACCAGGCACTGAGCATCTGCCTGACCCTCGACGAGAAGTACCCGGTCGAGCTGGTCAACTCGGTCAACCCGTACCGCATCGACGGCCAACGATCCGGGGCGTGGGAGATCTGCGACCAACTGGGTCGGGCGCCCGATGTCCACGTGATGCCCGTCGGCAACGCCGGCAACATCACGGCCTACTGGCGCGGCTACCGCGAGTACCACGCCGACGGAGTCATCGCTGAACTGCCGGTGATGCGCGGGTTCCAGGCGGCGGGCGCAGCACCGATCGTCGAGGACCGGATCGTCGAGAATCCGCAGACGATCGCGACGGCGATCCGCATTGGCAACCCGGCCTCGTGGGATCACGCCGTCGCTGCCGCCAGCGAGTCGAACGGCTCGATTCGCGCCGTCACGGATCGCGAGATCCTCAACGCCTACCGGATGATCGCCCGCCACGGCGTGTTCGCCGAGATGGCCAGTGCGTCATCAGTGGCCGGCCTGCTCCAGCTGAAGGAGTCGGGCGACCTTGACCGCGGCCAGGTCGTGGTCTGCGTGCTGACCGGCCATGGCCTCAAGGACCCCGACTGGGCGATCGCCGGCGCTCCCACTCCGCCAACCATTCCCGCGGACGTTGACGCGGCCGCTGAGATCCTGGAGCTGGCGTGACCGCACCCATCGCCGAGGTGCGGGTCCCGGCGACGACGGCGAACCTCGGACCGGGCTTCGACAGCTTCGGGGTCGCGCTGGACCTGCACCTGGCCGCTCGCGCCGTACCCCGGGGCCAACAGCGGATCATGGCCACCGGCGAGGGCGCCGACCAGCTGTCCACCGGCGAGC
>JAWWBG010000134.1:0-7501 GCA_033721095.1 Nitriliruptorales bacterium
CGGGCGGGCGTGGCGGACGAGCTTCTGGGAACAGCATCGCGACACGTACTGCCGCAAGGCGGCCGAGTTCGAGGCCGGCGCGAATCGCTGCCATCTGGGCCTCGTCCAACGAGAGCTGTTGCAGGGCGACGGGTTCGGCGCGGGTGGCGATGGTGACGTCGGGAGCCAGGAGGTGGTCGACCACCTGCGGCTGCCACAGGGTTCCACCGTTGGCGATGGCGCTGTAGGCCGCGGCGATCTGGAGCGGCGTCGTGAGCACATCGCCCTGCCCGATCGAGGAGTTGACCGAATCGCCGCCGCGCCACGCACCGCCGTACAGGCACAGGTCCTGGTTGACCTCCTTGGCATACCCGGGCTCGAGTTCAGCCGCCTTGCGGCAGTACGTGTCGCGATGCTGTTCCCAGAAGGTCGTGCGCCAGGCCCGTCCCGGAATGACCCCTGCCTTCTCGCCCGGCAGATCGATCCCGAGCGTTTGTCCGAGTCCGAACTCGGCGGCGACCGCAGGCAGCAGCTCCACGACGGGTTCCTCGTTGGCTTCCTGTCGTTCCTCGCGCAGCCATTGCTGGTAGGCGACCTCGTAGAAGAACGTGTCGCACGAGCGCATCAGCGCCGCGGACAGGTCGAGGCTGCCCTCGTGCCGGGGATTCCAGTTGCGGAACGTGATGCCCCCGAGCGACCACGCCGGCGGGCACGACAGCCTCGTGGACGTGGTGATGATTCCAGCACGCAGGCCCATGGCGCCGGAGACGATCTTGAAGGTCGAACCGGGTGGGTAGGCCGACTGGATCGTCCGGTTGAGCAGCGGGAAATGGTTGTCGGGATCCTGCAGGACGGACCAGTAGTCGTGGCTGACACCGCCGACGAACTCGGCCGGGTCGAAGGTCGGCCAGGACGCCATCGCGACGACGTTGCCGTCACGTGGGTCGAGCACGACCGCCGACCCTGCCACCGAGGGAAGGGTCGTGCCGTCCTTCCGCTCCGTGAATCGGCTGGCAAGGATCCCGTCCTCGAGCAGCCGTTCGAGGTCGCGCTGGAGCTCGAAGTCGATCGAGGTGACCAGGTCGTGACCACGCACGGGGGGGCGCTCCGACAACTCGCGTTGCACGGTGTTGGTGACATTGACCTCGAGCTTGCGGAGGCCGTCGGTCCCACGCAGCCATGGCTCCCACGTGCGTTCGAGACCGGCCCAGCCGATCAGGTCGCCGGCGCGATAGTCGGCGTACTGCTCGGTCTCGAGCTCGGCCGAGCTGATCTCACCGATGTAGCCGAGGACATGGGCGGCGAGGGTCCCGCTGGGGTAGGTGCGGACCGGCAGCGTCTCGGCCACGACACCCGGGAACAGCTCGGAGTGCTCGCGGATGGCGAACACGACCTCGGGCCGCACGTCCTCGGCGATCGGGACCGGACGGAACACGGACGTGCGACGGCTCGCCAGCCGGTCGAGGATGGTCTCGCGGTCGAGGTCGAGCAGCACCTCGAGGCGGTCGAGGACGGCCTCGGCAACCTCGTCCCGGGGCTCCCCCGCGGCGTTGAGCAGCTGGCCGCGATGGGCCGAGATGGTCTGGGCGGGCCGGTTCTTCACCAGCTCGGTGCCGTCCGCCGCCAGGATCCGTCCGCGCGGGGCCTCCAGCTCCAGCAGGCCGACACGGTTCTCCTCGGCGGCTGAGGCGTAGGTCGCCCCGGCCAGGACCTGGAGGAACCACAGTCGTGACACGAGGGCGCCGAACGCGACCATGGCGATGGCGGCGAGCAGGGTCAGCCGCAGCAGCGGCCGGGTCTCGTTGGTGCTCATGTCGGACGGCGCCTCTCCGATCGCAACGGCGATGGCACCGGTCCGGTTCCGCAGTGCGAGGTCATGGGGCCGCCAGCAGACCCTGCGCGGGGAACCGATCCACGATCCGCGTGACGGTGCCCACGACGATCGGCGACAGCAGGACGTTGTAGAGGGCGACGACCGCCGAGGCCTGGGCGATGAGCTGGAGACTCAGTGCCTGCTCGCCCAGGAGGGCGGACAGGATCGCCACGCCGGCGGTTCCGATGAACCCGGTGAGGCCCGACAGCACCAGCGGCGCACTGATCGACTCGTCCGACAGGTAGGGGCGTGAGAGCCCCACGATGTAGCCAACACCCAGGAACACCAGGGCCGTGATCCCGACGGCCGAGAAGTCCATGAGGAGGTCGGCCAACAGGCCGGCCGCGAAGCCGACACGAAGGCCGACGATCGGGCCGTCACGCATGGCGAATGCCATCACCAGCAGGAGCAGGACGTCGGGCCGGAATCCGCTGATGGTGAGGTGCGGGAAGACCGCCGTCTGCAGCAGAGCGACCGTCAGGATCATCAGCGACACCACACCCATGCGCGCGATCACGCCGTCGCTCCGGGTGACGGAGACGTTCCCGGTGACGGCGACTCGGACGGGGTCGGCGACGGCAACGGGTCCGGTGGTCGGATCGGGATGGACGGGTCGATCACGATCTCGGGAAGCTCCGCCAGCGGCCGATGGAGGACCACCATCACGTGGTCGAGGCGGCTGAAGTCGACGAAGGGTCGCACCCCGACCTCCCGCGTCAGGACCGAGGTCGTCTCGCCGATGGTGTCGATCGACCCGACGGGGATCCCGGCAGGGAACACGCCGTTCGAATACGCGGCGGTGACGACCTCGTCGCCGCGGACGAGGTGGGCCTCCGGGTTGAGGGTCTCCAGGCGCATGAGCCCTCCGCCGCGGCCATCGAGGGCGCCGACGGCTCCCGTGCGGGTCAGGCGCACCGCGGCCGAGAAGTTGGGGTCGATTGCCAGCAGGACGCGGGCGGCGGTCGGCGTGACCTGGATCACGCGACCAACCAGCCCGTCGCCGTTGACGACCGCCATGTCGCGTTCGACGCCATTCTGCGATCCGACGTCGATCGTGATCGTCCACTCGAAGTTCGAGGGGCCGAATGCAACGGTTTGGGCAACGACGACATCGAGGCCCGAACGCTCCCGCATGCCCAGCAGCTCCCGCAGCTCTTCGTTCTCGCGCTCCAGGTCGCCGATCGAGCGCGTACGGCTCTCCAGTTGGTCGATGCGGGCGCGGAGCTGGTCGTTCTCGTCGCGGAGCGAGAACAGGTCACCGACGTCGGTGAAGACATCGCCGATCGGTCGGACCAGTGAGCCCAACCCGTCCTGGAGGGGGCCGAGGACCGAGGTCAGCAGCTCGCGGCCACGGTCGAGGGGACCCTCACCCTGGGGCGAGCGAAAGTCGATCGTGATCAGGACGAGGCTGATCAGGACCAGGACAGCGAGCAGGACGCGTGCACGTCGACGCCCGTACATCCCGTCTCAACGCACCCGCGTCAATGACGCGACGACGAGATCAGGACCTTCCGGAGCGCCTCGAACTCCTCGAGGCACTTGCCGGAGCCGATGGCCACCGACGACAGCGGGTTCTCGGTGATGTGGATGGGCATGCCGGTTTCGTGCTTGAGGCGCTCGTCGAGGCCACGCAACAGCGCGCCGCCGCCGGCGAGGACGATGCCCTTGTCCATGATGTCCGCGGCCAGCTCGGGCGGGGTCTTGTCCAGCGTGTTCTTGACGGCATCGATGATGGCGTTGACCGGTTCCTCGATGGCGCGCCGGACCTCCTCGGCAGAGATGATGATGGTCTTGGGCAGGCCGGACACCTGGTCGCGACCGCGGATCTCGGCATGCGGCTCGTCGGGCAGCGGGAAGGCCGAACCGATGGCCATCTTGATTTCCTCCGCCGTGCGCTCGCCGAGCATCAGCGAGTACTCCTTGCGGACGTAGTTGATGATCGCGTCGTCCAGCTCGTCGCCACCGATGCGGATGGACTGGCTGGTGACGATGCCACCCAGGGAGATCACGGCGACCTCGGTGGTCCCCCCGCCGATGTCGACGATCATGTTGCCGGCGGGCTCGTGCACGGGCAGCCCGGCCCCGATGGCTGCGGCCATCGGCTCCTCGATGATGTAGGCCGCACGGGCGCCGGCCTGGATCGAGGCCTCCTCGACCGCGCGCTGCTCGACACCCGTGATGCCGCTGGGCACGCAGACCACGCACCGCGGCTTGGCGAGGAACCGACGCTTGTGGACCGCCTGGATGAAGTAGCGGCGCATCTTCTCGGTGACGTCGAAGTCGGCGATCACGCCGTCCTTGAGCGGACGGATCGCCATGATGTGACCGGGCGTCCGGCCGATCATGCGCTTGGCCTCGGCACCCACGGCGAGGATGTCGCCGTTTTTGGTGTTGATCGCGACGACCGACGGCTCGTTGAGGACGATGCCGCGGCCGCGGACGTAGACGAGGGTGTTGGCGGTTCCGAGGTCCACGGCCATGTCGCGGCCAATGAACTGGAAGGTGGTCGACATGTTCGCCATCGGGCTGCCTGACGATGTTGGGCCTGACTCCAGCAGGCCGCCTGCATGGGGGAAGGAACGTCCTCCGGGCGGGTCCCGACGCCACCGCGCGAAGAAGTCACTCGCTGTCGAGGATAACACCCGTCTGTCGCCCTCGGCCGATGTGCCGGACCCGGGTGCTGGCGGCCGTGCAGGCAACGACCGCGGCCATGGCCCTCACACGACGCCGAGCCGGGCCAGCGAAGCCCACCGACCCCCGCCAACGACGAGGTGATCGAGGAGCTCGATGCCCACCGTCCGTGCGGCCGCAGCCAGCCTTGTGGTCACGGCCCGGTCATCCGGCGAGGGGGTGACGTCGCCGGAGGGATGATTGTGGCCGACGATGATCGCAGCGGCGTTGCCCAGCAGGGCGTCGCGCAGGATCTCCCGCGGATTCATGAACGTGTGGTCGATCGTGCCGATGCTGACGAGCGTGGTGTCGAGCAGGCGATGCTTGGTGTCCAGCAACAGGAGCACGCAGCGTTCTCGATCGTGACCGCCCAGCCATGGCTGGAGCACGGCCGCCGCTGCCTCCGGCGAGGTGAGCAGCGGACGATCCGGGAGCGGTCGTTCGGCGGCCCCTTGCGCCTGCTCGCGAGCGCAGTGCTCGCACGCGCGGCCGGCGACCGGGGCGACGCCGATCGCGACGCCTGATCGCCAAGCCGGGGTCGAGTCCACGAGACCTCTTGGATGGATGGTTGCCGCGACAGGATCGCGGTTGGACACCACGACCTGCCGGGCGGACTGGCCCGGTTGTGGACAGGGGCCGAACCCGCCGCGTGCCCGGGCGACACGCTCGCCATTCACGCCGCAGCAGCAGGCGGATACTCCTAGGATCGATCAGGCGTCGGATCGCGATGCACAGGTCACGGCTGGGGGGCCACATGGCCGGGGGGAGCTCCAAGCAGGCGCGCAAACGTGCCAAGAAGTCGAGCTCGTCCGCGAACAGTCGCGGGAAGTCCACCACCGGCAGCAATGGCCGTCGGCGCGCAAGGAAGAAGGCCGCGACGGGCCCGACCCAAGCCGTCCGAACGCAGACGCGTCGGGCGCTTGCCGACATCTTTCCCGGAGTGGCTCCATCGACGCTGGCGCGTGGGGTCACGACCCGTGAGCTGCGAGCCGGCGACATCCTCTGCGAGGAGGGAGACCCGGCCGACGCCGCGTGGGTCATCGTCACCGGCCGATTGCGTGCCTCGGTGCGCGAGGGCGAGCAAACGCGCATCCTCGGCGACAACGGCCCGGGCGAGCTGATCGGCGAGGCCGCCCTCCTCGACGGCGGCGTCCGGGCCGCCACATTGCGTGCCGTGCGCGACACACGCGTCGCAGTGCTCGACCAGGCCTGGCTGGCGCAGCTGATGACCTCGAGCCCCGACGCGATCCAACGGGTACTGGCGAGCGTGCTCGAACGCCGCCAACGCGCCAACGTGATCCAGGACCGGGTCGTGACACTGTTGCCAGCGACGCCGAGCGCGGTGGCCACGGCCGAGGCCATTGCGGGGCGGCTCGCGGACACGATGGACGCCGTTGTCGTCCGGTCCGGCGACCGTACGGGTCGCGGTGGGACATGGCTGACCAGGCTCGAGGACGCCCACGATCTGGTTGTCCTCGTGGCGGACCCCGAGTGGTCGGGCTGGACCGAACAGGTCACGCGGTCTGCCGATCGGCTGGCCATCGTGGTGGACGTCGAGGACGGGCCGGCACCCTCCGAGGTCGAGATCGCGGCCGAGGGGAATGGGCGGGACGCCAACGATCGGCGGGTCCTCGTCCTCGCTCACCCACCGGCCACCGAACGCCCCCGCGGCACTCGCGCCTGGCTGGCCGAGCGCACCGTCGACCTCCACCTCCACATGCGGCGGGATGATGCGGGGGATCTCGGGCGCGTTGCCCGCCACCTCGCCAACCAGGCCGTCGGGCTGGTGCTCGGGGGAGGCGGCGCCCGCGGCCTCGCCGAGCTGGGGGTCTGGAAAACCCTCGACGAGCACGGTGTCCCGGTCGACCTGGTGACCGGCTCCTCGATGGGCGCCGTCATGGGCACGCTCGTCGCCATCGGGATGACCCCCGACGACGCGCTCGACCACGCCCGCCGCGCCTTCGAGGGCATCAAGGACCCGACCCTCCCCGTCGCGAGCCTCGTGCGCGGCCGACGGCTCTGGGACCAGATCCGGGACACCGTCGGCGACATGGATCTCGAGGACGCGTGGATCACCTTCGCCTGCATGTCGACGGACCTGACGGCCATGACCCCGTACGTGCACCGAACGGGTGCCTTCGCGGACGCGCTCCGGGCGAGCCTGGCCATCCCGGGGGTGTTCACACCCGTCGACATCAATGGGCACCTGCACGTCGACGGAGGCCTGCTGGACAACCTGCCGGTCGATGCAGCCAGCGAGATCGACCCGACCGCACGCCTGATCGTGGTCGACGTCGCACCCCCCGGTGGGCCGCGCGCCGTCGAGCACATCCCGCGCGACCTGTCCGGCTGGCGGCTCCTGCGCCAACGGCTGCTGCCGTGGGCGCAGGCACCGCGGGTTCCGCCGCTGGTCGCCACCATGCTCCAGTCGACGTTCGTCGGAGCCGGCCGTCAGCGCCTGGCCGCACTCGGTATCGAGCTCGAATCGGAAGAAGCGCTCAACGCGGTGTTCGCGCGCTTCAAGGAGCTGGCTGACAAGAAGCACGAAATATTCGACGAGGATCTGGTGATGCTGGTCTCCGACGATGCGCTCGGCCATGAGAATGAGCATTTCAAGCTTGTTTCGATCCAGGCCCAGCTCGAAACCGGCGAGACACCGTCGGCGCGGGTGGTGATCTCCGAGGATGGCGCCGAGAAAAAGGCCGAGGCGCACGGCAGCGGACAGGTTGACGCCGCCTTCAAGGCGATCGAGTCGATCGTTTCCAGCGGTGCGGACTTGCAGCTGTTCTCGGTCAACGCCATCACCAGCGGCACGGATTCGCAAGGCGAAGTCAGCGTGCGGCTGTCCAAATCGGGCCGTGTGGTCAACGGACACGGCGCGGACACCGATATTGTGATTGCATCCGCAAAGGCTTACCTGAACGCGATCAACAAGCTGCACTCAGGCCCTGAGCGCCTCAATCCGCAGCTGTAGCGGCC